>CAYXBW010000058.1:0-14887 GCA_964463305.1 uncultured Christensenella sp. | reverse complement strand
CGCCGGATGTGCCTATCATTATTTTACCCGCGCACCGCGCGGGAAAATGCCACCCTCGCGGCAAGCGAGAAAACCCACCCGCGAAAGCGCAAACCCCCACCTAAACTACAGCACCGCCACGCACTCTATCTCCACAAGCGCATCCTTGGGCAGCCGTGCCACCTCCACGCAGGAGCGCGCGGGGAACGGCTCTGGGAAGAATTTGGCGTATACCTCGTTTATGGCGGCGAAATCATTCATGTTTTTTATGTATACGGTAGTCTTCACCACGCTTGCCATAGAGCCGCCCGCCTCCTCAACTATGGCCTGTAGGTTTTTGAGTGAAACCTCGGCCTGCGCAGCCGCATCTGCCGGCATTTCGCCCGTTGATGGGTCTATGGGCAGCTGACCGGAGGTGTATAGCATACCGTTTGCCGTTATTGCCTGAGAGTATGGACCTATTGCGCCGGGCGCGCCCTTTGTTGATATTGCCTGTTTCATGTTGGTTCTCCTTATTGTATATAAATCATTGCTTTACACTATATTTATGGCACGCTGCGGGCGTGTACCCATGCTGTCTGCTATTTATAGAACGCCCGCGCTGCCAAACTTTAAACGCACGCCCTAAGGCGGCGGTTTTTTGTTTGCTTATTCCGCCTGACCGGCAGTTTGTTCGGATTCCTTTAAAGGCTGATCTTCCTTGCTGTTTTTGCCGCCATCCTTGGGAAGTATGAGGTTCAATACAACGGCAGATATAGTGCTTATTATAACTGAGGAACCAAACACCGTCTTTACCCACGCAGGAGCAGCCGCCATAGCGTCCGGCACGGCCGAAATGCCCACGCCCAGCGCTACGGATATGCCCACTATGCTCATGGTGCGCGCGGTCAGCTTTTCGCCCGTTATGAGCTTTATACCCGTCATTGTGATTGATGCGAAAACGGAGAGCGTCGCGCCGCCCAGCACGGCCTGGGGAATGGTGGTAAGCACCGCGCCAAACACCGGCATGAATCCGGCAATCAGTATAAATATGGCGGTAAGCCCCAGCACAAAGCGGTTTATTACGCGCGTGGTTATCACTATGCCCACGTTTTGGCTGAATGTAGCCGTGGGCAGTCCGCCCAGCAATGAGCCTATGGAGCTTGCAAAGCCGTTGCCTATTATGCCGCCCGAAAGCTCTTTATCCGTGGGCATTCGGTCCATTGCGCCGCTTGTGGTGGCAGAAATATCCCCTATTGCCTGAACCGAGTTCACCACAAACATTATTGCCATGGTTATTATGGCGGTTGGCTCAAATGTTATGCCGAACGGCATTATTTGAGGCACGGCAAAGGCCTGCGCATTCGCCAGATTCGAAAAATCTATCATACCCATGCACAGCGCCACAATGTAGCCCACAATGATGCCGAAGAGTATGGAGGCCAGCTTCATTAATCCCTTTGTGAAGAAATTGAAGAATATCACCACGCCCAGCGTTATGAAGGCCACTATCCAGTTTTGCGCAGAGCCGTAGCTGGCGGATGAAACGCCGCCCGCCATGTAGTTTACCGCAACGGAATAGAGCGAAAGGCCGATGGTGAAAACAACAGTGCCCGCTACCACCGCCGGGAAAAATTTGCGAAGCTTGCTTATGAATATGCCGAAAACTATGGCCACCAGCCCGCCTATGAGCTGCGCGCCAAACAGCGTGGCAATGTCGAAGGTGCCCGCTATTGCTATAAGCGTGGGCACGTAGGCGAAGCTGACGCCCATTATTACGGGCAGCCCTGCGCCTATAGTCTTAAATATCGGAAAAAGCTGGATGAGCGTGGCTATTCCCGCTATGAAAAGACCGGATTGTATCAGCAGCACCACCTGATCCGGCGGCAGACCCGCCACCCCCGCAATTATTATGGAGGGGGTTATGCAACCCACTATCATTGCCACAAGGTGCTGGAGCGCAAGCGGTATGCTCTCCTTCAGCCCGGGTACGCCGTTCAGTTCAAATATGGAACCTTTGATTTTATTCATAGTATATACTCCTTCCCCAGTGTGTATACCTGCCGCAAACAAAACAATGTTTCGCCTGCGGGAATATGGCTGATAGATGTGCGGCGGAGGCGGTCAATCTCGCGTTATGCGTGTGCCCGTTTTTCCCTCTATGCCGTCTTTTGCCTTTTCAAGCAGCGTTATAAGCGAGGTGCGGCCTGCTGCAGAGGCTGCGAAATCCACCGCCGCCTGCACCTTGGGCAGCATAGAGCCGGGCGCAAACTGCCCCTCTTTGGCATAGCGTTCAGCCTGCTCCGGCGTCATGCGGTCAAGCCACTGCTGGTTGGGCTTGCCAAAGTTTATTGCCACCTTTTCCACAGCTGTCAGTATCACCAGAAAATCAGCGTTTATTTCCCGCGCAATGAGCGCGCTCAGATGATCTTTGTCTATAACGGCGCCCGCGCCTTTTAAGCCGTTGCCCTGAGGTATTACGGGTATGCCGCCCCCGCCCCCCGCCACAACTATTTGCCCGGCGGCTAAAAGCGCCTTTACTGCGTCTATCTCCATAACCGCCTTGGGTGCGGGAGAAGCCACCATCCTGCGCCAGCCGCGGCCGGAGTCCTCCGCCACCGTGTGGCCCGCCTCCCGCTCCGCCTGTGCCTCCGCCTCGTTCAAAAAGCGGCCTATGGGCTTGGAGGGGTTATCAAAAGCGGGGTCGGCAGGGTCTACCGCCGCCTGCGTTATTATTGTGGAAACGGGCTTTTTTATTCCCCTGTTCAAAAGCTCTTCGCGCAGAGCGTTTTGCAGATCGTAGCCAATGTAGCCCTGGCTCATTGCCACGCAAACGGAAAGCGGCGTAACCGTGTATTTGCTGCCGTGATTTTCGGCCAGCTCGTCCATTGCCAGCTTGAGCATGCCCACCTGCGGCCCGTTCCCATGCGAAATCACCACCTCGCAGCCCGTCTCTATAAGGTCGGCTACTGCTTTCATGGCATTTTTGGCGGCGGCCATTTGCTCTGGAAGGTTGTTGCCCAGCGCGTTTCCGCCCAGCGCAATAACTACTCTCTTGCTCATGCTATGCTCCTTTTTTATACTGTTTTTAAAAAATATACTGCGTTTTGCCTTTTGTGCCGGACGCTATGCACGCCGTAAAATTATAGTATGCAACATTGTTGTGCGCTGTGTGCCCTGCTGCCCAAAAAAATATCGCGGCGGCGAAACTCACCGCCGCGAAAGCTATGTCTGTATCAGTCTACCTGACGGATCGCGCCCTTGGCCTCAAGCGCTTTCAGCGTGGCCTGCGGATCTTTTATTTGCGCCAGGAAGATCATGGCGGCTATTATATATGGCTTGAAGCTGGCTTCCTTGTACAGCGGTGTGCGGTAACGGTCGAACACGGTGTCTGCCACCTCGCCCTGCGCGCAGCTAACGCCCGTTATGTCTGCGGGCAGACAGTGCATGTAAAGCGCCTTGCCGCCCTTTGTGAGCTTCATAAGCTCCTCTGTGCATTCCCAGTCCTTATGCTGCGCGTTTTGCGCCAGCAATTCCTTTTCCAGCTTGTCTATTCCGTCAAAATCTCCGTTGCCGTAGAGGTCTGTGCGCTTTTCCATAGCGGAGAAGGGCGCCCAGCTCTTGGGATATACTATATCCGCGTCACGGAAAGCCTCCGCCATGTCGTTTGTGCGCTTAAAGCTGCCGCCAGAAGCCGCCGCGTTTTTGGCTGCCACCGCTTCAACCTCGCCCATCACCTCGTAGCCCTCTGGATGCGCCAGCACAACGTCCATGCCAAAGCGTGTCATAAGGCCTATTATGCCTTGAGGAACGGAGAGCGGTTTGCCGTAGGAGGGTGAGTATGCCCAGCTCATGGCTATTTTCTTGCCCTTCAGGTTTTCCACTCCGCCAAACTCGTGTATGAGGTGCAGCGCGTCCGCCATTGCCTGCGTGGGATGGTCTATATCGCACTGCAGGTTTACCAGCGTGGGCCGCTTGGGCAGTACCCCGTCAATAAAGCCCTGCTGAACAGATTCTGAAACCTCGCGCATATAGGCGTTGCCCTTGCCTATATACATATCGTCCCTTATGCCTATAACGTCCGCCATGAAGGATATCATGTTGGCTGTCTCGCGCACCGTTTCGCCGTGCGCTATCTGAGATTTGCCCTCGTCCAGATCCTGCACGGTTAGCCCCAGCAGGTTGCAGGCGGAGGCAAAGCTGAACCGCGTGCGCGTGGAATTATCCCGGAAGAGAGATACGCCAAGACCGCTGTCAAATACGCGGGGCGAAATATTGTTTTCGCGTAGGTGACGCAGTGCGTCCGCCACCGTGAAAACCGCGTCCAGCTCCTCGCGTGTGCGCTCCCAGGTCAGCAAAAAGTCGTTTTTATACATATCGGCAAACTTCAGGCCGTCCAGAATCTTTGTGAATTGCTCTACATTACTCATATTATATGCTATCCTCCCTTTATTTCGTGTACATTGCGGGCAGCGCCGCGTATACGGCCGCGCACTTTACAAGGTCGGCCTTCCAGGTCTTTTCGTTGGGTGCGTGCGCCTGAGCTTCCTTGCCCGGCCCAAAGCCTATGCAGGGTATGCCAAAGCGCCCCATTATGGAAACGCCGTTTGTGGAAAACGTCCACTTGTCTACCACGGGCGTGCCATACATCCCCTCGTAGGAAGCCACCATAGCCTTGGTGGCCGCGTGGTCTGCCGGTATCACCCAGGTGGGGAAGTAGCAGTCTGTGGGGTAAACCAGGTTTTTCCAGCTAGGGCGGTCATACTTGTACATCGTTACCTCCGCGCCGTATTTTTGCACGGAGGGCAGCGCACGTATTTCCTGTAGCGCCATCTCATAGGTTTCGCCGTCCGTAAGTCTGCGGTCTATTGAAACTGCCGCCATATCCGCCACGGCGCAGCGGGAGGGCGAATTGAAGAATATCTCGGAAACGGTAAGCGTACCCTTGCCCAGAAATTCGTCATAATGCAGCTTGCCGTTAAGATCGCGTATCTCCTGCAAAATATCCGCCATCTTGAATATGGCGTTCTCTCCGCGTTCGGGAGCGCTTCCGTGGCAGGATATGCCCTTCACCTCCACGCGTATCTCCATGCGGCCGCGCTGACCGCGATATATGTTGCCATCAGTAGGTTCTGTTATAACAACGAACTCCGGCTTTATTTTGCTCTCGTTTATGATGTACTGCCAGCACAGGCCGTCGCAATCCTCCTCCTGCACGGTGCCCGTAACAAGCACGGTAACATCCGCAGGTATCAAATTTAAGTCTTTCATTATCTTTGCGCCGTAGGTGCCGGAAACTATTCCGCCCAATTGATCGGAAGCGCCTCTGCCGCCTATTTCCTCATCGTTTTCATAGCCTTTGTAAGGGTCGAACGTCCAATTTGTCATCTCGCCCAGCCCCACTGTGTCTATATGCGCGTCGTAGGCTATTATTCGCTCGCCGCTGCCCATATAACCCAGCACGTTGCCCATGCCGTCTATTTCCACCTTATCAAAGCCAAGTGCTTCCATTTCGGACGCTATGCGCTTAACAACGGCTTCCTCGCCGCAGCTTTCGCCCGGCAGCGCTATAAGATCGCGCAGAAATTTCGTCATTTGCTTTTCATAGCCCTGCGCAGCGTTTTTTATCGCTGAAAAATCCATCTTTGGTATCCTCCCGAAATTTTTTGCGGACATGGGTAGATGACCGCTGGTTTTTTTTACAACAAAACAGTTAAACCCGGCGCATGGCGCCAATACAATAAAGAACGCTGCACGGCACTTTCCGGCAAACGCCGGCTGCGCTTCCATTTGCGAAGCCGGAATAAAAGTCAAGTAAAAAAGTCAAGGGGGTAAAAGTCAAGCATCAAGATCCATTCAAGGTACTATATAAGATAAGAGACCGCCCCGCCAAATAATGGGTTCACGCTGGTTCACGCTGATCAACTGGTTCACGCTGATTCATGCTTTTAAGCGAGGCAGTCGTCTCAATCTTCTGTGTTAAAGTCACCGCACCAAACAATTTGTTTGTATCTGTCCGGGTCGGTGTCGCCCTCTGTTGAGAAGCATAGTACTTTAGAGTGCTCATCCAGGCCAATGGCCGCTTTTATATCCGCATAGCGTTCATCCTGCATCAGGCTGGCTATCAGCCCCGCGGAAACCGCGCCGGATTCGCCGGATATCACCCGGCTGTCGCCCTTTAGGGGCGCGCCCAGTATGCGCATTCCGTTTGCAGATACCCAATCAGGGCAGGAAACGAAGAAGGCGCTGTGGTTTTTCAATATCTCCCAGGATATGGTGTTAGGCTCGCCGCAGGCCAGTCCGGCCATTATGGTTTGCATATCGCCATATACTGCGTGGGGTTTGCCGTCACCCGCCGCCGCCGATTTATAAAGGCAATCGGCTTGGTTGGCTTCCACTACTACAGTGGTGGGGCAATCGTCAGGAAAAATGTTTGCAAAATAGCCCTGCACCGCACCCGCCAGCGAACCCACGCCCGCCTGCACAAATATGTGTGTGGGGCGTTCGGTCCCCGCCTCGCGAAGCTGCTCCGCGGCCTCCATTGCCATAGTGCCGTAGCCCTGCATTATCCATGAAGGTATATCCTCATAGCCGTCCCACGCGGTATCTTGCACTATAACGCCGTTTTCCGTGCTCTCCGCTTGGGAGGCGGCAAGGCGAACGCATTCGTCATAATTCAGATCCTCTATGGTGGCTGTGGCATTTTCTTTTAAAATATTGTTTAGTCTGGTCTGCGAGGAACCGCGCGGCATGAATACCACCGCCTTCTGCCCCAGCTTGTTTGCTGCCCAGGCAACGCCCCTGCCGTGATTTCCGTCCGTAGCCGTGAAAAACACAGCCTGCCCAAACTCTTTTTTAAGCTCGTCTGATACGAGATGGTCGTATGTCATTTCGGCAATATCTTTGCCGGTCTTTTGCGCTATATAACGCGCCATGGCGTAAGAACCGCCCAGCACCTTGAAAGCGTTCAGCCCAAAGCGGTAGCTCTCGTCTTTTACATAAAGCTCTGCAATGCCCAAATGCTCCGCCAGCGCAGAAAGCTTTGCAAGCGGCGTTATGGTGTACTGCGGAAAGCTCTGGTGAAAAGCGCGCGCACGGCTGACCTCGCTTGCAGACATTATGGAAAGCGCTTTGTCATCGGCTTTGGGAAGCTCGTTTTTTATCCATTTTATGGTTTCCATGAGTTGCTCCTCACAATTGTTCCATTATAAAAACTTTATATGTTTTTGCAGTACCCGGCGCGCCTGGAACTGTATAATACGCGCCGCGTAGTTGTGGGGCACCGGGCGCCCCTTTCCCAACCAATGTTTTTGATTTGGGATCGACCATCAGGCCTGTTTTCCGCCATCCTGCCCTTTTACATCTATGTAGCTGTAAAGCGTATATTTTGATATACCGAAATAATTCGAAATATGGTCTCCGGATTTAGTTATAAGGAACGCGCCCGCGTCCGATAAAAACTGCAAGGCCTTTTTCTTTTCATCCTTTGTCATGAGAGCAGGTGGTTTTCCGCCTGCAAACTGAACGGATTTATCTATAAGCTCAAATAATAAGTCGTTTACATTTTGCGGGATCTTGGGAGCATCCTTGCTCTCCTCTTCCTCCCGCTTGCTCTGCGCGTGATCTAGCAGTGAACCCATTGCCCGCTCTGCCACAAGCAGCTCTGTAATGTCGTAATTTATAGACAGTATGCCAATAACCTTGTCCTCTTCGTCGCGCACATATATTGTGGTGGACTTCAGCACCCTGCCGTCCTGCGTTTTGGTGAGATAGGCGAAATGATCTTGAAGCTTTGCGGGGTCTGCGTGGAGCGCCTCCAGAACCACCTGAGACGGTCCGTCACCTACATGCCTGTTTGTAACGTGCCCGTTTTCTATGGCAAGTATGGTGTTTTCCGCGGACATATCGTGAACCACTATTTCACAGTTTTGGCCAAACTGCGCCGCGAGTCCCTTTGCAAGCCTTTTCAAAAAATCTATCCATATACCGCCTGTCATAGCAGCTGCCTTTCCATCAATAAATGATGTTAGTAGATTTATCTTTTTTTTTGCCCTTTCGGGCTGGAGAATTTTGTACCCTTGTTTGAATAGTAACCCTTGACTTTGATTTAAATATATCACAAAAAAATCCATAGTCAATGGTTTTTCAAAAAATTTTTTAGATTACCTAAAAATTTTTTTGGTTTTGTATTGATTTTTGATTTTACGGGTGCTAGAATACAACTAATGAGAAAGGTTTTTAGCCAAAAACCTACATATTATAACTATTCAGAAAAATATAAAACTGCATACCGGAAAAAATGCCCGAAATATTAAAATTTTGGGGCGATCCGCATAAAAAACCAAAAGAGGTAAGTCCATGAAAAAGCTATTGATAGGAAACGGCAGGGTTTTGACCAGAGACGCTATGCAACCCTATTTTGAGCGCGGCTGCGTTTACATAGAGGACGGAACCATAGCCGAGGTGGGAGACGCCTCCATAGCGGCGGCGCATGCAGACGCGGAGTTTTTGGATGCGCGCGGCGGCGTTATAATGCCAGGGTTAATAAACGCGCACAACCACATATACAGCGCCTTTGCCCGCGGGCTTTCCATAAACGAGCACGATCCAAAGGATTTCATGGACATACTGGAGGGGCTTTGGTGGCGGCTTGACAGAGCGCTTTCGCTTGAGGATGTAAAGATGAGCGCCTACGCCACTTATATAGACTGCATAAAAACGGGCGCTACCACCGTTTTTGACCATCACGCAAGCTACGGAGCCATAGAGGGCAGCCTGTATGAGATATCGGCCGCCGCAGAGGAGCTGGGGCTAAGAACCTGCCTTTGCTATGAGGTTTCAGACAGGGACGGCAGGGAAAAAATGCAGCGCGCGGTAGCCGAAAACGTGAAATTTATAGAGTACGCCGCCAAAAACGGAGGAGATATGCGCGCAGGCATGATGGGCATGCACGCCCCCTTTACGCTGTCTGACGCCACGCTGGAATACTGCGCGGCGCAGCTTCCCCAAGGAGCGGGCTATCACATACATGTGGCGGAGGGCATAGCGGATGTGTATGATTCGCTGGAAAAGTATGGCAAGCGCACGGTGGAGCGCCTGTTTGACATGGGAATACTGGGCGATAAGACAATAGCAGGTCACTGCATACACGTTTCGCCCCGCGAAATAGAGCTTTTAGCCGAAACCAAAACGGCGGTGGTGCACAACCCGGAAAGCAATATGGGCAACGCGGTGGGCTGCGGTCCCGTTATGAATATGCTGGCGGCCGGCGTGCTTACCGGCCTTGGCACAGACGGCTATACAAACGACATGCTGGAATCTTATAAAGTGGGAAACATTCTGCACAAGCACAATCTATGCGATCCCAACGCCGCCTGGGGCGAGATACCGCGCATGCTTTTTGAAAACAACGCGGCAATAGCGGCGCGCTACTTCAAACCCAGGCTGGGCGTGCTGGCGGCGGGCGCGGCGGGCGATGTGATAGTGACAGATTATGACCCGCTGACACCTATGGACGCGGCAAACGCAAATTCGCACATACTCTTTGGCATGAACGGGCGCAGCGTTACGGACACCGTGGCGGGCGGAGCCGTGCTTATGCGAAACAGGGTGCTTACGGGTATAGACGAGCATGAGATAATGGCAAAATGCCGCGAGACGGCAGGCGCGCTCTGGCGCAGAATAAACGCATAATAAAAGCAAAAAAACATACCCCCGCCGTTTGAGGCGGGATGACTGCGCTAGGAATAAACGAACAGGCAAACGAAAGCGGCGGAGCCAACACACCCCGCTTCCGGCGGCGGGATGACCGCATTGGGAATAAACGGATAAAAAACGGAGGTAGCGGCAAAATGAGCGATGTTATGAAGCAGATAAGCCCAAGCGGGCTGCTTGGCTGGATATTGGCGGAAAGGGAGGCGCAGGGAACCGTTTTTGGCGTAGAAAAACTGTTTTACGCGCGGAAGGAAAAAACTCTGCCGCTGTTTGGCGGCAGGCTGGAGCTACCCTTTGGTCCGGCGGCAGGCCCGCACACACAGCTTGCGCAAAACATTATTGCGGCATATGCGGGAGGCGCGCGCTTCTTTGAGCTAAAAACGGTGCAGACGCTGGATGGAGAGGATCTGCCCGTAAGCAAACCCTGCATACGCGCGGAGGACGAGTGCTACAACGTGGAGTGGTCTACAGAGCTGTACGTACCGCAGGCGCTGGAGGAATACGTAAAAGCGTGGTTTTTTTGCAAACTGCTTGCCAAGGAGTACGGCTTCGGCTCGCCGGACGGCTTTATATTCAACATGAGCGTGGGCTATGACTATGCGGGAATAACCTCCCCCAAGATAGATTCCTTCATAGAGGGGCTTCGGAACGCGGGCGCAAGCGCGGTGTGGGCGGAGTGCAAGGCTGCCGCTATGGAGCGCCTGGCCGATTTTGAAAATGTGGATGCCGCGTATATAGAGGCCATAAGCCCGCAGGTAAGCGAATCCATAACGCTCTCCACGCTGCACGGCTGCCCTCCGGCTGAGATAGAGCGCATAGCAAGCTACCTCATAACGGAGAAAAAGCTAAACACATACATAAAATGCAACCCCACGCTGCTGGGCTATGAATACGCGCGCAGTACGCTTGATTCGCTGGGCTTTGACTATATAGTATTCGATGACCACCATTTTAAGAACGATCTGCAATATTCGGACGCGGTACCCATGATAAAGCGGCTTATGGAGCGCGCGGAGGGCGCGGGGGTAAGCTTTGGCGTGAAGCTTACAAACACCTTTCCCGTAACCATTGCGGCGGGCGAGCTGCCCGGTGAGGAGATGTATATGTCCGGGCGTTCGCTGTACCCGCTTTCCATATCGCTGGCGGCAAAGCTGGCGGAGGAGTTTGGCGGCGCGCTGCGTATATCTTTTTCGGGCGGTGCGGACGCATTCAACATAAAAGATATATTTGGCGCGGGCATATGGCCTGTCACCCTTGCCACCACGCTGCTAAAGCCGGGAGGGTACAACCGTCTGGCGCAAATGGCGGAGCAGCTTTATGCGCTGCCCTACGCGGATTGGGCGGGTGTTTCGGTAACGGCGGCCGCCGCGCTCAAGGGGGATGCGCTCCGCAGCGAATATTACCGTAAGCCCATAAAGCCGCTGCCCTCACGCAAGGCGGCTGAAAGAGTGCCGCTTACAGATTGCTTTACTGCGCCCTGTTCCGGCGGCTGCCCCATAAATCAGAACATACCCGCATACATAGCGCTGGCGGGAGCGGGCGAATACGCCGCCGCGCTGCGCGTGATACTGCAGAAAAACCCGCTGCCCTTTATGACGGGAACAATATGCAACCACCGCTGTATGGACAGGTGTACCCGCAATTTTTACGAGGAGCCTGTGAATATACGAGATACCAAGCTGCTGTGCGCAAACACGGCATTTTCAGAGCTGCTGGAGGAGCTTAAGCCGCCCGAAAAGACCGCAGAGCCGGTGGCCGTGATAGGCGGCGGTGCGGCGGGCATGGCGGCGGCATTTTTCCTCTCGCGTTACGGGCACCCCGTAACATTGTTTGAAAAGCAGAACTCGCTGGGCGGCATTGTGCGTCACGTAGTGCCGGAGTTTAGAGTGCCCGCGCGTGTGGTGGAGCAGGATGAAATGCTGCTCAAAAAGATGGGCGCGCAAATCATTACGGGCGCGCAAGCTCCCTCCATTGACGAATTGAAGGCTCAAGGCTTCAAGCATATAATTTTGGCGGTTGGCGCGTACAAACCGGGCAATGTGGAGCTGGAGCGGGGCGAGGCGGTGAACGTGCTGGATTTTCTTTCCGCCAGCCGCGCGGGAGAAGCGCAAAACCTGGGGCGTAACGTTGTTATAATAGGCGGGGGGAATACGGCCATGGATGCCGCGCGCGCCGCCAAACGCGCGGAGGGTGTGGAAAACGTGTACATTGTTTACCGCCGCACAAAGCGCTATATGCCCGCAGATGCTGAAGAGCTGGAGCTGGCGGTCGCGGAGGGCGTGGAGTTTAAAGAGCTTCTGGCTCCGCTTTCGCTGGAGGAGGGCAAGCTTTTATGCCGCGTGATGGAGCTGGGCGCGCCAGATGCCTCCGGCAGGCGCAGGCCGGTTGAGACGGAGCGCGAAGTGGAGGTGCCCGCAGACACGGTGATAGCCGCCGTGGGCGAAAAGGTGGACGATGACTTTTTGCTGGATTGCGGCCTAGAGCTGACAGAGCGGGGCAGAGCCGCCGTAAACGGCAGCCTGATGACCAGCCTGCAGGGCGTTTATATAGCGGGCGACGCACAGCGCGGGCCGGCAACGGTGGTGGAGGCAATAGCGGACGCGCGCAAAATAGCGGATGCAATAGCGGGAGTTTCGGAAGAATTTTCAGCCGAATATGACGGCTGGCCCACCGAGAAAAGGGGCGTGCTGAAAGACGCGTGGGAGGCAGATTCTGAGGCGGAGCGCTGCCTCAATTGCGATATAGTGTGCGAAAATTGTGTAGACGTTTGCCCCAACAGAGCCAATATTGCCATAGAGGCCAACGGCACGCAGATAGTACATATAGACAAGCTGTGCAACGAATGCGGAAACTGCGAAATGTTCTGCCCGTATTCAAGCGCGCCCTATAAGGATAAATTTACGCTGTTTGCGGATGAGGAAGGCTTTGAAAACAGCCAAAACGAGGGTTTTCTAATATTGGCGGACGGCAGTTTCAAGCTGAGACTGGATGACGCGGTGGTAAAGACAGATGGAAGCGGCCTGCCTGAGGGGCTTGCGGATATTATGCGCGCGGTGGCGGAACGCTACGCATACATAATATAAAACATTGTTGCGAGGTGCGTGGCGGCTATGCTGCACTGCGTGATTTTGCACAGCACTTCATAGAGTGAAACATTATTTTGCGAATGTGCCGGAGAATATGCGAAACAGCGGCGGCGCAGGCAGAACCAAGCTAGATGCAGGCGGTTTTTGCCGCAACGCCCGCACCGCGCCAAACAGTATGAGCGCAAGAGTTGCAATATAAATTTCAGTAAAGTTCTGAGAGCGGATGTGAAGCCCAAGCAGGCAATATTCAAGGAGAAGCGTTATGTCAAGTTTTGTTGTAAACGGTAAGAGTGTGGTTTGCGCCGAAAGCATTAATCTTATGGATTTTCTACGGGACGAGCTGCGTCTCACCTCCGTTAAAGACGGCTGCGCGGAGGGTGCCTGCGGTGCGTGCACAGTAATTTTGGACGGAGTGGCGCGCAAGGCCTGCGTGCTGAAAACGGACAAGCTGGACGGTAAAAACATTGTTACATTAGAGGGCTTTTCCGCGCGCGAACGCGAGGTATACGCCCGCTCTTTTGCGGAGGCGGGAGCGGTGCAATGCGGGTTTTGCACGCCCGGCATGATGGTTTGCGCCAAGGCGCTCATAGATAAAACGCCCAGCCCGGACGCGGCGCAGGTAAAGATCGCGCTGAAAAACAACATTTGCCGCTGCACGGGCTACGTGAAAATTGAAAAAGCCATACTGCTTGCCTCCCGTCTGCTGCGCGAGGACGCGGAGAAGGAAGCGGCGGTCAAAGGAGACATAGGCGAGCGTCTCAACCGAGTGGACGCGCTTTCCAAGGCGCTGGGGGAGGTCGAATATACGGACGATATGCTGCTCCCCGGCATGGTTTATGGCGGCGCTGCGCGCACGAAATACCCGCGCGGCAGGGTGATTGGAATAGACCTTGAGGCGGCAAAGGCGCATACCGATTTTGTTGCCGCCGTCACATATGAGGATATACCCGGCTCTAAACTGGTGGGGCATCTTAAAAAGGACTGGCCTGTTTTGACTGGCGTTGGGCAGATAACGCACTGCATGGGAGACGCTATAGTGCTGATAGCCGCCAAAACGAAGCGCGGGCTTGCGGAGATACGCGAGCTTGTGCGCATAGAGCAGGAGGAGCTGCCGCCCCTTACCTCGCCCACCGAGGCAATGGCGGAGGGCGCGCCCGCGCTGCACCAAACGGGCAATATACTTGCGCATGAGCATCTTATAAGAGGAGATGCTGAGAGCAAGCTCAAGGCATCGCGTCACATTGTTACGAAACATTATTCTACACCCTTTACAGAGCACGCTTTTTTAGAGCCGGAATGTGCCGTGGCGCTGCCGGAGGAGGGCGGGGTGCGTATATACTCTGCGGATCAGGGCATATACCAAACGCTGCACGAGTGCGCAGATATGCTGAATCTGCCCCTTGAAAAGGTGCGCGTTACCGCCAAGGCTGTGGGCGGCGGCTTTGGCGGCAAGGAGGATATGAGCGTGCAGCACCACGCCGCGCTTCTGGCTCATATCACGCAGCAGCCGGTAAAATTCAAGCTGAGCCGCGCGGAAAGCATAGCTCTTCATCCCAAGCGTCACCCAATGGAGATGGATTTCACCGTGGGCTGCGACGAGCAGGGCAATATAACGGCTATGAAGGCTGTCATAATATCGGATACGGGCGCTTACGCCTCACTGGGCGGGCCTGTGCTGCAGCGCGCCTGCACGCACGCCGCCGGACCCTATCATTTTCAAGATATAGACATAGAGGGTTTCGCCGTATACACAAACAACCCGCCCGCGGGAGCCTACCGCGGGTTTGGCGTTACGCAAAGCTGCTTTGCCATGGAAAGCTGCATAAACGCGCTGGCAAAGCTGGTGGGCATATCGCCCTTTGAAATGCGATATAAAAACGCTATCCGTCCGGGCGAAACACTGCCCAACGGCCAAATTGCGGATGAGAGCACCGCGCTTATAGAAACGCTGGACGCGGTGCGCGAGGCTTACGAGGGGGCCAAATACGCGGGCATTGCCTGCGCCATGAAAAACAGCGGGCTGGGCGTGGGCATACCGGACGTAGGGCGGTGCAACATTGTTGTGCTGGATGGCGTGGCGCATATACGCTCCAGCGCGGCCTGCATAGGGCAGGGGCTGGGTACCGTTA
>CAYXBW010000057.1:0-15092 GCA_964463305.1 uncultured Christensenella sp. | reverse complement strand
CGGGTGAGCAGGAGGTTATCATGGGCAGCGTACCGCCGTTCTTTATCCTGCCTATAAGCTCAAAGCCCTCTTCCATTATGGTGAGGTCTGCGCCGAAATCTGTATCGAAAACCTTATCAAACTTAAGCTTGCGCAAAGCAGCCGCCAGCTTGCCCGTTACCCTGGTGCCCATTGGCATGCCAAACTCCTCGCCCAGAGCGAAGCGTACGGCGGGAGCGGGCTGTACCACAACGTATTTACGCGGATCGTGCAGCGCTTCCCAAACCTTTTCCGTCTCGCGCTTTTCTGTGAGCGCGCCAACCGGGCAGGCAGTTATGCACTGACCGCAGTTTATGCAGTTCACGTCCACAAGCGAGCGTCCCCAAACCGGCTCCACAATTGTTTTGAAGCCGCGGTTGGTTGCGCCTATAGCGCCTATGCCCTGTATATTTTCGCACATGGATACGCAGCGTTTGCAAAGTATGCACTTGTTGGGGTCGCGTACCACGCTGGGAGAAACGTTGTCCTTAGCTTTGGCCAGCTTTTCACCCTCGTATTTTATGCTTGTTATGCCAAAATCCTCCGCCAGCTTCTGCAGCTCGCAGGTGCGGTTTCTCACGCAGGTAAGGCACTCGCGGTCATGATTTGAAAGCAGCAGATCCAGTGTGGCGCGCTTTGTTTTCATAACCTTTTCGGAATTTGTGAGTATTTCCATGCCATCCGCAGCTGGCAGCACGCAAGCCGCCTGCAAAACGGGATTGCCCACCACCTCCACCATGCATATCCTGCACGCGCCTATGGCGTTCACACCGCGCAGGTAGCACAGCGTGGGTATTTCTATATTAGCTTTTCTGGCAGCGTCCAGAACGCTTATATTATCCGGCACTTCAACTTTTACGCCGTCTATAGTCAATGATATCATATCATCAAATCTCCCTTCTTTACCTCTTTATAGCCGAGAACTTACATTTTTCCACGCAAGCTCCGCACTTTATGCACTTATCCGGATCTATTACGTGGGGCTGTTTTTTCTCGCCCGTAATAGCGTCCGCAGGGCATACGCGCTTGCACATTCCGCAGCCTATGCACTTTTCGGGTATTACCTCATATGTGAGCAGCGCCTGGCAATAGCCCGCCGGGCATTTCTTGTCAAAAATATGAGCTTCATACTCGTCGCGGAAGTATTGTATAGTGGAAAGTACGGGGTTGGGAGCCGTCTTGCCCAGGCCGCACAGCGCGCCCGCTTTTATGCTCTCACCCAGCTCCTGCAATTTTTCTATGTCTCCCGGCTTGCCCTTGCCATCTGTTATGCGCTGCAATATCTCAAGCATGCGCTTTGTGCCTATACGGCAGGGCGGGCACTTTCCGCAGGATTCGTCCACAGTGAAGTCCAGGAAGAATTTGGCAACGTCCACCATGCAGTTTTCATCGTCCATTACTATGAGACCGCCAGAGCCCATCATGGAGCCTATGGAGGTGAGCGTATCGTAATCTATAGGTAGATCAAGGTGCTCTGTGGGTATGCAGCCGCCGGAGGGTCCGCCCGTCTGCGCCGCTTTAAATATGCGCCCGTCCGGTATACCGCCGCCTATCTCGTATATTACCTCTCTGAGCGTGGTGCCCATGGGTATCTCCACAAGACCGGTGTTGTTTATTTTGCCGCCCAGCGCAAAAACCTTGGTACCCTTTGATTTTTCCGTACCCATAGAGGCAAACCATTCCGGCCCCTTGAGCAGTATAACGGGTATGTTCGCAAGAGTTTCCACGTTGTTTATTATGGTGGGCTTGCCAAAAAGTCCCTTGTTCGCGGGGAACGGGGGCTTGGGCCTCGGCTCACCGCGCCTGCCCTCTATTGACTCCATGAGCGCAGTTTCCTCGCCGCACACGAATGCGCCCGCGCCCAGTCTTATCTCCATATCGAATTTGAAACCGGTATCGAATATATTGTCACCTAATAGGCCGTATTCTCTGGCTTGATCTATGGCTATCTGCAAACGCTTAACGGCTATGGGGTACTCCGCGCGCACATATACGTAACCCATGTCCGCGCCTATAGCGTAGCCCGCTATTGCCATGGCCTCTATAACGCTGTGCGGGTCACCCTCTAAAACGGAGCGATCCATAAACGCGCCCGGGTCGCCCTCGTCTGCGTTGCATATAACGTATTTTTGGCCTGCCGGCGCATTCGCGCAAAACTGCCATTTCATAGCCGTGGGGAAACCGCCGCCGCCTCTGCCGCGCAGCCCGGAGGCCTTTATTTTGTCTATAACGTCCTGCGGTTTGCACTCTGTAAGGCAGGTGCCAAGCGCCTTGTAGCCGTCAAAAGCTATGTACTCGTCTATCTGCTCAGGGTCTATTACGCCGCAATTGCGCAACGCAACACGCTCCTGCTTTTTGTAAAACTCTATTTCGTCAAGCGTGGTAGCAACTTCTTCAACATCCTCCTCCTTGTGCAAAAGACGCTGAACTATTCTGCCCTTCAAAAGATGCTCTTCAACTATTTCGCCAACATCCTCTGCCTTTACGCGGCTGTAAAAAGCGCCTTCGGGGTAAACGATTATTATGGGACCGGCTTCACAAAGGCCAAAGCAGCCCGTTCTAACAACCTTTACTTCCTTATCAAGATCGTGCTTTGCTATCTCGGATTCAAAATTTGTTATAATTTCGCCCGAACCCGAAGAAGTACACCCTGTACCCCCGCAAACGAGTACATGAGAACGATAAAAATCCATAAGACCAAACCCTCCAATAAATTGTTATGCGTTATTCTTCTCGTAATAACCTATCGTGTATTCCGTAACAGTGTTTCCGTTCACCAAATGCTCTGTGAGTATTTTGGGAACCATCTCCGGATTAACCTTTACGTATGTGACTTTCTCAGCACCGGGCGTGAACACCTCAACGATTGGCTCCAGCCTGCATACGCCTATGCAGCCCGTCTGCGACACCGAGACGTCAGATAAGCCCCTCTTTGCCACCTCATCCACAAAGGCTTGCAGCACAGGCCTTGCGCCCGCAGCAATGCCGCAGGTAGCCATGCCTACCACCACGCGCTTTTCAGCGTCCTGCTTTCTTATGTCCACCTTGTCCAGCGTCTTCTTTCTAATTGCCTCCAGCTCTTGAAGCGATTTCATTAGATATTACCCTCCGTATATATTTATGATAGAAACAAATCGTTAAAAAATTAACAATTGACTGTACAATACCGCACAAATACCCACTTACCGCCAAAATATATCTGGTTTTCCAAACACTCTCCATCCACCGCGGGGCTTATGCTCTAAATGTCTGTCGCACTGCGCAAAAACGCAGCCTCGGCCGCATGTGCCAATAAATAATATGCCAGCTCCTCATGAGCACACGTATACGGCCGGATAGATTTGCCATAAAACCGCAAAAAAAAATCCGCCCTCATAATCGGTTCAACATTGATTATTATAGCAATTTTCGCACTCTATAGCAACCGTTTTATACTAATTAGGATAAATATTTCACAAATTCCGACTACGCAATTGCCCGCAGGCTCCCTCTATATCCGCGCCCATTGAGCGCCGAACCGTGGCAGACAGACCCAGCGCTACTAATTTTTCACAAAAAGCGTAAACCTCGCCCTTTTTTGGCGCCTTAAGCACACCCGTATCATTTAGCGGTATCACGTTAACATGGCAGGGAAATCCCCTCAAAAGCGAGGAAAGCTGCTGTGCGTCAAGTTCCCCATCATTGAACCCGCTTATGAGCGCATATTCAAATATGACCCGCCTGCCCGTTGTTTTAAAATATGTACGTGCCGCGTCTACAATGTCATCAATAAAATATTGCTTTGCGGAGGGCATTATCTCCTCCCGCTTTTGCTGGCTTGCCGCGTGCAGCGATATTGAAAGAGTGATTCCGGGAAAATCCTGCGCAAGCCTGTAAATGTTTTGCGTTATTCCGCAGGTGGAGAGCGATATTCCCCGCTTGCCCACATTCAGCCCCGCTTCATCATTTACCAGCCGCAAAAAGCGCAGCACATTTTCGTAGTTATCCAGCGGTTCACCCATACCCATTAGCACTATATGGTTTATCTCACCGCCGGTATTATCTCTGTTTACAGCTATTATTTGCGAAAGTATCTCCCCGGCAGAGAGATTTCGCAGTAAACCGTCCCTGCAGGAGGCGCAAAATGAGCAGCCGCGCGCACAGCCCACCTGCGAACTAACGCAAACGCTGTTGCCATAGTCTTTTGGCAGATACACACTTTCCACCGTGTTGCCGTCGTGCAGCCTAAAAAGATACTTTTTAGTGCCATCTGCGGCAGAAAGCTTTTCAAGCGTGTGGGCATAGCCCTCTTCAAAGCTATCCCTCAACCTTTCACGCAGCTTTATGGAAAGGTCTGTCATGTTCTCAAAAGGCGCTCCCAGATTGAGCCATTTTCTTATCTGTCCGGCCCTGAAGGCAGGCTCGCCCATGCGCGCCAGCTCCAGCTTTAGCCCCTCCGTATCAAAATCGAGCAGCCTTGGTTTTAAATTCTCAGCCATTTTTTCTAAACCTCGCCATAAAAAATCCGTCCACGCCGTCTATGTGCGGCAGCAGCTGCAATTCTGCTCCGTTTGCGCGCGGCATGAGCGCCTCCGGCAGATAATTTTTCAGCTCATCCGGCGCAAAATCAGTATGCTCTGCTAAAAACCATGCCGCAATATCCTGGTTTTCCGCACGGTCTATGGTGCAGGTGGAGTAAAGTAATATACCGCCCGGCTTCACATAGCGCGCGGCGTTTTCCAGTATGCCGCGCTGTAATTCCGTGAGTGCGGCAATATCCTCTTCCCGCTTGGAAAGCTTTATATCCGGCTTTCTGTGCAGCAGCCCCAACGCGCTGCAAGGCACATCCGCCAGCACCACGTCAAAGACCTCCTGCTGCTCCGGCCTTAAAACAGTAGCGTCCCAGCTCTGCGCAGTAACATTATCCGCGCAAAGCCTGGCGGCGGTGGCGCGTATCAGCTCCACACGATGTTCGTACACATCCTGCGCTGTTACGCTGCCCTCATGCGCAAAGCGTGCCGCATAGCAGCTCTTTCCCCCCGGCGCGGCGCACAGATCAAGTACGCTGTCCTTCGCGCCAATGCCCGCCGCCATAACGCATATCATAGAGGCCTCACCCATAACGGTGATCTCACCCCGTTTAAAAAGCGGCATATTTTCTATATCTGAAGCATTTTTTATATAATATGCGTCCGCGCAATACTTTCCGCGAATAAAACCCTCCGGCGGTTGGGCTTGCCCCTCGCCGCAGAGCCGCACACAGGTGAGCGAATTATCTCCACGGTAGGCCAGCATCTCCTCCGCCTGTTTTTGGCCATACTCGGCTATATATCTATCACACAGCCATTTGGGATAGCTGTACATCACCCGCAGATATTCAGAAAAATTTTCTTCCGCTTTGGGGTATTCAAGACTGCCCATATTTTGCGCCACACTGCGCAGCGTAGCGTTCACAAAGCCCTTTAGCTGCGCTTTGCCCCTTGATTGCGCCAGCTTCACGCTTTCATTTACCGCCGCGCTCTCCGGCACGCTTTCAAAAAACATAAGCTGGCACACGCCCAGCCGCAGTATATTTCGTATAACGGTGTGCACGCGCTTTGCCCGCACAAAGCTGTCTATCACAAAATCTATACGCTGCAAATTTTCTATGGTAGTGCTCACCAGCGCGGTGATAAAACGCCTGTCCTCCGCACTCATTGCGGGCGAAAGCGCGCGCTTAAGCTCCAGATTCAAATACTTACTGTCTTTTAAAACGCCCGACAATATGTCGAGCGCCACCAATCTAGCATTCACTTATTCACCTCAAAAAATTTCGCGTTTACAGCAATATTTTCCACAATTTTTAAAGCACTCTTCCCGCATGATATAGCTTTATACGCGGCATTTTGCATAACATATTTTGCTCCGGCCGCCGGGGGCTTCAAGCCTTGTCTCCGTCATTTGAAAATTTATAGCCCACTTCCATATCTCTGCCGCGCAAGCATTCCTTTGCGTTCATCATACGCGCGCCCGCGCATTTTATAATATCAAGCGACAAAACGCCGTCTGTACATTTAACAAGCAGCCCGCGCCGCGGATCGGCACACACCGTCTCGCCGCACTCCGCCGCCTCCGTTTGCTCTGTTACAGATGCGGCATACACCCGCACCCGCTCCCCTTTATAGTTTATATATGCTCCGGGGAAAGGGTTCGTGCCGCGCACAAAATTTATTATCTCCTGCGTACTGAGGCTGAAATCTATCTCCCCAAAACCCTTTTTAAACATAGGGAAATAGCTTGCCTCCGCCTCATCCTGCGGGCGGCGTACAAGCGTGCCGTCCTCCAGCTTTTTAAGCGTGCGGCCAAGCGTTTTAGCGCCCAGCGCGCTAAGCTCTTCGTAAAGCTCTCCCGCAGTCATATCCGCCGGTATATAATATTCATCCTGCTCCAGAATATCGCCCGCGTCCAGCTTTTTCACTGTATACATAGTGGTTATGCCTGTTTTTGCTTCGCCGTTTATTATCGCCCAGTTTATGGGTGCCGCTCCCCTGTATTTTGGCAACAGCGAGGCGTGTACGTTTATGCAGCCGTATTTTGGTACAGCCAGTATATCATCAGAAAGTATCTGCCCAAAGGCAGCCGTTATAAAAACATCCGGCGCAAGCTCGCGCATTTTGGCTAGCCCCTCCTCGCCGCTTACACGCTGCGGCTGCAACACAGTTATGCCGTGCTCTTCCGCCAGCACCTTAACAGGCGGCGCAACCAGCTTATGCCCGCGTCCCGCAGGCCTATCCGGCTGGGAAACGCAGGCCTTTATATCGTAGCCCTCTTCTATGAGCATTTTCAGCGAGGGTACGGCAAAATCCGGCGTACCCATGAACACTATGCTAAGCCCCATCAGATACGTATTTCCTCTTCTTCCTCGTCGTCATCATCATCGTGGTATATGCGCTCCACCATCTTGTCTGTGAAAAGCACACCGTCCAAATGGTCTATCTCATGAGAAAAAGCTTTTGCCAAAAGCCCCTCTCCCTCATATTCCACCGTTTCGCCATCCCTGTTCATGGCACGCACACGCACCTTTTCAGGACGCACCACATAGCCGTCCACATTGGGTATGGAAAGGCAGCCTTCTTCCGTGCGCTGCTGCCCCTCTTCGGATATTATTTCGGGGTTTATAAGCTCCATCAGCCCGTCCCCCACGTCTATAACCACCACACGTCTCAGCACGCCCACCTGCGGTGCCGCAAGACCCACTCCCCGCGCGTCATAAAGCGTCTCCGCCATATCCGCCAGCAGGTCTATTATGTGCTGGTTTACCTTTGTAACCTTTTTGGATATCTTCCGCAGTCTCGGATTATCTCCCTCAAGTATATTGCGTATTGCCATCTTTCCCTCCGAATATATATAATGCATTATTGCTTTTCATTTTAAATACCAATAACAGCTTTTTGGGGCTTGCCGTCTTTTAAGAAAAAGCAATTTTAGTTTTAAATCAAACGAGGCGGATTGATATCCATTCCCGTTAGTACGCCCTCGTAGCTCGTATCCATAAAAACGCGTGTGACGCCCTCTACGGCCTCTTCCGCCGGTTTTTTGAGATTGATCAGAATATGATAGCGCACCATATCGTTTACGCGCTTTATCATCAATTCGGACGCACTTATAGATATTATATCATTTTTGTGCGGCAATAGCACGGTTTTTAGAAGTGTTATAAAATCTTTTACACATTCGATCACACGCTGTTCATTTGCACCCGAAAACTGTATTTGCACAAACACGGAAAAGGGGGGCAGCTTTGCCAATTTACGCACGGCTATCTCCTGTTTGTAAAAGCCTATAAAATCGTGGTTTTGGGCGAAACGAACCGCGTAATGCTCTGGGTTGTAGGTTTGCAGCACCACACGGCCCTGCTCCTTGCGCCCCGCGCGGCCGGCCACCTGGGTTATCTGCGCAAAGGTGTGCTCCGCGCTGCGGTAATCCGGAAATTGGAGCGTGGTATCCGCCGCCAGCACCGCAGAAACCTCCACATTGCCAAAATCGAAACCCTTTGTTATCATTTGCGTTCCTATGAGTATATCTGCCCTACCTGCCGCAAAAGCCTCATACGCCTCAAGGTGAGCGTGCTTTGTGCCCATTGTGTCTATATCCATGCGTATTACGCGCACTCCCGGAAAGAGAGTGTAAAGCTGCTCTTCCACCTGCTGCGTACCCGTGCCGAAGTATTTCAAATAGGGTTTACTGCATTCCGGGCAGATCCGCCCTACCGGCTTTTCACGCCCGCAATAGTGGCATTTCAGCACGTCCTGCGCCTTATGATAGGTCATGGAAACATCGCAGGAATCACACTTCACCGTGTACCCGCAGGCGCGGCACATAACGAAGGTGGAGTAGCCGCGGCGGTTCAAAAAAAGCATGGCCTGTTTACCCCGCGAAAGCGCGCTTGATATAAGCTCATACAGCCTGCCGCTTACCACGCTCTTGTTACCGTTACGCAGTTCCTCACGCATATCCACTATCTCCACCTCAGGAAGCGAAAGCCCAAACAGCCGCTGCGGCATGCTGAGTATGGTATATTCGCCCTGCTCGGCTTCATAATATGTTTCTATATCTGGCGTTGCGCTGCCCAAAATGAGCGCCGCGCCGTTTATTTCGCAACGCTTGCCCGCTATCTCACGCGCGTTGTATTTGGGGTATTTATCCGCCTTATAGCTGCCCTCGTGCGCCTCGTCTATTATAACAGCGCCAATGTTTTCAAGCGGAGCGAATACGGCGCTCCTCGCGCCCAGCACTATCTTCGCGTCGCCGCGCTTCACCTTCATCCACTCGTCGAACCGCTCCCCCGCCGTGAGGCCGGAATGGAAAACGGCGATCCCCTCAGAGAAGCGCTGCTTCAAAAAAACGTAGGTCTGCGGCGTGAGAGATATCTCCGGCACCAGCATTATAGCCGTCCTGCCGCGCGCTATGCAATCCTTTATCACGCGGATATATATTTCCGTTTTGCCGCTGCCTGTCACGCCGTGCAGCAAAAACGCTCCGTCCGGCTGCTTTCTTATGCTTTCCAGCACGCCGCGCTGCGTTTCTGTAAGCTCAAAATCCTCTATGAGCGGCACCTCCGCGTCAAAGGGCAGGCGCTCCACCTCACGGTTTTCTACGCGCACGAAGCCCTTCTTTTGCAAAGTTTTGAGCGAGGAGGGGTTAACCTCCGACGTGGGCAGCCCGTCCGAACTTTGCAGCGCTTCAAGCAGCTCCAACTGCTGCGGAAATCGCGGCGTTCCGTCCTTTTTCAGCAGCGAATCAAGCGCATTTTGATAATCACTGCCAAACACGCACAATACGCAATAGCTGCGCGTTTTTGCGGCTATCCTGCCGCCCCTTAGCTGCGCGGGTATCATGAAGCGCAGCGCGGTGCACAGCGTGGTGTTGTACCGCTCCTTCATATACTGCGCCAGCTCTAGCTGCTCTGGTGTTACGGCAGCAAAGCTCTCCAGCGCGGCACCAATATCTTTTAGCTTTGCCGCGTCATATTCAGCCTCGGCACTCACGGCAATAACAAAACCCTCCACCTCCTTGGCCGGCTTTCCCCTGCCAAAGGGCACAGAAACGCGCATGCCGGGAGATAGTTCCATCCCCTCCGGCACACGATATTCAAACACGCGGTCTATATTCGTATGCGATATATCCACTATGACCTTTGCGTACAATTTTCCACTCCCAAAAGAGCGGCTCACGCGCCGCTTTGAATTATATCCCGCTCTATCTCCTGCATTATTCGCCGCGCTATGCTTGCCTTTTCCTCACGCAGCGTCTCCACAATTTCGCCGTTCCGCTTTATCATGGTAACGGCGTTGTAATCGCTCTCAAAGCCGGTACCCTCACGGGAAACGTCGTTTGCCACTATCATATCAAGATTTTTTCGTTCCAGCTTTTCCTTTGCGTAGGTCAAGAGTTCGCGCGTTTCCGCAGCAAAACCCACCAGATGAAAATTTTTCCGCTCACCCAGCGCCTTTAATATATCCTTTGTCTTATGCAGTTCTATAGTAAGGGAATCTTTCTTTTTCATTTTGTGCGCGGCAACAGTATCCGGTGTATAGTCCGCCACCGCCGCGCAGGCTATTATTATATCCGCGCCGCCGCACAGCCGCATTACCTCGCTGTACATCTGCTGCGCGCTGACCACATCCACCACGCTGACGCCCGGCTTTGCGCAAACAGCCACCGGACCTGATACCACGGTGACATCCGCGCCCATATCATGCGCGGCCTTAGCCAGCGCATAGCCCATCTTGCCGGAGCTTCTGTTGGTAATATAGCGAACCGGGTCTATGGCCTCGCAGGTGGGGCCTGCCGTTATTAGCACGCGCTTACCCGTCAACCCCGTTTTTTTTTAAGCGCTTCGCGCAAAAATTCCAGTATTTCCTCCGGCTCCCTCATTCGTCCCGCGCCTGTGTCTCCGCAGGCCAAAAGCCCCTCGCCCGATTCCATTATGAGGAACCCGCGATCCTTTAGTATCTGCAAGTTTACCTGTGTTGCCGTGTTTTCCAGCATGGCCGTGTTCATTGCGGGCACTATTATTATGGGGCAGGTAAGCGCCAGAAAAACGGTGGTGAGCATGTTGTCTGCAATGCCGCAGGCCAGCTTGGCGATCGTATTCGCCGTGGCGGGCGCCAAAACGGCAGCATCAACCTTTTTGGCAAGCGAAATATGCTCCACCTCCCAGGCGCGCTTTATATCAAATATATTTACCGCCACAGGGTTTCCGCTCAGCGTTTCAAAAGTCAGCGGAGATATGAATTCCGTGGCCGCTTCCGTCATTACAACGTTAACGTCCATATCGCTCTTTTTGAGCAAACTGGCCAGCGCTGCGCTTTTATACGCCGCAATACCGCCGCTCACGCCTAAAAGTACGTTCATTATTTTATACCGTCCGTCACCCTTATATAGGTTATCCTGTCAGCCAGCACCTCACTAACCGCCTGAGAAACGGGATTGGGGTCCACCTTTTCTGTAAGCGGCTGCGCTCCGTCAATTATCTGCCTTGCCCGCTTGGCAGTTTCCACCACCAGCGTATATCTGCAATCTGCCTTTTTCAGCAGGTCTGATAACTCTAAATGTATCATAATTTTACTCTCCTATTTATGCACTATTTTCTTTATTTCCAAAACGGCGTCTTCCAGCTTGTCATTCACCACTGTGTAATCATATTGCTCTGCATAGGCCATTTCATCCTTAGCCTTTGAAAAGCGCGTTTTGATCTGCTCCTCCGTCTCTGTGGCTCTGCCGCGCAAACGGCGCAAAAGCTCATCCTCGGATGGCGGCATTATAAATATCAGCACCGCCTCGGCAAAGTTTTTCTTCACCTGCATGGCTCCCTGAACGTCAATTTCAAGTATTACGTTCCTGCCATCTGAAAGCTTTTTCAGCACTCTTTCCTTGGGCGTGCCATACTGACAGCCAAAAACGTTTGCGTGCTCTAAAAACTTGTTAGATACGACCATATCATCAAATTCGTTCTTTCGCTTGAAGAAATAGTTTACACCGTCTTTTTCGTGCGGACGCGGCTGCCGCGTTGTGCAGGATACGGAAAGCTCTATGCTCTCATCATCAAGCAGCTTTTCAACTATGGTGCCCTTGCCCGAACCTGACGGCCCGGAAATAACGATCAACTTACCTTTACGTTCAGACACCTTACTCCTCCTCACTGCTGTCTTTGCTTACTATCCTGTGCGCCACAGTTTCCGGCTGAACTGCCGAAAGTATAACGTGACCGCTGTCCATAACCACAACGGCGCGTGTGCGGCGGCCGTATGTGGCGTCTATAAGCATGCCTTTTTGCCTTGCCTCTGTAATTATTCTCTTTATTGGCGCAGACTCCGGACTAACTATTGCTATGAGCCTTTCCGCCGAAACTATGTTTCCAAATCCTATGTTTATCAATCTCATTGCCATATTTGAACCCCTATATCATTCTATATTTTGTATTTGTTCTCTTATTTTTTCTATTTCACCCTTAGCGGCTATAACAGTTTTCATTATTTCCGCATCCTGGGATTTTGAACCTATGGTATTGAATTCCCTGTTCAGCTCCTGCACTATGAAATCCATATTTCGCCCTTGCGCGCCCGCTTGACCGGCCAGATTTTCAAACTGCTTAACGTGGCTTTTTATGCGGACTATCTCTTCTGTTATGTTGGCCCTGTCAGCGTATATAGCCACCTCCTGCGCCAACCTTTGCTCTTCTATTGCAACGCCGTTCAGAAGCTCTGAAATGCGTTCTGACAGCTTTTGGCGGTATTCCTCCACCACGGTGTTTTCCTTTGAGGATATGCTCTGCGCAAAACCGTCCAGCATGCTGAGGCGCTCCAATATATCAGCTTTTAGCTGACCGCCCTCGCGCTCACGCGCTTTTTTAAGCTCCGCCACCGCGCCGTCCAAACACTTTAAAAGCAGCTCCTTTACAGCCTGCGCGTCCTCATCTTCCTCGCAGCTCACCACATCCGGCAGCCGCAGTATGTGAGACACCGAAATATCATCCGGCACGCCCGTTGTTTTTGCTATCTCTCGCGCCGCCTTAACGTAGGCCGCCGCCAGACCCATATCCACCGTGATGCCCTTGGCATCCTCTCTGATACAGCTATAGTTTATAAATATATCCACCCTGCCGCGGCTGAGGTTGTTTTTAACAAACTGACGCACGGCATCCTCATACTGCATCATGAATCTGGGCTGGCGTATGTTCATATCCAAAAATCGGTTGTTTACGCTTTTCATTTCAACGCGCAGTTTTCTGCCGTCCACTTCCAGCTCACATTTGCCAAAACCGGTCATGCTGTTCATCAGCGTTTACCTCTTTTCCGCCCCGATCCACGGGCATATACATTTCAACGGTAAATTATACCACATAATCCGTCATTTTGCACGGCTTTTTTGTTTTTTTCGCCGCAAACCATAGCATAGAGCGCATTTTTTACCTCGCACGCTCAAGCACGCGGTATAGCTCGTCCCGCTCCGGCGGGGCAAAGCTTTCGGCACTGTCTCCGTTTATTAGCCCGCTTGGCTCGGCACGGCCTATAACGCAGGCAGGTATACCCTGCGCGCAAAGCGCTTTGCACAGCGCCGCGCCGTCACTTGCGGCTATAAGCATGCTCCCGCTTGATATTAGCGAATATACGTCCAGCCCATAATGCTCGCACAGCTTTTTTGTGATATCAAGCACGGGCACGCGCGAAAAATATATGGTTGCGCCCAGGCCGGATGCCTCGCACATTTCGGCCACCGCGCCCTTAACGCCGCCCTCGGTTATATCGTGCATAGCTGAGGTTCCACAAAAGCCCGCCGCCGCTATGCCCTCTTCTACCACGCTGAGCGAATCCTCCACGTAGGCCGCCTGCGCCTTTTCAATGTCACTCAGCAGTTTTTGTGCTTCGGCGGCAAAATCCTGCATTATTATGGATGTGCCCTCCAGCCCTGCATATTTTGTCATTACTATATCATCGCCCGGCTTCATATCTGCGGTGCGAAATATCCTGCCGCGCACTGCCGGACGGCCTATCATGGTGACGGAAACAATTGCGCGGTTAACGCTTTCCGTAACCTCCGTATGTCCGCCTATAATATCTATATTTAGAGACTGCGCCGTGTCTGTGAGCTGGCGCACTATGCCGTTTAGCTGTTCGTTATCCGCGCCCACGGGCAGCAGTATGGTAACAAGCGCCGCCAGGGGCACCGCTCCCGCCGAAGCCACATCGTTGGCGTTTATATGTATTGCCAAGCTGCCCGCATTCGCATCCGCCGCCGTTATGGGGTCTGTAGACACAACGCAGATATCCCCCAGATCCACTGCACAGCAATCTTCTCCCACACCCGCTCCCAGCACGGTTTCCTCATTCATGGGCTTCAGCTTGCTCAAAATGCTTTCATTTAGCTGTATGTTTGTAAGCTTGCCCTGCTTCACTTTTCAAGCTCCGCCTTCACAAGCTCGTTCACCGTTTTGGGGTTGGCCTTGCCCTTTGTGGCCTTCATCACCTGACCCACAAAGAAGGTCATGGCCTTGGCGTTGCCGGATTTATAATCCGCCACCGGCTTGGGGTTTTCCGCAACTATTTTTTGCACCAGCGAAAGTATCTCATCCGCGTCGTCTATTTGCGTCAAGCCCTTTTCCTCCACGATGGCCGCGGGGTCCTTGCCCGTTTCGAACATCTCAACGAACACCTGTTTGCCTACGGAAGAGTTCACCTTGCCCTCGTTTATCATCCTCAAAATATCCGTCAAGCCCTTTGCCGTAACGGGCGCGTCCTTTGGCTCCATGCCCTTTTCGTTCAAAAGACCCGCCAGCACCACCATTATGTAGTTGCTTATGGCCTTTGGTTCGTTGTATATCTGCAAGCAATCCTCAAAAAGCTGCGCCGTATATTTGCTCATTGTAAGCACGCCCGCGTCATACTCGGGCAGGCCGAACTGCTCAATGTAGCGCTTTTTCTTGGCTGCGGGAAGCTCCGGCAGCGTGGCGCGTATGGCCTCTATGCGCTCATCACTAAGATATATGGGCACCAGATCGGGATCGGGGAAATAGCGGTAATCGTGCGCCTCCTCCTTGTCCCTCATGGAGTAGGTGCGTCCCTTGGCTTCATCCCAGCGGCGCGTCTCCTGCACTATCTCGCCGCCGTCCTCCACCACTTCAATATGCCTCTTCACCTCGTGGGCTATGGCGCGTCCTGCTGCCGAAAAGCTGTTTATATTTTTTAGCTCTGTGCGTGTGCCGTACTCGGCCTGGCCCTCCGGTCGTATGGATATATTTATATCACACCTAAGCGAGCCCTCCTCCATCTTGCAGTCGGAAACGCCCATGTATTCCATATTCGCCTTTACTAAGTCCAAAAAGGCGCGCACCTGCTCCACGCTTCTGAAATCCGGCTCGGTAACTATTTCCATGAGGGGCACGCCGCCGCGGTTATAGTCCACCAGACTGTCGCCCTCGTGCACCAGCTTGCCCGCGTCCTCCTCTATATGTATGCGCGTAATGCCAATTTTATGGCTTCCCGCCTCCGTTTCCACCTCAACCTCACCCTTGCCGCAGAGCGGAAAATCGAACTGGGATATCTGGTATGCCTTGG
>CAYXBW010000056.1:0-15106 GCA_964463305.1 uncultured Christensenella sp. | reverse complement strand
AGCATACCTATTATCAATATCCCATGCCCAATACGAAGGAATATTATGAGGAACGAATTGTAGAGCTAAAACAGTCGCTGGCGCGTTCTGAAGCGGGTGAGGACGGGGAAACGCCCGAAGCCATACGTGGCTATATAAAGGAGGCGGAGGCGGATTATGCCGCCGCGCCGGAGGAAAACGAGCTTATACCAATAGAGCCAAAATTTGATTACAGGCGAGATTATGATACGGGCGAGCCGGATTTGGATTCGGGCAAGCACGATATTTCTGTTTCCACTACTATTGATGGTGTAGACTATATTGTAAGTGCCGGCGATGATCCGGAGGGTTACCGTGGTTTCAGCTTTACCTGCGTTTACTATACTACAGAAAACGATGTAAACATGCAGCTTGCGTATATGAAAGAAATGGATGCTGTGGCATCGGTTAACGATTTTGGTGAAGCGGAATTGCTGGAAATACAAAAGGAAACAGAAAGGTACAGCGAAAAGAATGAAAAAATGCAGAGCAGCGGAATAGATTTGGACGCCATGCGGCAAAAAGGCATAGATTTGATGGAAGAACTGGGAATAGAAGATTTACAGGTCACTGCTTGCGAAAATATTCTGTATAGCGAAATTCAGGATGTTGTGAACGATCCTTACGGCAGTTCAAGCGCAGAAAATGATAAACCGGGCTGCATTATAAAGTTTGCACGCCAAAGCGGAGGCGTGGCATGTGTTGAGCCGATTTCATCCGGTAGCAGCAATTTTCTGGATAAAGGCACATATTATGCGCCGCCTTTTAATTTGGAGAGCGGTGATATCATTTTTGACAAAGAAGGAAATTTGTTGGGATTCATGTGGAACGACATCGCCACTGAATATGAACAGGTGGCGGCGGATGTGGAACTGCTGGATTTTGCCGAAATCAAAGACCGTGCGATAGACCAGCTATATTACCAAAATCCTTTCTATGAAGGGAGCGAAATAAGCAGAATGGAGTTTGAGCTAACGGAGGTTAAGCTGTTCATGGGATATGTCAATGCCAAGGATGAACTGCAAAGCGCGCTGGTGGTGCCAATTTGGAGGTTCAGCGTAGTGGGAAAGGACATATATGAAAACGGCCCGAACAATAAGCGCGTAGAGTGGCCTGCAATTGGAGACAACAATGTATATATAAACGCACTGGATGGCGGCACGGTTTTGATGTATCTGCCGGAATCTGGAGCTACAGACCTTAATATACCGGCCGCTGAGGAATAGCCACGTCGCTTATTTTTTACAAAGTCAAAACAGCCTGATTACATGTTTTGCGGAAGTGTGGTAAAATATATGCAGTATATATACAATGTTGCTATAAAAAGGTAAGGCTAGTCAAAATTATAGGGGTGCTCTCCCTGGATGGTGGGTATACTCTGTAGCGGTATCTCGTAGCATTCATAAATGAATGGCTTATATAGCAACTGAGCTTGTTTTTGATCCATATCAGAATTGACGCAATTTTTTAGCTAGACAGGAGAATGATATGAAAAAGAGAATGTGCTCCATAATCACCGTTTTAGCGCTTGTTTTATCTCTATTGGCGTTTCCGAGCCTGACGCAGGCTGCTCCAAATTTTTCCGATATTTTCGGGGGATTCGATCAACTGGATCATAAGTATAATATCATTAAAAAGGATATCTCCACTTACGATGCCGCAAAAGGGCCTTTGTACATAAACATACGCTGGCCAAAGGATGCCACGGAAGTGGCTGTGCGCTTATATAATGACAAATATGAATTCTTCAATACCTTCAGTCCGGGTGGCTTATATCCGGGGTGGGCGGAGGTGCATGTGCCTTCCGAAGCGCCTCAGGGGGTTTACCGTATAGAGTTTCAAATTTGGATACCCTGCCCTCCGGATTACCCTGATGTATGGCCTCCGTATTTCGAATATTCGGAGCCGCGTACAATTCGAATCGAAAATTCCAGGTCTCCGGCGGTAGCGGTCACCGGAATTGATCTGGAAAATGGAGATTCCTGCGAAATAATAAAGGGTAAAACACTGCAGCTTAAGGCTACTCTTAAGCCAAGCAATGCGACAGATACCTCCATAAAATGGTCAAGCAGCAACCCCAAGGTGGCCACTGTGGACACCAATGGCAAGGTTAAAGGCTTGAACAATGGCGTAGCGCGTATTACAGCCACCTCCGGAAATGGAAAAACAGCCAGCTGTAAAGTAACGGTGAAGACGCCGGCCACGGCGATCAAGCTAAAGCAAACAAGCGTGACCATAGCCAAGGGCAAAACTGCCCAACTGTCCGTTGTATCCTACACGCCGGCATCCGTGTATCCCAAGACGATCAAATGGACGAGTAGTAACAGCAAAATTGCCACCGTGGATAGCACCGGTAAAGTCAGGGCTGTGAAGACAGGCACCACATATATCAATGCCAAGACATGGAACGGCGTAACTGCAAAATGCAAGGTTGTGGTTAAGTGATGCTTTCTGAAATACAAAAAATAGCGGCGCTCTTTTTAAAGCGCCGCTACGGATATACAGCGGTCACTCCTTGCTGTTTTTTTACCAAAATATAACAACTCTATTACAAGTTTACAGCAGCACGATGATAAAATATAGCTATATATTTTTTACAGGAGGCTGCTATGAAAAAATTACTGACAGTCACGATCGTTGTGGTACTGGTGCTTATGCTTTCCGTTTCCTCCGCTTTGGCTGGAGAAATAACCGAAACGGGAGCGATGGAGGAAAGCGCGGCGACGGAGCAGGAAGCGATACCACCAGATATCACTTCCGAAAAAGAACCTGCAACGCCCGAAAGCACAACGTCACGAACCATGAATTGTTACGAAATAAACAACATTACGGGCGAGGTAAGCGCTCCATACAGCATAGAGGTGATGGAGGACTACCCCTACCGTGAGCTCAAGGTGGGCGAAAAGCTCACGCCGGACGAAACGGGCAGTATAATGTTCAAAGTCACGCTTGATGTATCTGGATATTATCAGATACGGCTGGAAGATTCACCGGTAGAGCTTGCCATGTATGCCTGTGATGTAGAATGTATGCAAATAATGATGGATGGTTCTTGGATACATTATTTTGAAGCGGGCAAAACCTATGGATTTCGTGCGATAGGTTATTCATCAATAACGCTCACGAATTACCAGCCGCCTTCGTTGCAGCTCAACCAAGCGGCACAGACGGGCGGAGAGACCCGTATGTACGCATTCAAAGCGCCCGCTACAGGCAGATACGCCATAGAAACGGATTCGGCAGAGCCTATGGTAGGGTTATACAGGCCGGGCAGCGGCGAACCCATATTTTATGAGGGAATCCCCAGCGTAAAGCTTGAGACCGGGCAGGAATTATGTATAGTGCCCGTTGATACAGCATATGTAAAGGTAGTGAACGCGGACTTTAACCTTGATACAGGTATAAAGGATATCTGGCTGACCACCGACAGGGAAAAAATCTATGAGTTCCCGAACATAAACAAAGCGGATGGCAGCAGTCCATTCTATATGGCGAATGGAGTCTATGGTACATATAATAAGCTGAAAAATCCGTGGATAATATTTTCACTGAGCGGAAGCGATTCCAAAGCAATATTGCGCGATGTTAAAGGAAAAGAGATACCGTGCGAGACGTGGACAAAATATCAAAACATATACTTTACCCAAATAGAAGCAACGGGCAAAACGGAAAAGTATAGCCTTACAGTGATTCCCGAAAACGGCGCTCAGGGCGACAGCAAAACCTACGATATTTTAATAAATCCCGATATAAACAAGCCGAAAGCACCGGCGAAGGTTACCGCTGCGAGAGTAAATAAGAATGTTATAGTGGAGTGGGACAAGGTAAGCGGTGCCGATGGATACTATATCTACAGAGCTGAGGGAAAAGCGACAAAATATACGAAAATAGGCACGGTAAAGGCGGACGAGCTGCTATATGCGGATAGATCTGTTCCCAAAGGTGGACTGAAATATAAGGTGGTAGCCTATTCAAAGCCTTACGGGAAAACGATTGCGGGCAGCAGCTCAAAGGCGATCTCGGTAAAATAATCACACCGAACAATATAAAAACACCCAAACTGTGAATGAACTGCTTGGGTGTTTTTTCTTCAAACTTTCTTTATTCCCCGCCGCGAATGGCCTCAAGCGGGCTCATCTTAGTGGCCTGCAGCGCCGGATATATTCCGGATACTATGCCCACGCCCGTGGATATTCCCACCGCGCCAAGCGCCAGCCACCAGGTGATGGAAAGCCGCACGCCCTCGGAGAAATACATGCCCATAAAGCTCATTTCGCCGCCGCCCTGATTCACCACAAAGCCCACTATGTAGCTTATGATCAGGCCGATAACGCCGCCCAGCAGACCTATCATGGCTGCTTCCACAAGGAACATGAGGTTTATTTTGCTTATGGAAAGGCCTATTACCTTCATAACGCCTATCTCGCGCCTGCGCTCCAGTATGCTGGCAAGCATGGTGTTGGCTATGCCTATGGCCGAAACGAAGAGCGATATAAGGCCTATGGCTATAAGCTGAGATTGCTGTCGCATCTGCTCGTCCTGCATCTGCGTTATCCACTCTGTGGGGCTGTACGCCTGATAGCCCATATCCTTTATCTGCTGCAGCACGCTTGCCACGCTGTCCACATCTACCGCGTTCACGTAGGCCTGTGTGTAGTTGCCCGAACGCACGCCCATGTTCTCAAGCAGCTTCTTGTTTTCGCGTATCAGCCTGTTTGCCGCGGGTATGCTCATATACATGCTGTAGCTCTGCTGGCTGTCCGATTGCTCCAAAATGCCGGATATCCGCGCTTTATACTCCTTGGGGGCCGGGCGGTCTGGCGTGAATTCCTCCTCCTTGCCGTCGTTCCAATAAGGGTAGTATTTCAAATTTTCCTCTGTCCAGTCTACATCCGGGCCGGTAGGCTCCTGATAATCCTCCCCCATCATATATGAGCCGCCGCCCACGTACGTAACTCCCGCCGACATCGCGAACATATCCTGAGACTGCCGGGGGTCGGTGAAAAACTGGCGGGTGTTTGCGCCTATCACTATCTCTATGGAGTCATTTTCGCCGAATACACTGCCCTCCATGAATTTGAAATCCATAGCGGCGGGGTCCACGCCATACACAGTGCTGCCGCTGGTGTACTTTCCCATCACCATGTAAGAGGGTATCTCAATAAGCCCGGTGGCGCTCTTTACGCCGGGTATGGCCTTGAATTGCTCAATGGTGCCGTCATTGAGCTTGGTGGAGGAGCTGCCGCCGCCCATTCCGCCTCCGCCGTAGTTGTATATCTCTATCTGTGTGAGGTTGGCGCTCTGCATAATGCTTTCGTTGAACTGCTCAAGATTACCAAGCCCCAGTGCCACCATTATTATTATGCAGGCGGTACCTATTATAACGCCGAGTATGGTGAGGAAAGTTCTCAGCCTTCTGCGCCACAGATTGCTTGCGGCAAGCGCTATTACATCAAGAAAGCTCATCGTCGTCCATATCCTCCAATAGCTGCTTTTCGCGCTTCTTCTTTTTGGCGACGGAAACCGCCACGCCCACTATTATTGCCGCGCCGCCCGCTATGGCCACCCAGCCCCACCAGGGCATAACGAAGCCCTCGGCAGGCGGCTCCTCCGCCATTCCGGGGTCTATCATTCCCGGATCAGTAGGCTGCATTTCCATTATGCTGGTTTCCACGGGCACTTCAAGCTCATATTCCGCGCCGTATTCGTCCTCATAGGTCACTAGGTACTTGCCGCTCACCGGGCCGTACTGCACAGCGGCCTCCGGGTCTTCGGCGGATGGCCCCACCGCCGCGTATATATCGGCCGTCTTGCTGGCGCCCGATTCCATATTACCCAAAAACGCCGTAGATTCAGGCGCTATGCCGGGTATCTGCATGGCCACGGTGACGTTGTACAGCGTGTTTTTGCCCTTGTTATAAAGATTGAGCGTACCCTGTATGGATTCGCCCTCCATCACAGAGGGGGCAAACTTGGGCGGATCGAATTCCAAACGTATGTGCTGGCGCACCTGCACCGTTATCTGATCCTCATAGGTATACTGCGTCGTTTTGTTGTCCTCGTATGACAGATTGAGGTTTATTTTTTGCGGCTTTGGCTCGGCGTCTGCCCGCACCTCCATGCTGAACGAAAAATTGGTGGAGCCTCCCGCCTCTATACCCGTGATGTAGGTGGTTCCCGTGCCATCCTGCGGGATGAGGTCTGTGGTCTCGCTCTTGTAGGTTGCCGTCATGTTCTGAACGGAGGTTTTATCGCTCGTGTTCGTGAGCGTAACGTTTACCGTGAACACATCGCCCGCATAGCAGGGGTCGGGCGTTACGGTGTATTTGCTCATTATTACCTTGGGCTGGGAAACGGGCTTAGAGGGCGCGGGTTCCGGTACGGGTGTGATTGTTGGCTCGGGCGTGGGGCCCGGTCCGTCCGTTATATTCACATACAGCGGAAAGTTCTGCGCCTCCACGCTGCCGTCGGCCAGTGTGTAGGTTACGGATATAACCACCGGGAAGGAACCGTTTGTGCGCGGCCATGTAAGCGGGATCTCATACTTTACTATGCAGCGGTCGCCGGATATGGGCACGCTTCTATCGTAATTGCTTATAACAAAAGGGTCTCCCGTGGTTCCAAGGTCTATGGATGTTACCAGCTGAGAGCTGCCCGGCATGAGCGCGCCTATTTTAACATTGAGCGGCAGCACTATAACGGCCTTGCCGTCGCGTATCATGGGCGTGTAGCCATCCTGATAGGAGGAGCTCATATCACCATCCGTATACTGGTTGTTTATTGTAAGTATATCCGGTGCGGGCGTGGGCATCACAGTGTGCGTGGGCGAAGGCGCCGCGGTAGGCTCCGTATTCGCCGCGTAGGCCGCACCGGCCGCGCCAAGCACAAACATAAGTACCAAAAGCAGTGCAACTAAAGCTCTTTTCAATTCTTCAAACCTCCATAGTCCCCAAATTCAATATTTTGTCATTTTCCGGCAAATCGTTCGTGCCGTTAGTTTTTTCCTTAACCTTTATGCTGTCCACCTTGCCGTCTATTATGTGTATCACCTTATCCGCATATGCGGTTTTTTCCTCATCATGCGTAACAAAAACCAGTGTGGCGCCGCGTTTTTTGGCTATGCCCGTTATTATGTCCATTATTTGCACTGAGGTGTGTGAATCCAGATTTCCCGTAGGCTCGTCTGCGAATATTATCTCCGGCTTGGAAATTATTGCTCGTGCTATGGAAACGCGCTGCTGCTGCCCGCCGGAAAGCTGCATGGGCTTGTTTTTGAGGTGTTTTTTAAGACCCATCTCAATGAGAAGCTTTTTTGCGGCCTTGTTTCTCATGCCGCGTGATATACCGCGAAACATCAGCGGCAGCGCCACGTTTTCCACTGCGGACATGGTGCCCATAAGGTTGAAAGACTGAAAAACAAAGCCTATGTTTTGCAAGCGAAAATCCACCAGCTCTCGTTCTGTCATCATATGTATGGGCTGTTTTTTTATATATATCTTACCGCTGGTGGGCGGTTCCAGCCCGGCCAGCAGGCTTAATAGAGTAGATTTGCCGCTGCCGGAGGTGCCAAGTATGGCACAGCTCTCGCCGGGGAAAATTTCTATATCCACGCCGTTCAATGCCTTTATTTTTATGTTTTCCATACGGTAAAACTTTTTCAGCTCTTTGGCCACTATAATTGGTTCCAAAATGAACCTCCAAACAATATATATTGTGGTTCTGCATTCGAATCCCATTATAATACATTTTAGTAGGCTATTCAATAAGTGATTATTAATGTTTTCTGAAGCACTGCGTGTGAAATTTTTTACTGTTTATACCCCGGGTTAATTTTATAGTGGAAAAAATCCATTCAATATATTATAATTAGGAAAATTGAGTTTTTAAAAAACATACAAACACAAAGGGGGAATAAGCAATATGATACAGCTTATATACGCAAAGAAGGGCAGCGGCAAAACAAAGAGGCTGATAGACCTTGCAAACGCGGAGCTTAACACCACAAAGGGGGACGTTGTATTTATAGACGATGATAAGCGTTATATGTATGACGTAAAGCACCAGGTGCGCTTTGTAGATGCGAAGGACTACGCTATAGACTCTATGGATTCGCTGTATGGCCTGATTTGCGGTATGGTTGCCCAAAATTTTGACATAGAGGCAATATATATAGACGCGTTTCTCAAGATAATAGGCAGGGACGTTGATGATATTGAAGAGTACATCAAAAAAATAGAGGCGCTGACTGCTAAAAACCAGTTCAAAGCGGTAATAATAATAAGCGCAGATCCTGACAAAGCGCCCGATTACCTGAAAAAGTATATTATCTGAGCTTTGTTTATAGATTGACCGAATAGTGAAAATTCGCGGCTGCGGGTTTTCGGTTGTTTGTATGAGCGTTTCAGGCAGGGTGGGAAAGCCCTGCCTTTATATTATGGCCGTGTTTGGTTAGCACGGGATGTGTATATAAAAATAAAGTTATTGGCCGGTGTGAAACGCTGCCTGTTTGGTAAGGGCAAAGCGGAAAACCTATAATGCCGGTGCTGTATGGCGTAAATATTTTTTTTGGAGAGTTTAGATATATGCAGGTAATAAGTACAAGGGATTCAAGTAAGAGCATGCCCGCGCTCAAGGCTATTTTGCAGGGCATAGCGGAGGATGGCGGGCTTTTTGTACCGGAGTATTTCCCCAAGCTGGAGCTAAAGCAGGCGGCGGAGGCTGCGGAGAAGGGCTACGCAGAGCTGGCGGCTTTAGTGCTGGGAAAATTTATAGACATGGGTATGGATGAGCTTAGAGCGCTCACAACCGAGGCATATAAAAGCTTTGATACGCCGGAGGTCGTTCCGCTTTCAGAGCTTTCAGCGGACGAATATGTTATGGAGCTGTACCACGGACCCACGCTGGCATTTAAAGATATGGCACTGCAGGTGCTGCCCAGGCTGATATCTGCTGGGCTTAGCATACACGAGCAAGATAAGGATGTGCTGGTTCTCACGGCCACCTCAGGCGATACCGGCAAGGCGGCGCTGGAGGGTTTCAAGGATGTACCGCGCACGGGCATTGTGGTATTTTTTCCGGTTGACGGCGTTGCGCCCATGCAGCGGCTGCAAATGGTGACGCAGGACGGCAAAAACACATTTGTTTCGGCAGTGGAGGGCAATTTTGACGATGCGCAAACGGGTGTGAAAAATCTTTTTGGCGATGCTGCTTTCCGCGCGGAGGTATCGGCGGCGGGTTATTCGCTTTCCTCCGCCAACTCCATAAACTTTGGCAGGCTGGTGCCGCAGGTGGCATATTATGTATATTCCTACGCAAAGCTGGCGCAGGAGGGCAGAATAGAGCTGGGCGAGCCGGTGAATTTCTGCGTACCCACCGGCAACTTTGGTAACATACTGGCTGCATACTATGCCAAACGCATGGGCATACCCGTTAAAAAGCTGATTTGCGCGTCCAATAAAAACAATGTGCTCACAGACTTTTTCCAGAGGGGCAGCTACACAGCCGATCGCGAATTTTTCAAGACGATGTCGCCCTCTATGGATATACTGATATCAAGCAACCTGGAGCGGCTGCTGTTTGAGATATCCGGCAGGGATGACGGAGCGGTAAAGCAGTGGATGGACGCGCTTATAAATGAAGGCGGATACAGCGTACCGGAAAGCGCGCGCGCAGAGCTGGAGAATGATTTTTATGCCGATTTCTGTACGGAGGATGAGACTGCGAACACAATAAAGCGCACCTTCTCTGAATACGGCTATCTTATAGATACGCACACGGCGGTGGCGCAGTGCGTATACGAAAAATACGTAAGGGAAACGGGTGACAGCACGCCCACTGTGGTTGTTTCCACTGCCAATCCGTATAAATTTACGCAGGATGTGCTGGCGGCGGTCACGGGGGAGCAAGAGCAAGATGCTTTCATTGCGGCGGATAAGCTATATGCCGCAACGGGCGAAGCAATACCCGTCCAAATAGCGGAGCTGAAAACAAAGCCCGTGCTGCATGGCGGCGTGGTGAAAAAGGGAGACCAGATAAGCGCTGTGCGCGAATTTCTTGGGAAGGCGGGCAAATGATGGAAGGCGATAAAAAAACCATATTTTCCGGCATACAGCCCTCAGGAAGCCTTACGCTGGGCAATTATATAGGCGCCATAAAAAATTGGGTGGCGCTGAAGGATGAATATTTTTGCTATTATTGCGTAGTGGATCTGCACGCAATAACGGTGCGGCAGGAGCCTGCCGAGCTGAAAAAACGCTGCCTTGACACAATGGCAATACTTATAGCGGCGGGCATAGACCCAAAGCAGAGCGTGCTTTATATGCAGTCGCACGTAAGCGCGCATTCAGAGCTGGCGTGGATACTGAACTGCTTCACATATATGGGTGAGCTTTCGCGTATGACTCAGTTCAAGGAAAAGAGCGGACGCGCGGGAGAAAACGTGAATGCGGGGCTGCTTACATACCCTGCGCTCATGGCGGCGGATATACTGCTCTATCAGGCAGATTTAGTGCCGGTGGGAGTGGATCAAAAGCAGCATCTGGAGCTCACGCGAAATCTGGCCGAGCGCATGAACAACATATACGGTGATATTTTCACCGTTCCAGAGCCATACATCACAAAAACGGGCGCAAAAATAATGAGCCTGCAAGAGCCGGAAAAAAAGATGTCAAAGTCGGATGAAAATGAAAACGCGTATATTGCGATACTGGATACGCCGGATGTCATAAAGCGTAAGCTCAAACGAGCCGTTACAGACAGTGACGGAGAGATACGCTTTTCTGAGGATAAGCCGGGTGTTTCCAATCTGCTCTCCATATATTCCTGCATGACGGGTAAAACGGTGGCAGAATGCGAGGCAGAGCTTTCCGCTCAGGGATACGGAGCGCTCAAAGAGCGGGTGACTGACGCTGTGATTGCCGGGCTGGAGCCGCTGCAAAAGCGATATGCGCAGGTGCGCTCAGACAAGGCCTACCTTGAGGAAATAATGACGGAAAACGCAGAAAAAGCGGCGCGGGCGGCGGCAAAGACACTGTTTAAGGTGCACAAGAAATTGGGGCTTGCTCCGTATAAGCTGTAGCACTGCGTTCTCATGAAATCGAGTGTGGATATCAGAGCGGTTTGATGCTGCAACAGCGAAATAAAACGAGGTGGATTTATGGGATGGGTCATAGCGAATTATATAACGCTGGGCATAGTTATAGCATATGGCGTGCTGCTGGCACTTTACATACGCGCCGAAACTAAAAACGCTGATACGGCGGGCTTCAAAAGAGCCGCTGCGCTGAGGCTGGTGCTGAGCGCCCTTTTCTGTGCCGTGGGGCTTATTTCCTGCTGGATATTGAGGTTCTATTCTCTAGCGCCGGATATGTTCTTTATGTTTAAACTCATAATGGCGCTGAGCTTGTTTCTTGCTATGGCGGGGGGGCTTTTGCTGCAATATGCGCAAAGCGATGTAAAAAGGCTGCGCATAGGCCTTGTGTGCTTCATTATAATGCAAATAATGCTTATAGTACCAATGTGTATATTGAACGGCATAGGCTGGAAAGAGCTTGTTTTCACCGCAGTGATACTAATAATGCTGTGGCTGCTCAGAAAAAAGCAGAGCTGGCAGCCGGGCGAGGCGAAAAAGCCATTTATGGCGTACACGGTATTGCTGACATTTATGGCTTCAAAAGCTGCTGTGAATATGTCGCAGGATATGACGGTGGGCGCGGTGCTTTTGGCGGTGGGCGCGGCGCTCTTTCTTATTTCATACATATTTTGGGGAGTGCACCATTTTCACAGCCAAAAAAGATTGGATGCCAATATGAATTACGTAACATTTTTTGCGGGAATGATGCTTATGGCGCTGAGCGCCAGCCCGGAATTTTCTACATCTTTGATATATTGATATAACTGAAATATTAAAGCACTTGTGTTTTGATATATAGTGGGCGCGTAAGAAATTGAATAGGATGCGCCGGTTGACAGTACTGCGCGTTTTGCGCGGTGTTCCAAATTGCTGTTTTTGATTTGGAATAAGTATGACAAAAAAGCAGGGGGTATATTTTTTATGACTGAGACTATGGAGAACAATGCAAAAGAACAGCTTCATGCGGACGGCGTTCCATTTGAAAATGATATGGAACAGCGCCGTTCGGGAGGCGGAGACAGTGGAGACAATTTGGCCAAAAGGCTGCTTAAACGCTGGTTTATAGACGGCATGGGCGCAATGGCGCTGGGTCTTTTTTCCAGCCTTATTATTGGGCTGATAATATCACAGTTGGCAACCATTCCGGGGCTTTCAATACTGGCCCAGTTTTCTGAGATAGTGGGCGCAAAATCACCCGTTGTGGGTGCGGCAATAGGCGTGGCAATAGCCTACGGGCTAAAGGTTAAGCCTCTCGTTATATTCGCTTCGGCGGCTACAGGTGCCTTTGGCTATTCGCTGGGCGGGCCGGTGGGCGCGTTTGTGGCGGCGCTGGTGGGCGCGGAAATAGGCAATCTGGTGGCAAACAAAACGCCTGTGGATATAATTGTAACTCCCATAGTTACCATACTTGCAGGCTGCGCAGTAGGCTTTTTGGTTGGTGCGCCGCTGAACAATTTTATGACATGGCTGGGCAGCGTTATAAACGCGGCCACCGTGCTTTCACCACTGCCTATGGGCATTGCGGTGGCTATACTGGTGGGCATGGCGCTCACCGCGCCTATAAGCTCTGCCGCGCTGTGTATAATGATGGGTATAGATGGCCTGGCGGCGGGTGCTGCCGTGGCGGGCTGCTGCGCTCAGATGATAGGCTTTGCGGCCATGAGCTTTAAAGAGAACGGCTGGGGCGGCTTTTTGGCGCAGGGTCTTGGTACATCAATGCTGCAGTTTCCCAATATACTTAGGCGACCTCAAATTTGGATACCGCCCATACTGGCCTCGGCCATTGTGGGTCCTATATCCACAATGATATTCCAAATGGCAAATACGCCCACGGGTGCGGGTATGGGTACCTCCGGGCTGGTGGGTCAGTTTGGCGCATGGGCGGCAATGAGCGCCACCACGGCCCCCGCGATGCTGATATTAGAAATAGGCGTAGTGCATTTTGTGCTGCCTGTAATATTGACGCTGCTATTTGCCGCGCTGCTGCGAAAAGCCGGCTGGATACGCCCTGATGATTTGAAACTCCGAATGATAAAGTGACGGAACAATATGAGCCAATAGGCTTATGGAAAAGCGCGGTCTGCGAGACTATAATAATTGTATGATGGCGGAGGTTCATTCTGCGATAAATAATACAATTTTAAAGGAGCGTAGTCTGCATGGAAAAGTTGGTTTTGGGTGTTGCGGCGACCCGCCGTGACGTTTTTGACGCGAAGGAAGCCCAGCGCTATAAGGACATAGTGCTAAACGAGATCAGGAGATATGGCGTTGCAGAAATTGTTGATATTGACGATATAAACGCCGAGGGTCTGCTGTTTGACGAAAACGATCTTTGCGCGATAGAGAAAAAATTTCGCGCTGCGGGTGTAAACGGCCTGTTTTTTCCGCACGCAAACTTTGGTACGGAATTCCTTGTGGGCAAGCTGGCAAAGCGTATGGGGCTGCCCGTGCTGCTTTGGGGTCCAAGAGACGACGCTCCGGGCGAGGGAGGCGTGCGCTCTCGTGATTCGCAGTGTGGTCTGTTTGCCAGTGGTAAGGTGCTCAGAAGGTTTGGGGTACCCTTCACATATATAACAAACTGCCGCGTGACGGATGAGGAATTTAAAAAGGGTTTTGCCAACTTTATAGCGGTGTGCGGCATAGTGAAGGCTTTCCGTAACATAAAAATATTGCAGATATCCACACGCCCGGCTCCGTTCTGGACTATGATAGTAAATGAGGGAGAGCTTTTAGAGCGTTACGGAATAGAGGTTTTCCCCATCACACTGACCGAGATGCTTATGGGCATGGAGGATATAAAAAAGGAATCCGGGCAGGACTTTAAAGACGCTGTTGCTAAAATAAACAAGTTTGACTGCGCCACGCTGGAGGGTACGGACGGCATAGCGAATATTGCCGCCATGAAGGTGTTGATAAAGCGCACTGCCGAGCAAAACGGCTGCAACGCCGTATGCATGCAGTGCTGGACGGCTCTGCAGGATGCTATAAACCTGATGCCCTGCGCTGCAAACGGACTGCTGGCGGATGAGGGGCTGCCCACAATGTGCGAGACGGATATACATGGCTGCATATCGTCTTTGGTGCTTCAAGCGGCAGTAAAATACACCTCGCCCATATTCTTTGCAGATCTAACGGTGCGCCACCCTGAAAACGACAACGCGGAGCTATTGTGGCATTGCGGAAACTTCCCGCCATCCTGCGCCAAGGAGCCGGATAAAGCTTCAATAGGCATAAACTTTGTGCTGGAATCTCACGCGCCCGGCATAGGAAACTTTGAGCTGAAGCATGACGATATAACAATATGCCGCTTTGATGGAGACAACGGTGAGTACAGTATGTTCATAGGCGAAGGCAAGGCCGTGGATGGACCCATGACCTCGGGGACATATGTGTGGATGGAGGTGCCGGACTGGAAAAAGTGGGAGCACAAGCTTGTGACAGGCCCTTACGTGCACCACTGTGCGGGGGCTTACGGCAAGGTGGCAGTGGCGCTTTTTGAAGCGTGTAAATACATTGGCGTAACGCCTGATCCGGCAGACCCAACAAGGGATGAAATAGAGTATCAGCTCATTCATGGTGTGGAGTAAGCTTTTTAGCGGCTTTGTAAGAACATGGCTGTGAGTGGCCTGTTTTTTGTAAGAACAAAATATGGCTGAAAGCATTGATTTGGTCGAATAAATAGAGATTGGAATATCAAGTTAGATATGCAAACGCAAAAAAGCGCCGTTTTACGGCGTTTTCTTGCGTTTGTATGGGGGCTAATGTGACTATGGCACGACAATACTAGGAATATGGTTATATGCTGATAAACCCGTGAGGGTTATACAGCATGCATTGCGATGAATAAAAATGTGGAGTAGAATATAATATATGTTTAAAAGATAGTAACACTTTCGTATTTTTTACAATGGTAGACGCGCTGGGCAAACGCTTTTACGAGACGGGCAGCGTACTATA
>CAYXBW010000055.1:0-15563 GCA_964463305.1 uncultured Christensenella sp. | reverse complement strand
AGCACCAGCTCAACAGGCTCCGCTGCCTGCTCAACAGCGGTACATAAAATGTGGTTGTTGAATTTTATCCAGTTCATGTGCCATGACCTGCCATCCACAACGCAGGGAAGCTCTTTTTCTATTTGTAGCTCAAATGATTCTGGCGGAAGCGAAAATCCCTTGCCGCATGCTTTCATTATGCTTTCTTTTGCCGTCCATAATCTGAAAAACGTTTCATTATCTGCCCGCTCAGTCAGCAAACCGTATTCGTTTGGTGTGAAGCATTTTCTGGCTACGTCGTCATCGTATGTGGTTATAGGTTCTATGTCTATGCCCACCTCGCGTTCTGCTATGGCAAGCGCCACATAGCGCCCTGCATGGGACAGATTGAAAAATGGCGTGCAGAATGGGGTGTAGGGTTTTCCATATTTGCCCATGTAAAGATTGTCCGCTGAACGTCCTAAATATGTGGACAGCAGATGCCCGGCGGCAAGGCAGCGCGCGCGATCCTCCGCAAGACGATAAGAATCGGCGTAAGCGCGCCTTTTATAAGGTATGCAGGCCAGCTCTTTTGTGGAAAGCGGCCTATGTATATCGTAACAGAATACTTTCATAATCAGTGCAAGTATTATATAATGAATATATCTTTCAAAGCAATCCGATTGATTTATAATTTTAAAATATGCAAGGAGATAACATTCTATGAAGCATTTCTCAAAACACTCCACGGCAGATGACGCAATGAATGAAGTTGCGCAAATATCGTTTGCCGAAGATCGTGAGTGTTGGCTGCTTACGCCTGCGGAACAGGGCATGCTTGTGGAGTATCAGCTTGAGCCAACTTCCCTTGCCTACAATGCGGGTTTTGCAATGGAAATACAGGGCGTGCTGGATATTCCACTGTTGGAGAGATCGCTTAAAGAGATGGTGCAAAGGCACCGCATACTGCGTTCTTACTACCCTCTGAGGGATGGCGAGTTCATGCACTGCATTGCACCGCAAATAAAAACAAAGCTGACGCGCGTGTACTGTGGGCGGGAAGAGATTCAGCAAAAAATAAATGAGAGAAACGTTCCGTTCGATCTTTCGCAAGCGCCGCTTTTCCGCTTTGCGCTTTTTGAAACAGGTAATGAGAGTGTACTGCACATATCCTTTCATCATGTGATATTGGACGGATTTAGCGCAATGGTGTTTGCGGATGAGCTGTGGAAGCTATACGCGGGGGAAACGCTTGCGCCCGCAAGACCGGATTATTTGGATCTTGCCGTGCACCAGAGCGGTGAGAGCTATGCGGCGCAGGAAGCGTTTTTTGACAAGATGTTTTCTGACGGCGTACCTGAAACGGAAATGCCCACCCGGCCTATACGCCCGGAGGTGCTGCCCTATGTGGATGCTGAAACAGGTATTAAGCTCAAAGCCGAAAAGTTAGAGGCGGCGGCGCATAAGCTGGGGATCACCACATACACACTGCTGCTGGCCGCAATTGGCGCGGTGCTGGGCAAATACTGCGGCAGCGAGGATGTGGTGATAGGAACCGCAATGAGCGGACGCGTACACAAGGATTCGCGCGCCATGCTGGGTATGTTTGTAAATTCGCTGCCGGTTCGTCTAAATCCGGAAGCCGGCAAAACATTTGAAGAGTATACGCTTTTGGCGGCACAAACCATAAAAGGAGTAAAAAACAATCAGGATTATCCTTTAGAAAAGTTGATATCACGTTTTGCAGTTGAGCGAAACACCGCGCGTGCCCCGCTTTTTGATGTGATAGTAAATTATTTGCACGAAATACCCGCACGGCAGATAGGAGAACTGAGGGTATCTCCGTTCATAATGCGGCGGCAGGCGCTTGCCTATGATTTTCAAATAGAGATGCGCCGGAACGGGCCAAAACTTACCATAGACCTTTCATATGCGAGGGCTTTGTATGTTGACGAGGTACCGTTCAACTTTTTGGAGCAGCTTGAAACCACACTGGAGCGTGTGTGTAATGATACTTCTCTGACGCTGGCTGATGCCACAGAGCTGCCAAAGAGACAGGCAAAGCAAATATTGCAAGATTTTGCGGGGGAAGAAAAAGACGCTGATTCCGGTGAGACGGTGGTATCGCTCATACGTAAGCACGCTGCCCGCATGCCAAACAACCCCGCTGTAAAGGCGGGAGATCACGAGCTTACCTATGGGCAGTTTGATGAGCAGACAGACAGGCTGGCCGCGGAGATAGGCCGCCGCGGGATTGGGCGCGGAGACTGCGTTGGCATTATGGTGGGGCGCAGCAAAATGATGCCCGTAGGCGCGGTGGGCGTGCTTAAAAGCGGAGCGGCGTATTTGCCAATGGATTCGTCCTATCCATCTGAACGCCTGGAATATATGCTTAGTGACGCGGGTGTAAAGCTTATATTGGCGGATAGAGAGCTTGCGGGGTGCGTGCCGGGATTTAAGGGCGATTTCCTTTTCACGGAGGAGGCCGATAATCTGCCTCCCGCGCAAATGCTGCCTGAAGCGCCGCAGCCTGAAGACCTTATGGTGCTTTTGTATACCTCCGGCACAACAGGCAATCCCAAGGGAGTGATGCTTTGCCACAATAATCTTACGCATTTTTGCGCCTGGTATCGCAGGGTGTATCAGCTTACAGAGAGTGACGGCGTTTCTGCATACGCAAGCTTTGGCTTTGATGCCTGCCTTATGGATATGTACCCAACGCTTACGGCGGGGGCGCAGCTGCACATTATTCCCGCTGAGATGCGCCTTGATATTGAGGGGATAAACGAATACATAGAAAAAAATCATATTACCGTCGCGTTTTTCACAACGCAGCTGGGCCGGCAGTTTGCCGAATGTATGGAAAACAAATCACTGCGTGCGCTTTCCGTTGGCGGTGAGGCGCTCGTACCCATAGAACCGCCCAAAGATTTTTCGCTGTACAATCTTTACGGCCCTACGGAGTGTACCGTTCTAGTTACGCGTTTTCATGTAGATAAATTATATGACCGCATACCCATTGGCGGAGCTATAGACAATACGCGGCTTTATGTACTGGATAAATGTGACCGCCTTGCGCCCGTTGGAGTTGCGGGAGAGCTGTGTATTGCGGGGCGTGGTGTTGCCAAGGGTTATTTAAACAGGCCCGACCTCACGGAAGAAAAATTCACATCAAATCCGTTTGCAAGCGAAGCGCAATATGCGCGTATTTACCGCAGCGGAGATGTGGTGAGGTTTTTGCCTGACGGTACTATTGATTTTGTGGGGCGCAGGGACTTTCAAATAAAAATTCGCGGCTTTCGCGTTGAACTAACGGAGATAGAGGGGCGCATACGCGAATACCCCGCCGTAACGGATGCCGCCGTGGTGCCTATGGATGCGCCGGGCGGCGGAAAATGCGCAGTTGCCTATATAGTGAGCAGTGAAAAAGTGGCAATTGAAAAGCTGAACTCATTTATAGAAGAGGTGCTGCCGCCCTATATGGTACCTGCGGCCACAATGCAGGTGGAGGCCATACCCTTAAATCCAAATGGCAAGGTGGATCGGCGTAAGCTGCCGCCGCCTGTTTTCGGCAGTTCTCAGCAGGAGGAGGGAGGCTATGCGCAGACAGAGCTTGGGAAGGGAATAGCCGAAATTGTGGCAGGAGTGCTTGGCCACGATGGCTTTTCACCAACAGAAAACCTTTTGAGAGCGGGCATAACGTCTCTTTCTGCCATAAAGCTGGCAACGCAGATAGAAAAGAGGTTTCATGTTGCTCTGCCCGTAAAAAGCATACTGGCGGAATGCAGCGTGCTGGCGCTTGAGAATATGGTGGTACGCATTTTGATGACGCGCGGGCCGGAGACGGATTCGGAAGAAGCAGATTTGGGTCCGGTAAAGCTTGAAAAGATAGACCTGAGCATTGCAACAGATCCGCAGGCGCTTGCGGCGGATGAGCTAACGGCTCATGTGTACGCTGTGCTTACAGATGTTTTAGGAGATATACAGGCGGGCGAGCTGGACGACCTGACGCGTGTTGGGCTAAACTCACTTTCCACTATAAAGCTTGTAACACGTTTAAAAAAGCATTTTGGTGTTGCTCCCACGGTACACGAGCTTTTGGAGCAGGCAACTGTTCAGAATATAAAAAACGCGCTGCTGAGAGAATGCGCGCGCAAGGAAACACAGCAGGAAGAAGAGATGGAGGATCAAGCGGGCTATCCCCTTTCGGGCAGCCAGCTGGGTGTTTATCTTGATTGCCTGAAAAGGCCGGCCGCACTGCTATACAACATACCAATGCGTGTGGATATGCCTCTGGGCATAGATGCGCAAAAGCTTAAAAAGGCGGCGGAGGCAGTCATAGACGCGCATCCCATAGTAAAAATGCGCATTGCGGGTGATGGGGAGGAAATGCAGCAAATTCCCGTAGATACACCTGCGCAGGTTGAGTTGCTTGAGCTGACGGAGCAGGAGCTTGCCGCGCATGCGGCGGTATTTGTGCAGCCGTTTGATCTGAGTACAGGCCCGCTATACCGCATGGAAGTAATTTCTCATGATGGGCAAATAAGCGTATTTGCAGATTTTCATCATATTGCCTTTGACGGCGCGTCCTTGGATCTGTTTTTGCGTGACCTGGCGATGGCATATGAGGGTCAGGCGCCGGAAAAAGAACAGCTTTCCGGTTTTCATGCCGCCCTGCTTGAGAAGCGCAGGGAAGGAAGCGCGGAATGGCAGGCGGATAAAGATTATTTTGACAGCTGCCTAAAGGGCGTGGAGAGCGCAAGCGAGATTGCCGGAGATATTGCCAATCCGTCCGGACGGGTGGGCAGCCCGCGAGAGGTTGTGCGCATGGCGCCGCGCCAAAAAGCAGAGGAGTTCTGCAAGAAAAACGGCTATACTCCGGCCGGATTGTTTTTTGCCGCGGCGGCGTATACGGTAAGCCGCTGGACGGGCAAGGAAGCCGCGGCGCTTTCCACAATAAGCAGCGGACGGAGCGACCTGCGCCTGCAAAACAGTATGGGTATGTTTGTACGAACATTGCCGCTGGTGCTTGCGCGGCAGGGCGGGCAGACTGTGAGAGAGTATATTGCCTCCGCGCAGGATAGCCTCAGAGGCTCTATGCTGCACGAACAGTATCCCTATGCGCAGATCGCCGCAGATTACGGATTTTCCCCCTCAATCATGTATGCTTGCGAGCTAGGCATTGTTTCAGATCACAGGATTGACGGAAAACCTATGGAACTGACAGCCTTTGGGCTGGAAAGCCCCAAGTTTAAAATATCTATCCACATAGAGGAACGCGGCGGAGAATATGTATTTGCCGTGCAGTATGACGATGCCCTGTATTCGCAATATTTGATGGAATGCTTTGCAGACACGCTTGCGGCGGCGCTGGAAAATATGCTGGGTGCTCCTGACGCGGCGGTGTGCGGCGTATCGCTTATGTCGGGCGAAGACAGGAAGCTCATTCGCAGTTTTTGCCATACAGAGGGCAAAGCAGACTGCCCTGCGCTGCACGGGTTGTTTGAGCGTGCGGCGGAAAAAACGCCGGAGCATTTGGCGCTTATTGCAAGCGAGTGCGAGTACAGCTATGCGGCGCTTGATGAAAGTGCCAATATGCTTGCAAACGCGCTCATAAAAAAAGGCATTGCCGCAGAGGAACGGGTGGCGTTTTTACTGCCGCGCACGGCAAATGTAATTATAGCCATGCTGGGTATTTTGAAGGCGGGGGGATGCTATGTGCCGCTTGATCCTGAATACCCAAGGGCGCGGGTTGAGCAGATAATGGAGGACAGCGGCGCAAAATGGCTGCTCACAACAGCTGAATATGCCCATATGCACGAGAAAGCGCTGTGTATAGAAACGCTGTGCGCAGATGCGCCAAAAACGCGGCCGCAGGTAGAGATCGTTCCGGAGCAGCTTGCCTATATGATCTACACTTCAGGCTCTACCGGCAAGCCCAAGGGGGTAATGATAGAGCATCAAAGTATTGCAAATTACGTTACCGCCCATCCGGAAAACAGGCAGGTGTGGGAGCTTACGCAAAATGCGCAGCGTATGCTGTCCATTACCACAGTAACGTTTGATATGTTTTTGAAAGAAAGCATGACGGCGCTGTGCAATGGGCTTACGCTGGTGCTGGCAAATGAAGATGAAGCTCACGACCCTGTAAGGCTGGCAGATTTATTTGAGAAAACGTGCGCGGATGCCTTCAACGCTACGCCCTCACGCATGATGGAATATACCACCTATCCTGCACTGTTGGCTGCAATACGCCGCTGCCGCGTTGTTATGGCGGGGGCAGAGAAATATCCGCCGGCTTTGGCGGAGCGGCTTTTGGGCGGCGAGGGTGACATGGTGCTTATAAACACATACGGCCCAACGGAGACCACTGTTTCCTGCAATGCCAAGTGTATTGCGCGGGGAAAGTCCATAACGGTGGGGGCGCCGCTTATGGGTGTGCATGAATACGTTATAGATGCAGACGGAAACGAACTGCCTGCCGGCGTGGTTGGGGAGCTGTGGATTGGCGGGCGCGGCGTGGCGCGCGGCTACCTCAATTTGCCGGAACAAACAAAAAAACAGTTTGTGCAATACAACGGGGAACGCGTATACCGTTCCGGCGATCTTGCGCGCTGGACAAAAGACGGGGAAATAGAAATTTTGGGCAGGAGTGACGGGCAGGTAAAACTGCGCGGGCTGAGAATAGAGCTGGGAGAAATTGAAGAGGCGCTGCGTGCTGTGCGGGGCATAAAGCAAGCGGTGGCGGATATACGTGTGGTACAGGGTGCAGACCAGCTCTGTGCATACTACACCGCAGATAAAAAGATAGCGGCGGAGGAAGTGCGGGAAGCTTTGCTGCAAACGTTGGCGGCATATATGGTTCCGGCGGCATATATGCAGATTGAGGCCATTCCCTTAAACGCAAACGGAAAGACAGACAGAAAGGCGCTGCCCGCACCTGAATTACTGCGCACCAAAGAATACATCGAGCCGCAAGGCGATGTTGAAAGTGCCTTCTGCAAAATATTTGCAGAGGTGCTTGAGCAGCAGAACGTGGGCGCGCTGGACGATTTCTTCTCCATAGGCGGCACTTCTCTTTCTGTGACCCGTGTGGTGATAGCTGCAAAGGAAAGTGAGCTAACGCTGGCTGATGGAGCGCCCATAAGCTATGGCGATGTTTTTGCCAATGCCACACCGCGCGCACTGGCGCAGCTGGTAAGCGGCGGAAGCGCTGCGCAAAAGCCTGTAGAACAGCAGGACAGCTTTGAGTACGGTAAGATAGATAAAATGCTGCAAAGAAATACACTGCCCACGTTGCGTGAGGGCGAGGGAGAAGAGCTGGGGAATGTGCTGCTTACGGGAGCAACGGGATTTTTCGGTTCGCATATGCTGAGAGAGCTGCTGCGCGATACGGGGGTGCGAAAGATATATTGCCTAATGCGCAAAGGCCGGCTTAATGATGTGGAGGCGCGTCTCAAGCAGATGCTGTTTTACTATTTTGAAGACAGCTTTGAGGGCGAGACAGGCAGCAGACTGATAGCTGTTGAGGGCGATGTTACAGACACAAATTCTTTGGAAGTGCTGAGGAATAAGAGTATAGACACAGTGATAAACTGTGCGGCCAATGTTTCTCATTTTGCGGCGGATGACAGCATTTTGCGGGTAAATGCCGCGGGTGTGCAAAATCTGGTGGAGTTTTGCCTTAATATAGGCGCGCGGCTGGTACAGATATCCACTGCCAGTATAGCGGGCTTTTCCATAGACGGAGACCCGCCGCGTACGCTCCGCATGACAGAGCAAATGCTGTATTTTGGGCAGAATATGGATAACCAGTATGTATACAGCAAATTTTTGGCGGAGCGATCTATACTGGATGCGGCGGCAAAGCGTGGGCTGCGTGCCAAAATAATGCGTGTGGGCAATCTGATGGCGCGAAATGCGGACGGTGAATTTCAGATAAACGCTGATGCAAACAGCTTTGTGGGGAATTTGCGCGCATACAAAGTTATAGGCTGCTTCCCGTATTCGGGGTATTTGAGCACTGCGGAGCTTGCGCCTATAGACAGCACAACGCAGGCGGTTTCACTGCTCATGCGTACACCGGAGGATTGCAGGGTGTTCCACCCATACAATAATCATACGGTCTTTTTGGGAGACCTTATAACCACCATGAGATCGCTTGGGCTGTCCATAGAATTTGTGGAGGACGATCTTTTTGCCAAAGCGCTGAGTGACGCAATGAAGGATAAGGCGCGCGCAGAGCTTTTGACAAACCTGGTAGCGTATCAGAATATGGCCAAGGGAAAGACAGTGCTTGGAGTTGAGGTGGATAACAGCTTTACTACGCAGGTGCTGCTGCGCAAAAACTGGCGCTGGCCGGAAACGGGGGGAGACTATGTGAAACGCTTTTTGAAAGACCTGATAGACATGGGGTATTTTGATTGACAGGCAGTATGAAAAACAGTGGCGCAAATACGCCAAACATAAAAAAGCGGGCAGAGAGATATTATATTTAGGGCGAAGCAGACCTAGAAGTGATATAGCTTTAGAGCCTGCTTTAAAGCAGGCTCATGGTGTTTCTCATCTTGCCGGTGGCGCCCAGAAGCGGAGGAAGCTCGCTAATAGTAAAGGTAACGTTTGCCAGACCTTCTCGCGCGAAGCGTTCAGAGCAAAGTTCAATAAGCTGTGTGCCTATATGACCGCGATCCTTATCTGTGGTGAAGCGCAGCTGAAGAATGGTGGGTGATGTTTGTACAAACTGCAGCTGATCGCAGTCTGGCATGTGCAGTGAAAACTGTATAAATACCGATGATGCTATGGTAACCTCACCGCCGTCCGCGTCTAGGAAGGTAAGGTTGTCCTCCTGCCTGCCCTCAACGGCAAGCGAAGCAAAGGGCAGCCCGCAGGGGCAGGGAGCATCGTTTATAAGTATTCTGTCAGATATATAATAGCGTATGATGGGCTGCACCAGATTGGCAAGGTTTGTAAGCAGCACGCCTTCGCTGAGCTGCCCGTTTGGAACAGGATTGAAATTTTTATCTACCGGCTCCAAAATCATCCAGTCTGCATTTATGTGCATTCTGTTGTGAGAGCACAGCATGGCTATCTCCCCGCCCTCTGTGGAGCAATAATTGTCTATCATGGGGCAGCCGAACGCCTGTTCTATAAAATCGCGTGTTTCGGGCGAAAGGTATTCTGCGGAACTGCCGACCGCCTTGGGTGCTATGTGCAGCTTGCCCTTTGTTTGCTGCAGTGCCAGCAGCTTCATGTTGGAGGGGTAGCCCGTAAGCATATCCGGCTGGAATGCGTTCAGCTTCTCCACCATCTCAGGGGTGCTCATGTCCAAAAACAGCGGCAAAAAACGCTCTGGACAGCCCATTTGCTCGTACGCGCGCTTTGCGCGCACATAGGATAGATAAGTGGAATGATACCCGCTTGAGGCAAGTACGCCGGCAGATTTCATGTCTGGCGCAAGAGAGATTCCGTGCAGCTTGCTTCCGCCAAGCAGGCGCGCTGCCATCAACGCGCCGTTTACAGTATTGTGCCTGCTGTCCCGTACCATGCGCAGCGGTCTGCCCGTGGTGCCGGAGGTGGTGAGTACTGTATATTTCCCCAAAAACGGCTGGGCGGCGTTTTCGATGTCGGATAGATATTCGTCTAGCGCGGCGGTGGTCACTGCGGTATCACACACCCAGGTGTCAAAATGATCCATAGCATCTGCGCGCAGAGTTACAGGAATATCGCGCAGGGCGGGGATTTGAGAAAGATTTTTGTATTTTTCGGCAAGATAGGGAGAGTGCCTGCGTGCATGATCAAGCAGCAGCAGCAGGCGTTCATGCTGCAATTCCGCAATTTGTTCGGGAGAAAGCGTTTGCGCTTGAGACACAAGTTCGGCAGCGGTCTGGGAAGAAATTTCTATTGGAGTGGACATGCGTATACCTCCTGGAATATATTGAAATCAGTGATGTATATATTTTCTTCAGTATAACACAGCGAGTGCAGCGGGCAAAGTACGGCGGATTATTATGATGGATAGATGATATTTTTGGCGATAGTATAGATACGATATAAAATTCAGGGCGCAAGTTTTTGCCATGGATAGGTGGAGGGATTTTGGATAAAAAAAGATTTGGTAAAAATATTTTAATATTAATTAGTATAGCCATTCTGTTTTATCTGCTTAGCTTGCCGCAGGTTCATCTTGTGATTGAGGAAAACCATGTGCAGCTTCGCTTGTCTGGCTTTTTGCCAATGACTGCAGGGCTGATATTTGGGCCTTGGGGCGCGCTGGGGTGTGCGCTGGGCAATTTTTTCAACGATCTCTCAGGCACGCTGGAGCTAAGTGATCTTCTTGGCTCTATTGGAGTGTTTTTGATGGCGTGGCTGCCGTACAAGCTGTGGCACAGTCTGTTCTTTTTTAAAGAGCGTAAACTGGAGTTTTTGCACTATGCCGGATCGGTGATAAAATTTGTGGTGATCGCAGCGGTGAGCTCGGTTTGCGCTTCTGCTGTGGTCGCCATTGGCGGAGAGATGACGGGCGCCTTTGGATTTAATGGATTTTTCCTGCAGGTAACGCTTCAATACTTTGATTTGACCATGATGTTTGGAATGCTGCTGGTGCATGTGATAATGCAAAAGGCTTGTATTTCGTATGCCATTCCCAAGGGGGTATATGAAAGGGAATATAGGCCCGTGCGGTATGTGATAGATTATGTGCTTATTATTGTTGTTATGGTGCTGACGACTCTTTTGTTTTATACGCGTAATATAGCGGAGTGGAGCGAGGAGCTGACGATGGCAATATACATTGCGGATCTGTTGGCGATCGCCGCGCTTGCGCTGCTTCCCATGACTCGCGGTGAAAAGATCGTGGATAGTGGCAAAAAGCAATATAGGCCGGTAGGAGGGCTGCAGGGGCAAATAATTACGGTTTTTTCCATTTTGCTTTGTATTTTGCTTATACTGTATGCGTTGTTTTCCACCTGGCTGATATATGGAGATGTGGCGATCGCAGTCAGTAAACTGAATATAGCGGCAGTTGAAACAGAAACGCTGGTGCTGGTGTGGGGACGCATATTTACAAGTATGGCAATTGAAGCAATTGTGCTGGTATGCCTGCTGACGCTGCTTTTGCGAAGAGTGGATACATTGCTCATAAAACCGCTGAAAAGGACATCAGATTATGCAAGCCGTTTTGCTGCGGGGGATAGGCTGGTAGAAGCAAAGCTGCAGCTAAAGCCTACAGGAAATGAGATAGATACTTTGGGTTCCTCTATAAATTGTATGGCGGAGGATATTCGCAACTATGCGGAAGAGATACGCCGAAAGGCGCAGGCGGAGCAGCGGCTGGCGGCAGAGATGAACGCGGCGCGAGATATACAGATGGGTATGCTGCCCGCAAAATGGACGGGCAGAGGCTTTGAGCTGGCGGCGGGGATTTGGCCTGCACGGCAGGTGGGCGGAGACTTTTACGGGTTTAAGGAGCTTAGTGAAAACGAAGTGTTTGCCGCCGTTGCAGATGTGACGGGCAAGGGGGTCTCCGCTGCGCTGTTTATGGCGTGCGCAAGCACATTGATGGAGGCTCGTCTGCATTTGCCACTGGCAGAGATGATGCGCCAGGTGAATGATGAATTGGTAAAGAAAAATGATTCTATGATGTTTGTTACAATGTTTGCCTGTGTTGTAGACAAGGCCGCGGGTGTGATGCGCTATGTAAATGCGGGGCACAATCCGCCCGTGGTTTATGCGGATGGCTGCGCAAGGCTGCTTTGTGATGAGCCGGATATTGTGCTGGGGCCTATGGAAGGTGCAAATTATGAGGAAAAAACGCTGCCCTTAGCGGAGGATTTTGCTTTGCTTTTATATACGGATGGCGTGGTAGAGGCGGAAAACAGCGCGCAAGTATTTTTTGGAACGGAGAGGCTGCTTGAGTGTACGCAAAAAATGTTTGAACGCAAAAATACGGCGGATGAGGTTGTGAGCGGCGTGGAAAAGGCTGTGGAAGATTTTGCAGCAGGCGCGGAGCAATCAGATGATATTACACTGCTGTGTATAATACCTGAGGGAGAGGCATGATATGTATGAACGAAGTGCAAAAATAATAAATCAGCAATTTTCAAAATACTTTTTACCAACCATACTTATGACTATGGCGCTTTCAATGAGCGTGGTTATAGATGGTATCATTGTGGGAAACACGCTGGGGGCGGATGCGCTTGCCGCGGTAAACATCGTTATGCCGGTCACTCTTATTTTTAACGCGGTATATGCGCTTATAGGGGTGGGCGGGGCAACGCTGTATTCAGTAGCGCTTGGAAGACAGGATAAACAGAGCGCGGCGGGGCTGTTTACCTTGTCTGTTGTTATGATGGTGGTTATATCCGTTGCGCTGTTTGTGGCCAGCTTTTTATGCGTGGATGCTTTAAGCGCGGCGCTTACGGTGAATGCGCCCGCACTAGGCGGACTTGTGCGCGAATATATGGGTACGCTGTTTTTGGGCATACCATTTTTGATACTCACGCCCGGTCTGGTATATTTTTTGCGGGCGGCGGGAAACCCGGCATTGTCTTCTGCGGTGCTCATAGTGGCCAATGTGGTAAACCTTTGTTTGGATCTTTTCTTTATACTTGTATTAAAAATGGGTATTGGCGGGGCGGCGCTGGCCACAGCCACAGGCTATATGGTAGGTCTGGTTATGGCGCTTATTGGGGTGCTGCGAACCAAAAACCTGCGCGTTTGCAAGCTGCAAAAAGGCTGGGGAAAGACGGCTGCGGAGCTTTCCGCAACAGGGCTTCCCAGCGCGCTTTCAACCGTGTTGAATTTTCTGCGGCTTACGCTGATGAACCAGATAGTTATGGCAACGTTGGGAGCGGATGGTGCCGTTGCGTTTTCTGTATGCATGTCTTGTCTTTCGCTGACGTCTATGTTTGTGGGCGGCGCCGCACAAACTATGATTCCCATATTTGGCACGCTTTACGGGGAGAAGGACTATACGGGAATGCAATTTACGGTAAAACGGGCCATAAGAACGGTTATAATTGCAAGCATTGTTCTGCTGGTGGTGTTTGAGCTTTTCCCATTGCAGATATCTATGCTGTTTGGCGTTACGGTGGCTGCACAGCTTGATATTGCGGTGCAGGCAATAAGGATATATTCTATAAGTCTTCCGTTTATGGGGGTGCTGTTTGTTGTGGGATGCGTGTATCAGGTATCCGGCAAGAGAAAGCTGTCTTCACTTGTTCCCATACTGGAAAATTTTGTGGTAATAATTCCTATGGCGCTTTTATTGGCTTCCATATTGGGTGCGGTGGGTATATGGCTGGCGTTTCCGCTGGCGGAGATCATCACTATTGGCATAATTGCAGCCATTGCGGTGGTGATGCGGCGCAAACATGTTAGTGGAAAGGGAATTTTGCTGCTTGAACAGCAGCCCGCAGATTTGCTGGATGTTTCTATTGAGATGGATGTAGAGCAGGTGACGGGGTTGTCTGTGAAAGCAATTGATTTTTGCATTGCGCACGGGATAGATGAAATAAAAGCAAATAAGGTGGGTGTAGCCATTGAAGAGATGGCCATGAATACGATTCAAAACGCGCAGGCTGGCAGGGGAGGCGTGATAGACGTAAGAGTCAACATTTCAAGTGACGTAGCGGAGATATCTATGAGAGACAATGCTCCGCCGCTTGACCCAATGCTTTGCACAGAGGGAAGCGTTACGGGAGGAATAGACCTTTTGGTGGCTATTGCCAAAGAAGTGAAGTACAGCCGCTTGCTGGGTATGAATTGTACGCGTATAGAAATAGAAGTATAATGATAAAAAACTATCAATCAGCTAGGAGAGTAAGAAAATGGAACTGATAAGAAATGATAAAAAAATTGTATTGAAGCTGGCCGGAAGGCTGGACGCAAACACGGCTACAGAGGTGGTGGACAGCGTGCAGAACGAACGTTTTGACCACATGGAGATACGCATGGAAGAGCTTGAGTATATATCCAGTGCGGGGCTGCGGGCACTGCTGGTATGCAAAAAAACTGCGGATGCCTGCGGGGGCACGCTGGTGGTGAAAAACCCTCAGCCTGCCGTTATGGATATTATGGCGCTCAGCGGTTTTAAAAAAATGCTTGATATACGGGAAGAGGAATAAAAAAAGTCACAATAATATCGCCCGTATCAAAGATGACAAATTACGGCAGGGGAAAAGAATATGAAAGAAATAAAACTTCCGGCAAAAGCGGAAAACCTCCCGCGCATAAACGCGTTCTTAAAAGAACTGGGCGTGGGAGAGGTTAACGCGGTGATGGTGTCGGCAGAGGAAATATTTATTAATATTGCTTCATATGCTTACAAGGCGGAAGGGGATGTTTTGCTGTGCGCAGAAATCCAAAATGGATTTTTGGTTATGGAATTCTTGGACGAAGGCGTAGCTTACAACCCTTTATTGGCAGAGACGCCGGATGTAGATTTGTCATCAGAAAAAAGAACGCCAGGGGGGCTGGGCATACATATTGTGCGGCAAATGATGGACGAGGTGACCTATGAACGGCGCGGCAATACCAATGTGCTGCGATTGAAGAAAAAATTGGCGTGAAAAGACCTGTCTGCGGGTAAATTTTAATATTGAAACGCATTCTATATAAATTTGCGGATCGGTGAAAAGGCGGATGTAACAGAATGATTTGCGCCCGATGATTATGTTTAAAACTGATAGCCGCTTATATCATATATATGAGCGGTTTTTCTGTTTTATGGAAAAGCCAAAAAGGGAATAAATCAAAGCAAAAATAACCGCTACGGCAAATCAAAAGGGCATGCCGGCAACATAGATATGCAAGCTGTGCCCTAAATGTTTACAAGAAGCACAGGCCTGTCTATAATGGGCTAATGGAGGCAAAAGTAAAATGGATATAGATAAAACTTTGTATAGCGGCAGGCCGCAGGAAAGTGTGAGCAATGAAGAGCGGCAGTCTTATGCATTGCTTGATGGCCTGGGCATAGAATATAAAAGGGTACAGCACGGTGAGGCTGCCACCATTGAAGATTGCAGGGCGGTAGAAGAGCTGTTGGATGTAAAAATATGCAAAAATCTTTTTCTAACCAATTCTCAAAAAACAAATTTTTATCTTTTGGTGATGCCGGGAGAAAAGAAATTTAAAACCAAAGATGTTTCGCGGCAAATAGGCAGCGCAAGGCTGTCTTTTGCGGGAGAAGAGCATATGCGCCAAATTCTGGGAGTTGCGCCCGGCTCTGTAAGTGTGCTGGCGCTTGCGAATGGGAGGGCAAAGGAAGTAACTCTGGTGATAGATAAAGATATTCTGAAAGAGGAATGCTTTGGCTGTCATCCATGCAAAAATACGGCCAGCTTAAGCATAAAAACTAAGGAGCTTACCGGCAAGATTTTGCCTGCTTTGGACGTGCAGCCAATATATGTAGAGTTATAAAAAAGCCGCGTATGCGGCCTGAAAAAACATAATCAATTTGCAAATGAAATGATAAAAAATGGTTTATTGAAAAAGGCATCTGCCCGTCACAATAAACACAAAATAAAGAAACAGTTCTAACGGTGATAGCCCATGAACTGTTTTTTTAATTCACAATACATAAAGATACCATATAAATTTAAAAG
>CAYXBW010000054.1:9267-15635 GCA_964463305.1 uncultured Christensenella sp. | reverse complement strand
AGCACCCCGCACCACCGCACAAAAGCCCGCCTCAATTGCCCAGGGTGCGAAACACATGTGCCGGACGGCGTTTTTTTATAAGTGAGGTAAAAGCCTGTGTATGCGCCTGTTCGGCGCGGATACGACGCTTTTTGCGCTCGGTAGCGTAAGCTCCGGCACAAAGCAGCGCTATTACTGAGAAGGCCAATATAACAAGGGTCAGCAGCCGGGGAGAGGTAAGCAATTCATACATAAAAAACACCTTCTTTCCAAGAAAAATTCTTTTATAATATCAGTATAGATGGCGTATGTGTCAAAAAAGGTATATTGCGCACAAATTTTTATATATAAATTTTCACGAAAATTTATGGGCTAAAGGCTCAAAATACGGTGAATGATAACCGCAAAAAAGAAGCCTGTTTTAAGCCTATATTGCATAGAATGCCGAAAAAGTGTGACAAAAAGGCGTGTTTATACTATAATATTAAGGAATAAAACTGGGTGCAGGGTGGCGATGACACCATACTGTTACTTCTGCCCTTTTCCCCGCCGCGCTGTGCGGCCATGAAAGGTTTTCTTGTGAAAAGAACTATTGCATTGATAATATTAGTGGTATTGTTGCTTGCTCCCATTACTGTTTTTGCGGAGGAGGAGGCTCCCCCGCAGGAAACCGTTGCGGAGGATCTGCCGGAGGAACAAGCCGACCCGGGAGAGAATGATACACCCCCCACAGAGGAGACAGCCCCGCCCGAAAATTCTGCGCCGCGCAATAATTCCTCGGCGGGATCTTCAGCATCGCCAAGCCCCTCGCAAACTGTTTATCAAGATCAGGCTGCGGTGGTGGCTACGGACGGAGATGCAGCAAACAGCAATCAGAGCGGGCAAGCGGAGCAAACAGAGCTGCCCGCGGGAGCGCCGGAATTTGACGCTTCCATGGTGCCGGATGAAATGTCCGCCATACTTATAGAAGCAAGTACCGGGCAAATACTATTTCAGAAGAATGCGCAAAAACAGATGTACCCCGCCAGTACAACCAAGCTTTTGACCGCATTGGTACTGCTGGATGAGGCAACTGATCTGGATGAAAAAATAACCGTGGGAGCAGAGGTAAACAGTTTTTCCAGCGGTTCCAGCATGATGCATTTAAAGAGCGGGCATTCCGTGACGGTGAGGGAGCTGCTTTACGGTCTTATGCTGCCTTCGGGAAATGATGCGGCGGCGGCGGTGGCTGTGCATTACGGCGGCAGTATAGATGGATTTTCAGAAATGATGAATAAAAAGGCGGCCGAACTGGGCATGACAGATTCTCATTTCACAAATCCGCACGGGCTTAAAATGCAGAATTCAATAAATCTCACAACTGCCCAGGATATGGCAAAGCTGGCGGCGGCGGCGCACAAAAACAGCACGCTGGCAGAAATAATGGCCACACCCAGCTATGAGGTAAAATCTACGGATCTGAATGCTGAAAACCAGATAATCACAAACAACAATATTTTGATACGAACGCCTGAAAGCGAGGCAGGTCAGGAGCGGTATAAAGATTATTTATACCCGCCCGCCACCGGTATGAAAACGGGCTTGCTGCAAAACGTTGAGGGGAGCGCATATTACGGCTGCCTTGTGGCCAGCGCAAAGCAGGGTGATGTGGATCTTATTGCCTGCATGTTTGGAGACACCTCAGACCGCTCTATTGAGCGCTGGAGCGTGGCTATAAACCTTTTTGACTATGGCTTCAAAAACTTGGCCTGGGCGGATATAGGCAAGTATATAGAGCCGGTGAAAGAAACGCGCCAGATATCAGATTACGCTTCAAACGACCCACAGGAGGGGCAGCTTTCCATAAGCACGCCCGTTGCGGAGGATGCGCCCGGCACAGAGCTGGTGTACAAGCCGCTTGCAGAGGAGCTGGAGCAGGGCAGCGCCAAGGTGGAGAGAAACGTAGAAATAACGGGCAAGCTGACCGCGCCCATACAAGAGGGTCAGGAAATGGGAAGAGTCACTTATACTCTGGGCGGAGAAGAGCTGTACAGCGCGCCGCTCTTGGCATCGCGCACTGTATTCGCCTTAGGGCAGGAGCAGGAAACAAAGGAAGAATATGCTCTGCCCGGAGCGGTGGACGGTATGCCGGAATATTGGTGGCTCATAATAGTGATACCGGCAGCCGGAGTGGGTGCATTCCTGCTTATACGCTATTTTATGGGAGGCGGAATGGGCCCGCGCCCAAGCTTTGGAATACTGAGTGACAGAAAGCCGCGCAGGAGCAGCTATGGCGGGCGAAGCTATGGCGGGCGAAGTTACGGCGGGCGAGGCTATGATATGCCCAGATATTCCTCCGGCAGAAGCCAAAGCACGCGCAGCGAAACGCGAAGCACAAGAGAGTACGAATATGTGGAGCCGAATGGCGGCGAGGATAAACAAGCGCCCACGGTGCGCCGCCGGAGCAGCACATATTATTATGATGAATCAGAGCTGCCGGAGCGTCCGCGCAGGGATCATCCCGGACGTACCAGACACAAGCTTTAAAAAGCGTATAGTATTTGTATATACAAGGGCATTTCCTTTGGGAGGTGCTCTTTTATGTTTTGCTGTGACGGCGCGTATTCCGTGGGTTACGTATCATTTTACCTTTTGCGGCGGACAATGATGCGTTTTGCTTTTGCATATCCTCTTTTTAATATAAATCCGAGCGACAGGGTTATATATATGTTATAATTACAGAATATACAGGGGCTTGGAGGTATTATGGAAAACGATAAACGCATAGCGCTTTTGATAGACGCAGACAATGTTTCCGGCAAATATATACCATATATAATGGATGAGGTGTCAAACTATGGCACGCCCACATATAAGCGTATATACGGCGACTGGACAAAGCCGCAGCTTGGCTCGTGGAAGGGGACCCTTTTAAATTACTCCATAACGCCGGTGCAGCAGTATGGCTATACAACGGGCAAAAATTCCACAGATGCCGCGCTCATAATAGACGCGATGGATATACTTTATTCAAGCAAGGTGGACGGCTTTTGCATAGTTTCAAGCGACAGCGATTTCACGCGTTTGGCTGCGCGCCTGCGCGAGGCGGGCATGAGGGTGATAGGTATGGGCGAAAAAAAGACGCCCGCGCCCTTTATTGCGGCATGCCAGCAATTCAAATATTTGGAGGTGCTGGCCGCCAGCGGAGCCACAGAGGAAGCGGGCGAAGCTGCCGAAACGGAGGACACCGCGCAGGAAAAATCTGCAGAGCAGTGCAAGCCGCAGGCCGGAGGGCGGGAAATACGGCGCATGATAAAATCACTCAAAACAATAATAACAGAGCTTTCAGACGAGGACGGCTGGGCATACCTTGGCGCTGTGGGCAACCTGATGTCACGCAGGCTGCCGGATTTTGATACGCGCAACTTTGGATACAAAAAAATGTCTGCAATGGTGGATTCTCTTGAAGAATTTGAGCTGGAGTTCCGTAAGGGTGACGCGCCGCACGCAATAGAGGCCTATGTACGAAACAAGCCCGCAAAGCGCAGCGCGGCCGCGCCCAAAATACATAAATGATATTATAGCTATACATAAGGAGATAATTTGCACATGAATGTTAGAACGAGATTTGCGCCCAGTCCCACTGGTTATTTGCATATAGGCGGCCTGAGAACGGCGCTTTACGCTTATCTTTTTGCAAAATCAAAGGGCGGGGCGTTCATACTGCGCCTGGAAGATACAGATAGGGAGCGGCTGGTATCAGACGCGGATAAAATAATATACCGCACATTGAAGGACGTGGGGCTAATATATGACGAAGGGCCGGACGCGCAGGGCGCTTTCGGGCCGTATGTGCAGTCAGAGCGCAAGGATATATACGCAAAATACGCCTGGGAGCTGGTGGAGCGCGGCGCGGCATACTGCTGTTTTTGCACAAAGGAGCGGCTTGCGCAGCTGCGAGAGCAGCTTGAGGGGGAGGGCAAAACGCCCAAGTATGACAAGCATTGCCTGAGCCTTTCCAAAGAGGAGGTAGCTAGGCGCATAGAAGCGGGCGAGCCGTTTGTGATACGCCAAAACATACCGGAGACGGGTGAGACAACCTACAGCGATATGGTGTACGGAGAAATAACGGTGCCCAATGCCGATATGGAGGACAACGTACTGCTAAAAACGGACGGCTTTCCCACATACAACCTCGCCAACGTGGTGGACGATCACTTGATGGAGATATCACACGTTATTCGCGGTATAGAATACTTATCCTCCACGCCCAAGTACAATCTGCTGTATGAGGCAATGGAGTGGCAGGTACCTCAATATATACATCTGCCGCCCGTAATGAGAGATAAGCACGCCAAGCTGTCCAAGCGTCACGGCGATGCAAGCTATGAGGATTTTGTGGCGAAGGGTTTTCTGCCGCAGGCAATATTGAATTACATAGCGCTGCTGGGGTGGGCGCCCGCGGGAACGCAGGAGATATTCTCGCTTTCCGAGCTGGTGGCGGCGTTCGACGTGGCGGGAATAAGCAAATCGCCCGCCATATTTGACGTGGAAAAGCTGAAGTGGATGAACGCCGAATACATACGCGCAATGAGCGAGGAAAAGTATATTGAGACGGCGCTGCCCTATATTTCGCAGGTAATAGACCCGGATAAGTTTGATATGCCGCTGATTGCGCGCATAACGCAGCAGCGGCTGGAAACATTCGCGGAGCTGCCCGGCAAGCTGGCGTTTTTGAAGGAGCTGCCCGAATACGATATAGACCTTTATAACCACAAAAAAATGAAGGTAACGCCGGAAAGTGCGCTGGTTTATCTTAGAGAAGCCAAGCCTGTTTTGGAGGAGCTGGGTGAATTTACTGAGAGCTATATACATGATGCCATGATGGCGCTGGTGGAAAAGCTGGGTATAAAAAACGGGCAATTGCTCTTTCCGCTTCGTATAGCCATAACGGGCATGGCTGTAACGCCGGGCGGTGCCATAGAAGCGGCGGCGCTTTTAGGCCGCGGCGAAACGCTTTCGCGAATAGACGCGGGCATAGCCAAGCTTACTGCGGCGCTGGGCTGATAAAGCCGCGGGAAACGGTTTTGCTTGACTTTAGATAAAACAGTATATATACTAATACTCTGTAATACTATTCTCAAATTAAAAACGCTGTTTTCAATTTGAGAACGCCTCGCCAATGGCGAGGTTTTGTTTCGCGCAAATATAGTGCGAAACTAGTCTCATCCAACCCATGCGCGCTACGCGCTATAAAAAACATACAATGTTTTTTATATGGGATGGAGATAACGTCCTTGCCCTGCGGACAAAAAGCGGGGCCGATAGACCATAAGGAGGTGAATTTTAGTATGGTTAATTATGAATCTATGTATATCCTGAAGCCGGATATGGAAGAGGAAAAGAAAGACGCCCTGGTTAAGCGCTTTTCAGATATCGTTGCAAACAACGGCGGTACGGTTGAAAAGATAGACGAATGGGGCAAAAAGCGTCTTGCTTATCCCATAAACTACATCAACGACGGTTATTACGTGCTGATGTATTTTTCCGCGCCTACCGAGCTTCCTGCTGAGCTTGAGCGTAACTACAAGATCTCGGATGACGTGATGCGTTATATGGTAGTAAATCTGGACAATGCCTAAAATTGTCGGAGGTATGTTATGAACAAAGTCATACTGGTAGGAAACATCACCAGGGATCCCGAGCAGCGTACCACAGGCAGCGGCGTACCCGTGACTACATTCACTGTTGCGGCACAGCGCAGGTTTAAGAATGCTTCAGGCAGCTATGACAGTGATTTTATAAACTGTGTGGCATGGCGCTCTACGGCAGAATTCATAGCCAAATATTTCAGCAAAGGCTCTAAGATAGGCATAGTGGGCTCGTTGCAGTCACGCAGCTATGATGACGCTCAGGGCAACAAGCGCTATGTTACAGAGGTTGTGGTGGATGACGCGGAATTTGTTACCAGCAAGGCGCAAAATCCGGGCGCGGCAAGGGACGATTATGCCGGGCTGACACCGCCGCCCGTACAGAGCGGAGGCGGAGCACCGCAGCAATCATCTGCGGATGAGCTGTTTGCGGATGAGCTGGGAGATTTTCAGCCGCTGGATGATGCTGAGCTGCCGTTCTAAAGCGAACGAGCGGGCACGAATGAAAAGAATATGCGTTTGAATTATAAGCGCGACATAAAAGCGGCATTATGCCGCAAAGAGCAAAGTGCGGTTCCTGCTCTGTGAGCGGGCGCGGGCACGAGTGAAAAAAATATGCGTTTGAACTATAAGCGCGACATAAAAGCGGCATTATGCCGCAAAGAGCAAAGTGCGGTTCCTGCTCTGTGAGCGGGCGCGGGCACGAGTGAAAAAATATGCGTTTGAACTATAAGCGCGACATAAAAGCGGCATTATGCC
>CAYXBW010000054.1:0-9167 GCA_964463305.1 uncultured Christensenella sp. | reverse complement strand
GAGTGAAAAAATATGCGTTTGAACTATAAGCGCGACATAAAAGCGGCATTATGCCGCGGGTATAAGAGCGGAACTATACCGCCGGAAAGGAATAAAAGCATATGAGCGAAGACAGACAAAAGCGGCCCATGCGCGCAAGACGCCCCAGAAGAAAGGTTTGCGCCTTCTGTGCAGAAAAGGCCACAAGTATAGATTATAAGGATGCCTCAAAACTGAGGCGCTTTCTGACAGAGCGCGGCAAGATATCCCCCAGAAGGGCTTCAGGCACCTGCGCAAAGCATCAGAGACAGCTTGCCGTTGCAATAAAGCGCGCGCGCGTTATGGCGCTGCTGCCCTATGTATCGGACTGAGACTGATTTATAAGTAATTTGAAAGACCGCTGTTTTATACGGCGGTTTTTTGTTATTTACAGCGGTTTAACTTAACATATTCAATATATACCAAAAGCTTGTAACCAACCTTTTAATAAATTGCTATAAATTGTGAAAAGAGCGCTTGAAGCTGTATATCAAAGTTTTAGTTTGGCTTTTTTATAGAGCTTGCGAAAGCCCAGACGTTCCTCGCGCGGCACTACGGGCATACCGTTGAAATTCACATTGTACACAAAAGACTCCAGCACTGTTATATCCCGCTCATCATGCAAATATCCGTCCACTATATCCATAAAAGCAAGGCTCTTTTTTATGGCTCTTTCTATCAGCGCAAGATATGGTTCGTAATTGAAAAGATCCTTCACCTGCTCATAGGGGTAATACAGCATTGTGAAAAGATCAAGCAGTGTGAAACGGTTTTGCAGTCGCATCCACTTCAGCTGCTTTTCGTCCGGCTTGTACATTTTGCGGTTATATTGTTCAAAATAGCTGTAGGTGGTGTCATACGCGTGCGGCTTTAGCTTAAAACCGTAATATAGCTGCTTGTGGATATATGAAAAAAAGCGGCTGATCTCTTCGCCGCGTTCTCCGCGAACGTGCGTTTGCCGCACCTGCTCCGCGCGGTCAAACTCTATTGCGTCTATGCCGTGCGTGCGCGCGTACACAGTATCTATGGCGTATTCCAGGGTATTGTGCTCTTTCATGGCATCGGGGCATATTGCGTTTATGGCGGGATGCAGATACATATCCAAAAAATAATGCGTTATGTAGCCATAAAAAAACGCCTCCAGTGTTTTGGAACCGCTTTTTTTTATATATTCCGCCGCCTCCGCAAAGAAACGCTGCGGCCTGGCGCGGTGCAGCGCGTAACCAAACATTTTGTATGTGTGGCCTGCCCACATGGAATAGTATTTATACAAATAGAAATAATCTCCGCCTTGTGAGCCGGAGTAATAAGCGTCTATATCAGCAGCACAGACAGCCTTTACGCGCTGGTTTTCAATGCGCGAAAAGGTGTCTTGAGCCGCCACCATATGGGTAAGGAAAGCCGGCATTCAGCTCATTGCTCCTCCGCCGATACCGTGCGCATATAGCAGCTCCTGTCATGTGCCTCTATTATGCCCAACGATTTCATTATTCCCGTCACGGTAACTATGCCTATTTGCGTAAAGCCGTAGCTTTTCAGTGCAAACAGCAGCCGCTCAGGCTGTTTTATTGCATATATAAACTTAAAAAGGCTTCCGTGCTCCGCAATTATTTGCGCTGCCGCCTCCGCGTTCGTCTTTGCTGCGGAGAGCTTGGAATAGGGCAGAGCCAATCTTTTAGCCGCCGCCTTCATATTGCTTTCAGTTAGTCCAGATACCGCTGCTATATCATACCCGCGAAGAGCCTCCTTTAATTCTCCGCGCCTTTCTATGATTGAGAGCGTTATACGTCCGGAGCAGAGAGCCATGAGGCATATCTGCTCAAAAATGCTGCTGTCGTTAGTTTTTATGATGCCGTACTCATTGTCGTGATAATCGACCAGCAAATCTTCCGTAGCCCAGCCGCAGCGTCTCACATCAGCCGCCTCATACACTGGGTAGTAATCTCTTATCTTTTCCATGCCCTATATAGTAACACAAAAATATGAATTTGTGTTAGAATATTTGTGAACTTTTTATGGAGGAAAGATATGGATAATTATGGAAGCGCGGACGCGAAAAAATATTGGAGCAAAAAAGCGGCGGAATTAACTCCTTACGTGGCGGGAGAGCAGCCCGCACGGCCAATGATAAAGCTGAACACGAATGAAAACGCATATCCGCCCAGCCCAAAGGTGGCGGAGGCTATAAGCGCGGCGCAAAATCTGCGCCTATACCCCTCAACAGATGCAGCGGGGCTGCGCGAAGCTATAGCCGAGGTTGAAGGCATATCGCCGGATAATATATTTTGCGCAAACGGTTCTGATGAAGCGCTTGCGCTTGCGTTCATGGCTTTTTTTGACCCGGATGTACAAATAAAAACAATGGATGTAACATACAGCTTTTACCCTGTTTGGGCCAAGCTGTTTGACCTTGCGCTGCACACAGTGCCGCTCAAGGCAGATTTTTCGGCAGATGTGGAAGGGCTGTGCGGAGGCGGGGGCGCAGTGATAGCAAATCCCAATGCGCCCACGGGAATGGCTATGCCGCTAGGTGATATAGAACGCATAACAAAAAATACGCGGGGAGCCGTGATAGTGGACGAGGCCTACGTGGCCTTTGGCGCACAAAGCGCGCTGCCACTTATAAAAAATTATGAAAATCTGGCAGTGGTGCGTACCTTTTCAAAATCACACAGCCTTGCCGGATTGCGTGTGGGCTATGTGGCCGCGCAAAAAGGCCTCGTAGATGCGCTTTGCGCCGTAAAGGACAGCTTCAATTCCTACACGGTGGATATGCTGGCGCAGGCCGGCGCCGCCGCCGCAATAAGAGACAAGGCATACTATGCCAAAACAACGGCAGATATAATAAGTGAAAGGGAACGCGTAAGCAGCGCACTTAGGCAAATGGGTTATGGCGTGCTGGAAAGCGCAGCAAATTTTATATTTGTAAAATGTGCGGATGCGGCGGCTGTATTTACTGCGCTTAGAGAAAGCGGTATATTGGTAAGATATTTTCCCGGCGGCAGAACAAACAATTATTTGCGTATAACAATAGGCACGGGCGATCAAATGGATGCGCTTTTGGAGGCAATGCAAAAAATCAAACAGTAGGATTTTCTGCACTTTTATGGTAAGCTGTTAGCTATTACTATATAAATGGGCAGCTAGGAGTATATTAATGAAGATAGGTATAGCGGGGCTGGGGCTAATTGGGGGGTCAATAGCGAAGTCGCTTACGGCGGCCGGTCACGCGGTATATGGTTTTGATATAAATAAGGAAGTGGAAGGCGCGGCGCTTGAATGCGGCGCAATAGCCGGCAGGGCAGATTTTGCCGAATGCGAGGCTGTTTTTGTGTGCCTGTGTCCGCGAAGTGCGGCGGCTTTCATGCTGGATACGGCCTTTGCGCCGGGCGCGCTGGTAACAGATATTTGCGGTGTGAAGCGTTTTATGTATGAAAGTGTGGCGGAGCCTTTAAAGGCGCGCGGCGTTGATTATGTGGGCAGTCACCCCATGGCGGGCCGCGAAGTGGGCGGCTTTGCAAACAGCAGCGCAGAGCTTTTTTTTGGAGCCAGCTACATAATAACGCGCGAGGCGGACACCAATGAGGCGGCTGCGGAAAAACTGAGCGGTCTTGCAAGGGATATGGGCTGCGGGCGTGTTACATACAGCAGCGCAGAGGAGCACGATATGGAGATAGCATACACCTCTCAGCTTGCGCACGTTGTTTCCAATTGTTATATGAAAAATCCGGCGGCGCTCAAAACCGGCTTTTCGGCGGGCAGTTTTTTGGATCTTACGCGCGTGGCAAAGCTGGACGCTGCTATGTGGGCCGAGCTGTTTTTGGAAAACGCAGATTTTCTGGGTAAGGATATAGATATAATAATTGAAGAGCTATCACGCGTAAGATCGGCAATGCAGCGGGGCGATGAAGAGGAGCTGCGAGTGCTTCTGAAGCAGGGCAGCGAGATAAAAGAAAAAATTTCTCCAAAAAAATAAAAAATTTTTGAATGGATTGGCTATCCCCGTTCGTATTATATATGAAAGGCTCTTTGGTAAGAGCGTTTCGTGCGGGGTGGCCGAAGCCGCGGGGCGGATTTGGGTCACGGTAATGGCAATGAAAAACGAAACTGAAATATTGCGGGCTATAGATAGATATTCCGATATGCTTAGAAGAGTTTGCTTTGTTTACACCAAAAATCCGCATGATACAGAGGATATCTTTCAAGACGTATTCATAAAATACGCCACATGCAGAAAGGATTTCAAAACAGCGGAGCACGAAAAGGCCTGGCTTTTGCGGGTATGTGTGAACCGCTGCAAGGATTTTTTGAAAAAAGCGTCCAGAAGCGATGTTCAGCTGGATGCCCTCTACGAATTTTCCGCCGAGGACGGCGGGCGGCAAAGGGAGGTTTTGCAGGCGGTGATGGCACTGCCGCAAAATTACCGTACGGCGGTATACCTGCACTATTTTGAGGGGTACACCGCGCCTGAGATAGCAAAGATAACGGGAGCTAACGCAAATACCGTTTATACATGGATGACGCGCGCGAAGCAGGAATTAAAAACTGTGCTGGGAGGTGAGCCGGATGCGTGACGATATACAATCGGCATTCGGCCAAATAACGGCGGAGCCGGCCCTTGTGGCCAATACCAAAGAAGCGGTGCTGAAAAAAGCGCCCAAGGCGCAAACGCGAGGCTTTATGCAAAAGCTGGTATACGCAGCCTGCGCGGCAGCGGCGGCACTGGTGCTCACGCTGGCGGGCATAGCGTATTGCTCCAGCGCGGCATATATAAGCATAGATGTAAACCCAAGCGTAGAGCTGGAGCTAAACCGCTTTGGAAACGTAATAGCGGCCAGGCCGCTGAATGAGGATGCAGAGCGCGTGCTGTCCGGCGTCAATATAATGAACCGCAGCTATGAATACGCGCTAGACGCCATACTGGGCGTGGAAATACTGGACGGCTATATAAACGACAAAGCAGTAGTGCTGGTGGCGGTGCAAAGTGATGACCCTGCCATGCAGGATAGTGTTTTAAAAAAAGTAGAACAGACGGCCAAAACGGCAGAAAGCGGCGGTGCGCTGGCAAGGTGTATCACTGTGGATGCCGGTACAAAGGAAGAAGCTAAGAGCTATGGTGTTTCGGCAGGCAAGTACAGCGCAATAAAGCAATTGCAGCAAAAAGACCCCACCGCCACCGTAGAAAAATATAAAGACAGCAGTATGAACGAAATACTGGGCTGGACGGATAATGCTCCTGAAAATTCGGCGGCAAGCAATGCGCCGGAGGTTGCAGAGAGCCAGGCACCGCCCGCGGCAACGGCAACGGCCGCGCCCGCGGCGGCACCCACAGCCAAGCCGGCAAACGCTCCCGCAAAGGAAGCAAAGCGTCCGGAGAAAACAAAGGAGCCTATAAAGGCCGAAGCGCAGGGCGGCGGGAAAGACAGCAAGGCAGAGCCGGATGGAGGCTCTATAGATGCACCGGAGCAAGGTGGCTCCGGAAAGGTACCGGATGCGGGCAATGAGCTTGCAGCCGGCGGAGGAAGCGGAAACGGCGCTCCCAGTACGGAAATTCCGGGAAATACCACGGAAGTTCCGGGCGGCGCCTCCGAAGATAAATCAGCCAATGACGTTCCAGAGTATGGTGATACTCAGGATGGCGACAAGGAAGCCCCGGTTAATCCGGGCACAGACGACAGCATGACAGGTGGTTTAGGCGGCGAGGAAAACGCGCAAAGCGAACAGAGCGGCGGCATAGGGTAAATACGACCAGCCCGCAAACCGCAATAGGGGGCAGCCTTTCTTTGGCGATGAAGGTATTGTTTCCGGGCGGTAGGCACGAGCAGCCGTGAAAACGCAGCGCATTGATTCGTTAGGGCGGAGGCAAAGAGCTTTCGCCCCGGCCCCATGCTGAACGTTTTATAATATGCTTAAAACCAACATAAAAAAGTTGGCTTAAAGATAGAGAGATAAGAAGAGAGAAACAAAAAGCGCGACTGCTTATGGGTGCATACGGCCGCGTTTTTTAATTTCAAATTTTGGCGGCAGGCATTTTGCGCTGAACATGTTAAAACGCGCAGATACCAGTATAAGCAGATGTGCTGTAAAATTCAGCAAAATTTTTTGATGAAACTATTGACTTTGACCCTAGGTAAAGGGATATAGTGTACTTACAAACCGGTTTTACAGTTAATGAGAATGTGCGGCAAACAAAATCCTTTTGCGAAATTTGGAGATGCTGCATAAAAGTATTTGGAAGGATGTATACAGAAATGCTCACAATTGGAGACTTTTCAAGACTATGCATGGTTACCACCAAGACGCTTAGGCACTATGATGCCATAGGCCTGCTGAAGCCTGCGCAGCTGGACGCAGCTACGGGTTACAGATATTACGAGGTATCTCAGCTTACAGATATGTTGCTGATACTAAAGTTGAAGGAATATGGCTTTTCGCTGGAAACAATAGGCGAAATGATAGAGCTTGAGGACAAGGCGCTAATGCCTTTCCTGGAAGAAAAACTTGCAGAGCAGACCGAAAACCTGCGTGTACAGCGCAGGCTGGTGAAGCAGCTGCGCAAGGATATTGAACGGATAAAGAAAGGAAAAGATATAATGAAAAATAATATTGATGTAAAAATAGTGGAGAGACAGCCGCAGCAGATTTTGAGCGTGCGAGATATAATAGCAATATCAGATTTTGATAAAATGTTTGCCGCAGTGGGTGAAAAGCTTAAGCAGGCGGGCGTTCAGCCTGTGGGCGCACCCATGGCAATATACTACAGCGAGGACTTTAATCCCGCCAGCTCGGATATAGAGTTGGCATGGCCTGTTGCGCCCGGCACAAAGGATTCGCGCATGATGGCTGGCGGACGCTGCGCCACAACAATGCATAAGGGGACTTACTCAAAGCTCAATGCGTCTTATGCGGGCATAGTTGAATGGATAGAGGCAAATGGCTACAATATAGCCGGGGCTCCCTTTGAGGTATATTTGAACGACCCCAAGGACACCCCTGAAGACGATCTTATGACCGAGCTGTTTTTCCCCATTGGCACAAGGTAAAAACGGTACTGAATATGTAAGCTGCTTCAAAAAGCCTGCCCGGTCTAAAAAAATATTCCGGGCGGGCTTTTTTGTGCGCCGCGTAAAAAAAGATTTAGAAAGATCAATTAAAAAAATAAATAAAAGAACCTGGGTACAGTCAGAACATATAAATTTTTAGCGCAAAATGAAGATAGTCTGCGCACAAAGGTGGAAATAAAAGCACGCCGCAGACCAATACAAACTATTCAAAATACGTTTAAAAAGCGCCGCTTGACGAATATTAGTAGTTAATATAAAATATAGTTAACCATATATAATTAAATATGGTTAATAAAATTAGGAGTTAAGGCATGGAGCTAGCGGAGATATTAAATAAATTCTACCATGATCTGGCAATAAATGAGCTTAGGCTGATGAACAATATGAAGCAGTCTTCCGGTGTTTCATACAACAGCATGCTTTATTTGGAGATAATAGCAAGCACGGAAAATTGCACAGCCAGCAGACTGGCAAAATTGCTGCATATTTCAAAGCCTGCAGTCACCATGAAGCTGAACGAGCTAATAAAGCAGGGATTGCTTGAAAGAACGCCCAGCGGAACTGACGGACGGGTAAAATATATTTCTGTGCAGCCCGGTCTGCTAAAGGAGTTTGAAGCATACGACGCGCTTATGTGCCGTATGGCGGAGACTGTGGAGAGCCTCTATACAAAGGAGGAAGCCGAAATTTTTGGCAAGATACTGCTGGACATAGCTAAGAAGTGCTTGAAGGAGGAGGAAAATGAGCAACATACTGGCTAAAAAATTCACTTTTGGTTCGCTGCTTAAATTTGCGCTGCCAAATATAATAATGATGATATTCTTTTCGATGTACACAATGGTAGACGGCGTTTTTGTTTCGCGCTTAATTGGCACAAACGCGCTTTCCGCTGTTAACATAGTATATCCCATAGCAAACGTGGTGCTGGCGGTGGGCATAATGCTGGCCACGGGCGGCGGTGCGGTTATAGCCAAAAAAATGGGCGAGGGCAGAAACAGTGAGGCGCGCAGCAATCTTTCGCTGATTGTATGCGTGGGTGTGGCGCTGGGTATAATAATGATGATACTGGGGCTGGTATTTGTAAACCCGCTGCTGCATTTCCTTGGCGCAAGCGAAGCGCTGTACGGCTATTGCTATGATTACGCCGTTATGCTGCTGCTTTTCACTGTGCCCGCAATACTGCAAATGCTGTTCCAAACATTTTTTGTGACGGCGGGCAAGCCGGGCATTGGCCTTATGATGACTATTTTGGGCGGCGCTGCGAACATCGTTTTGGACTATGTACTCATAGGCCCAATGGGCATGGGCATAGCGGGTGCCGCATTGGCCACGGGCATAGGATATTGCATACCCGGGGTTTTCGGGCTGTTCTATTTTCTTTTCATGCGAAAGGGCGTACTGCATTTTGGTAAGCCGCGCTTTGATGGCGGAGTCATACTGAAAAGCTGCTCAAACGGCTCGTCTGAAATGGTATCCAATCTGGCGGCGGCAATAACCACTATTCTGATGAACTTGATAATGATGCGCTACCTGGGAGAGGATGGCGTTGCCGCTATATCTGTGATACTATATGCGCAATTTCTGCTTATGGCGCTGTACCTTGGTTATTCGGGCGGAGTTGCCCCTGTTGTAGCGTATAACTATGGAGACAAAAATACAGATCAGCTTAAAAAGCTGTTGGGGATAAGTCTGAAGTTTATTGTAATATGCTCCATTGCAACATTTTTGGTGTCGCTTTTGGCGGCAAACGGCATAGTTTCTGTATTTTCGCCGCCCGGCACAAACGTGCATGAACTGGCTGTGCATGGCTTTATGCTGTTTTCCCCCGCCTACCTGTTTATGGGTGTTAACGTGTTTGCTTCCGCGTTTTTTACCGCGCTGTCAAACGGCAAGGTATCCGCAATAATATCATTTTTGCGAACCTTTGCGTTTTTGGTGGGTATGCTTTTGCTGCTGCCGGAGATAATGGGCGCGGAGGGGGTTTGGCTGGCCGTGCCGCTTGCGGAGGCCGGAGCGCTCATAGTTTCCATACTATACCTGCGAAACATGCGCGGCGTATACGGATATGCTTGATGCAGGCCACAA
>CAYXBW010000053.1:0-16502 GCA_964463305.1 uncultured Christensenella sp. | reverse complement strand
GGTTCAAGTCCCATCTACCGCACCACCGGCTTGAAGCCGGATACAAGTCGCGTACCGTAACAGTGCGCGATTTTTATTTTTACACTCGCGAACAGCGGCATCTTTTTAGTAAAGACTACACATCGGCTTGAAGCCGGATACAAGTCGCGTACCGCAAAAGTACGTAATTATTATATAGACGCTGTTTTTGCTTTATGGTATAGTTACATTGCTTATTTGATTAAAATTCTTGAAAGGTATAAAATTTATGGCTAAAGAAAAGGTGTTATTCAGTGATTTTATTGCCACTGTTGTACCGGAAAATATTGCTTTTGTTGAAAGACTGCACGAGCAGCTAACGGAATTGGGCTGTGATTTAGTTATTAAAGAAGCTAAGAGAGGCTATGCTGCTTCATATAAATGTGAAAAGAAAACGGTGATGAACTGGGTATTCCGCAAAGCGGGAATACTTGCGAGGATCTATGGCGACAATGCCGCGCAGTACGGGGATATACTAGAAAATCTGCCTGCCGAAATGAAGAAAAGCATGACAGGTTCTCGCGACTGCAAGAGGCTTTTTGACCCCGCCGCCTGCAGCGATACTTGCGTTAAGGGCTTTATATATGAGCTTGACGGAAACACATTCAAAAAATGCCGCAATGACGGTATGTTTTTCCTTCTTACAGACGAAACTGCAGAGCATATTTCCGCGCTTGTTCGCGCAGAGGTTGCCGTGCGCCGGTCGGCTCTTTAGTCTGCAGCCGGCATGATGAGAGCTATCGCCGCTGTATGAAAAGCCTAAGCTTGAGATGTGTGATCTTGTTGCACAGATGCTTATAAAAAATCATTTAAGAGGCATGATGCTGCTCATATGCGGCGAATATGCTGAGGCGTGCGGCTTTTATGAACAAAATAGAGTAGCGGAACAAAAAACCTCATCGTCAATATATGCCAATGAGGTTTGGGTGGAATAAGTACAGTTTACTTTGAAACTTTAAACCAGCTCATCCAAATTTCTGCCGCTGGGCGCAGTGGCGGGATTTGCATCGTTCAAGATGGATTTTGCATCCTCCGTCTGCGCGGCGTTATTTGTGCGGTTTGCGCCGCTCTTTCTGCTCAGCTCGGCAATTTGCCTTCTTATCTGCTGTATTTGCTCATCCAGATTCTTTGATTTTTTGCTGTCTTGTGCCTTTGCAGCTTTTTGCTTTTCCTGAGTCAGTTGCTGCAATTTTTGTTCTAAAGCTCTTATCTGGGGATTCACTCCCTCGCCGGGTGTGCCTGCCGGAGCAGCACCATTCATGTTTACACCGCCTACACTCATATTGTTCACCTCACAAAATTATATTGTAGGTACATTATAATTTTGGCATTTAGGGCGGTTCAATAGTTTGGGCGTGAGATGTCTCTTTATTGTTGTGAAATGACAAGCAGCACATTCAGCGTGAATACTCCAGCGGAAATATCTATCTCTATATCTCCGCCATATTTTTGCGCTACGCTCTTTATATTTCCCAGCCCTATGCCGGGGGAGGGCGGAGGCGTTTCATACATGCACGCGTTCTCTATCCAAAGCATAAAAACATTGCCCTTTTGCGCGCTGGAAACGTGAATATATCTATTTGCGGGGGGGATGGCCTTGCCGGCTGCTATTGCATTGTCTAGCGCGTTTGATAGTATTATACACCAATCCATATCCTCCACGCTGCTTGAGGGGGGGATTGCCAGGCTGCATTCCACGGCTGCCTCCTGCTGAACGGCAGCGGCCAGCTTGCTGCCAAGCAGAGCATCCACAACGGTATTTCCCGTGCTTACGCTGTATGAAAGGGAGGCGGAAGCCTGTTCCAAATTTTGAAGATAGGCGGCTGCCTCCTTTGGTTTGCTCTCATCAAGAAGCTGGCGCAAAACAAGCAGATGGTTTTTTATATCGTGCCTAAAAGAGCGGGTTTGTGCGTAACGGGCTTGAGCCTCCCGCACATATATGCGCTGATCCTGCGCCTGCTGGCTGATCTGCTTCATTGCCTGCTCCTTATAAATGGCGGTAATGAGCCTCTTATATGTAAACAAAGTGCAAAACAGCCCCGCAAAGGCAATTATTTGCAAAATAATAAGCTCCTCATTGTTCACAATGGGCAAAATCAGCCCTTTTTCACTGTCCCAAACCACCGTATTTCCGTATATATTTGTGGAAACGGTATTTTCCACAAGCGCAATAAAGAATACGGGAATACCCACCAAAAGAAAGCTAAGGCGATAGGTTTCTGCCATCCTGCCATCAAACAGCCTTTTTATAAGCCAAAATGTTGCTATTATCAAAGCAATGGTAAGCAGAAATTGAACTATATCTAAATATTGCATAATGGCGTATTCTTGCGCGGATATGCTGGAAATAACCCAATGGAGCACAGATTGTATTATGCCTGTTATTATGCTGTAGGTGGAAACCACAAGCGCTGCTGCGCAGAACGAGGGCGCAACGCCGCATTTCAAAAAGGCTATGCCAAAAAAAGCAAGCACGGCTATTGCCAGTATAACGTTCATATATCCCGTAACGAAAGACTGTGCCTCCATAAGAGTGAAGCAAAATGAAATAGCTGTGTAAAGAAGGCATATGTACCATTTAAAAGGCTTTGCAAAAAGGCTGCCATAATAAAAATAGAGCAGAGCGGGTACGGTGCAGTAATATAGCACATTGGCTATTGTAATATACATGCTACGCCTCCTTTCGCTTCATATATTGCATCATAGCATCCATAAATGCCTGATGCCGCAGCCGCGAAACGGGTATTTGCGCGCCGTCCGCCAAAGTGACGAAGCCGTTCGCATATTTTGCAAAGTGATCAAGATTCACAAGGTAGCTGCGGTGACATCTTACAAAGCGGTAGTCAAGCTGTTCTTCCACGTTTTCTATTTTTGAGTAATAGTCTATCACGCCACGGCTTGTGTGCAGATATACTTTGCGGTTTATTACTTCGCAATAGTATATATCGCTTATTTTTACAGACTGGCACCAGTTCATTCTTTTTATGAATAGCTGCTTCTCGGTTTTGCTGTCTGTTCTTTTTAGTGCCCTTTTCAGCGCGTCGTGCAGGCGGTTTTCATCTATTGGCTTGCAAATATAGTCTACAGCCTCAAGCTCAAATGCGTCCCAAACCTGTTCCTTTATTGCGGTCACAAATATAATGGCGCTGTGTGAACCCATTTCACGCAGTTTTCTTGCCAGGCGCATACCGTCTGTGCCCGGCATCTGAATATCCAGTAAAAGTATGTCTAAGCGGCAGCTGCAAGAGAGCAGTTCTTCCGCGCATGAAAAGCTGCTTATATTGAATGGCTCGCCGCTGTGCTCCATATATGCTGATGTCTTTTGGGCAAGCATTTCGCAAAACACCCTTTCATCATCGCAAATAGCTATCTCAACCATTGTATGACTCCTGTGCGCTAAATAAAAATCAGATCCGTAACTATATGATTATACTTCCTGAATGCGTATAGGGCAAACCAATTCTAAGGAGGCAGGCAGCAATATCAAAAATTATTTTGTTTTAATATATATATTTTGTATTATATTTATATAGTAAAACAGCAAAAGCTGTTTTTAAAATAAAAGGGTTTTGAAAGGTGGATACTATGAGAAAGATTTATGTTTTGTTGGTTGTTGTGATGGCTGCCGCTTTTGTGTTTGCGGCGGGCTGCGCGCCTGCTGCTCCGGCGGCAAGCGAGGCGGCAGGCGCGTACACTGCGGATGGCGATGCCTCCAGCGACCAGATAGCGCTTTTTGAAAAAGTGATGAGTGCTAAGGGCGATGGCAAACAATATGAGGTTATCTCGGTTGCCACGCAGGTGGTGGCAGGCACAAATTACCGTTTCAAGGTAAAGGTTACTGAGGGTGGCTCCAGCTATGAGGCATATGTATACATATTTGAGCCGCTGCCCAACGAGAAGAAGGAGCCTGAATTTGTAAAAGAAGAAAAGATTTAATAATCACGGTATTAAAAAAAACCGATGCTGCTGCATCGGTTTTTTGTTTTAGCCCGCTGCTGCTTGGGCATTTTTTTTGTTTTTGTAGAAAAACCAGAAAAATATGCCCGCGGCTATCAATATAAGGCTTATCCACTGAGATACAGAAAAGCTGCCCACAAAACCGCGTATGGCGTCATAGCGGAAAAACTCAAGTACAAAGCGCGTTATGCCGTAGCCAATGCAGTAAAGAGCCAGTATTTTGCCCGGTTTTCGCACCTTGCGCCCATAGACCGCCATAGCAATGAAAAGCGCCAGCGTACAAGCAGATTCTATAAGCTGAACGGGCAGCAGGGGAACATCCTTTGGCACCTCTGCTATGGGTGAATCCAGGCTCATATAAAAACCATGCTCATAAGGCATGCCCCAGCAGCAGCCCGCCATAAAGCAGCCCACACGGCCAATGGCCTGCGCCAGCGGCAGCGAGGGGAGCAGCGTATCAAGCACGCGCCAAAACGGTTCCTTGTACACAGCGCAAAATAGCATAAGCATTAGTATTGCGCCAATAAAGCCTCCGTAATAAACAAGGCCTGCCCTGTTGAAGTAGTCTATAAAAGACAGTCCGCCGGGCATGCTTACTGCAAAATATTCCGGCAGCCCCTGTATAACGTGAAAAAGCTTACCGCCGATCATTGCGCCCACGCCCACCATAAGCATGGCAACAAGGGTATCCGTTTTGCTGAGGCCGTTTATTTTGTGCCTTAGCATGGCCACTAAAAAGGCGGCTGCAAAGCCTAGCAGCAGCAGTGTGCCGTAGCTGGGTATTTGTTTTTCAAAGATTTCAATATATGGATGCATGTATAGTCCTTCCGGTTTTTAAAAAAACAGGCAAACCATATATGGTTTGCCTGCCGATTTAGATAAAAAATTGCTCAGTAAGCAGCACCCGCAAGACCGGCTACACCGGCAAGGCCGCCAACCGCTCCAAGAACAGCAGCAGTGCAGGTCAATACTACTATAAGCATTATTGCAGAAAGTATAACGCCTATTATAGAAAGTATAAAACCGGCTGTACCCATGCCTGTTTTTTCAATTCTATTAGCCTTTGCGCTCAATATGATACCTATGATACCAATTACCAGCGGAACAAAAGCAACAAAGCTCAGCAAGAAAGCGAGTACGATACTAACGATACCAAGTACGAGACCAATAATAGCCAAATTCTTTGATTCCATAAAAAAATATACCTCCTAGTATAAATGCTGCGTATATTTTAACAATTATTTCAGTCATTGTCAACAAACCGGTGCTGTGCGGTAAGGTATTTATGCCGCATAAGCTTTACATAAAAATGATTACAAATCTTATAATATGTAAAATGCGCCGCGCTGCTGATGCGTATATGAAAGGGCGCAAAAAAAAGCCGCTCAAAGGCGGCCTTTATGTTTTACAAAGTAATAGATCAATCAACAACTTTTATAGATTTTATAACAACATCCTCAAGTGGTTTATTGGATGCGTCACGTTCTACTGCTGAAATTTTGTCCACAACATCCATACCGCCTGTAACATGACCAAAGGCCGCGTACTGGCCATCCAAAAACGTACTGTCCTCATTTGTTATAAAAAACTGACAGCTTGCGGAATCGGGGTCCTGGCTGCGGGCCATACTTATAACTCCGCGCTCATGGCTTATTGGGTTGTTCCAGCCGTTTTGTGCAAACTCGCCAGCTACAGTGCTGTCAGAATCGCCCATGCCGGTACCGGTGGGGTCGCCGCCCTGTATCATAAAACCGGGTATTATGCGGTGAAACGTCAGTCCGTCATAAAAGCCCTCGTTTACCAAATTCACAAAGTTTTCCACAGATAGAGGTGCAGCCTCTTTATCCAGTGCCAAAGATATAACGCCGCCGTCCTCCATAGTGATATCAACGTTTACAATGGCGGTATTCACTGCAGGCGGCTCTGCCTGAGATGCTGCGCTGCTTTCAATCGCTGCAGCGGAAGCTGCGGGGGCGTTTGTGGCTTCACCGGCGCTGGCTGTAGCTGCGGGGGCTTCAGTTACCTCAGGAGTTGCCGAATTGGAGGCCGCCGCTTGAGGCGCGCCGCAGGAAACAAGAAACAGCATTGCAGACGCTGAGAGCGCGGCAAGCACAATTGTTGTTAAATTTTTTATTTTCATATAAACTGTCCTTTCAGTGATAAAAAAATATAAGCTTTATTAAAATATTATATAATATAAAACCGCAAACAAAATGAACTGTTTGTAAATTTTGAAAGCAAAATATGAAGACATCAAAAAAAATCTCCCGTAAAACGGAAGATTTTGCGTGTTTGACCGTGCTATTGTTTGGCGCGTTCCAGCATAACGGGGAAGCACTCTTCATATATGCTGAACGCAAAGTTTGCAATATCAACATCCGATACCTGGTAATCATTTCCGCGCTGAAATCCTTCAATACTTGTGCGGACCACCTCTATAGTAAGATCATGCGCTATTGTTTCAATGGACATTTCTCTTTGCTCAAATGATTTGTTCATAATCAAGCACCGCCTTTTTTAAAATAATTATATCACACTGTGAGAAAAAACATAGAGTATATTTTATTAATAACCAGAAAGAGAAAGGAAAAACCCCCGAACCCAAAAATGCGGACGGGGGTCTCTTAAAAGTTATCCATTGGCCAAAGCCTCCCTGGATATTTATATATAAACGCCGAAGCGGTTACAACTTGTTATAAATATAACCAAAAACACTCTTATTAAACAATATATTGTGTTTGGATGCAAAAAGTTATGGACTTGTGGCAGAAAAAAAAGTATTATATATAAGGATATTTCTATATTGCATAAATGTAAGAATATCTTAAGGATTTGTTTATGATTCTTTTTGCTATTGGTGTTATAATTTACTATAGCATAAAAAGCAAAAGGGAAGGGTTTGTAATGGATATTCTACTGAGTGTGGTTCGTGTTATAACTATAGTTTTGGGTGTATTTTCCGCACCCTTGATGATATGGATGATAATAACCACGCTGCGTGGTTTTGGCAAGCCTAAGGAGCTTGTTAAAAGTGAAGAAAAATTACATAATTTTGCTATAATAGTTTGCGCCAGAAATGAAGAAAACGTTATAGCGAACCTTTTAAACAGCATCAAACGGCAAGACTATGCAGGAAAATATCAAGTATTTGTTATAGCAGATAATTGCACAGATGATACGGCGGGCGTTTCGGAAAAGAACGGAGCTGTTGTTTTTAAGCGTTTCAATGCAGAGAAGCGAGGCAAGGGCTTTGCGCTGCACTATGGTATAAACCGCATATTAAAGCTGCATGAAGGCGAATATGACGCAATGTGCGTTTTTGATGCAGACAACCTTGCATCAGCAAACTTCCTTACAGAAATGAACAACGCGCTCTGCTCTGGAGGGGATGTTGCCCTGGGGTACAGGGATACAAAAAATATACACGATTCATGGGTGAGTGAGGTATATTCAATATACTGGCTCATGCTGCAGCGGTTTTACCACAACCCAAGGCACGCCATGGGTATTTCAAGCATGGTGGGCGGCACCGGCTTTGCTTTCAAAATAGCTTCTCTGGGTGAAGAGGGCTGGAATACAGATTCTATCACGGAGGACGTGGAGTTTTCCATACAGCAGGTGGTGAAGGGGCACAAAATAGTGCCAGCAAACAAAGCGCGCTTCTATGATGAGCAGCCCGCAGATTTCGGGGTATCTGTAAAGCAGCGTCTGCGGTGGATGACGGGTGGTATGCAGTGTATACCGCTATATTTGAAAGAGATCTTTAAAACGGTTTTCAAGGGCAATGCGCGTGCGCTGGATCTGGCGTGGTATATACTCTTTATTCCGGCAACAGGTCTTGCTATACCGCTTAATATAACATCGGCAATAACCTTGGTGGGCACGCCGGGGCTGCAGCCTTTTGCGCTTTTAGCCATAGTGGGCTGCTTCTCTTTGAGCATAGTGTTTGCCTGGTTGATAGCTTTTTCCACGCTGAAACTGGAAAAACGTGAAATGAAGGGCATGGGCAGGGGTATACTGCTATACCCGGTTTTTATGTTTACAATGATGGTGCTTGCTTTCGCGGCGCTTGTTAGACCGCGCACGGAATGGGTACCCATAAAGCATGATAGCTCTCGCACTATTGAAGAGCTGGAATAAACATATTCGATCTGCCAAATGGCGTGTCTGCTGTTTTTGCGGCAGGCGGGCAGGGCGATCGGCATCTGCGGTCTTATTGCGTTAGTGCTGCTATTGGATAGATTTCTGCAAAATAAAAGTCGTGGGTGTGCAGGTGATGGAGGATGGAATTTGACTCAAATTAATATATTTCTTTCTTTTATACTGGGAGTATTGGTGGCTTTGGTAATGGCCTTTAAATGGCTTTTTTCAAGAGCTATAGACGCCCAGGCGGATGGTGACTGGCTTTCAGATTATAAATTTGCGCATCGCGGGCTGCATAATGAAAACGTGCCGGAAAACTCCCTTACGGCAATTAAGCTGGCTGTGGAGGCGGGTTACGCAGTAGAGATGGATGTACAGCTCACACGGGATGGCCACGTGGTGGTGTTTCATGATAACGAATTAAAGCGCATGGTCGGGCTGGATGTAAAGGTGAGAGACTGTGACCTTGCGCAGTTAAAAAAAGCGCGGCTATTTGGCACAGAGGAGACCATACCCACGCTGGATGAGGTGCTGGAACTGGTGGACGGCAGAGTGCCCATACTGTTCGAAATGAAAAGTTTCAATTTTTCGGGCAGGCTGGAAAGCGCGTTTTACGAAAAAATCAAGGGATACACAGGCAGGTTTGCTGTACAATCTTTTTCGCCATACTCATTGCGGTGGTTCAAAAAGAATGCGCCGGGAGTGCTGCGCGGCCAGCTTTCCTGTGACCTGAAGCATGTAAATTTTGAGGTGCCGCTGTTTCAGCTCATACCGCTAAAGCTTATTATGTTCCTTATAAAGCGCCTTGAAACCAACTTTATATGCAAGCCAAACTTTATAAGCTGTGAGTTTCACCGCATAAACAAAAAGCTGCTGCGAAAAATGCGTGAAAAGGGAGCGTCTATACTGGCGTGGACAATAAAGAGCGAGGAGCAGTTTTCGCACGTTAATCCATTTATAGATTCAGTTATATTTGAGCGTTTCCTGCCCGAAAAGGAACCGGAAAACGACAAGAAAATGATAGCCTGAACATTTTTATGATAGATGTGAAATTAAAAAAATACACACCCGCGGCCTGTGCTGAGGGTGTGTTTTAGGCTGCTGAACAAAAGTGGGCGGGGAGGGCTTAGGCCTCCTTTGAAAGCGCGTTGTACCACTTTACAGAGTCAACGTAGCAATCATTTATAAAATCCACCGGCAGCTGGCGCGCTTTGGCAAAGTCGCTTACCAGCTCCCAATTAGAATATTCGTAATTGCTGAAAAATTCCACAATATCAGAATATTTTCCCGTTTTAGTCAATATAGAATCCCTTATATCGTCTGAAACGGGTATCTCCTTAAAAAGCTCTTCCTTGCTTTTTTCCAGCGCCACGTGTAAAAGAGAAAGCAGGCCAAGCAAAAATATGCTGGTAGACTCACGCGGGTTCAAAAAGCGCGGAGCCAGTAATTCTCCAAAGTGCGCGCGTATAAGAGATATGCGCACAAGCTCCAGCGGCTTGTCGTCACCAATGCCGCGCAGCGCCAGCATGGCTATCCATTTTTTTAGCTGATCCTCGCCCAGATAGGCAACCGCCATAGATATGGATGAAATCTTACTGCGCATCCCCATTGCGGCGGAATTCAGCAGTTTCAGAAGCTTATAAGACATAGCCACATCAGAAGATATAATGCTGCTTATCTCTTTAAAATCAACATACTGTTCTGTGCTGGTGAGCTTCAGCAGGCGGTAATAATTAAACTTTAAAGGTGATATCTCCTTGGTGTTTTTCACAATCACGGGCTTGTTGAAAAAGTAGCCCTGAAAAAGTTTAAAACCGTATTTATGCGCGGTGTCAAAGGCGGCGGGCGAATCAACCTCTGTAGCAATAAGATCAACATTTTTGAAGGTGGAAGATACCCACATAACAAAGCTTTGATCCACAGAAGAAAGCTCCATCTTGCAAAAACTGGCCATAGAAAGCAGCTGCTGTGTGGCGTTTTCGCGCCGCAGCCCGCCAAAGCAAAGCTTGTACCCAAGAGATTGCAGCTTTTTATACAGCGTAAGTTCGTACTGCGTAAGCTTTCGCGGAAGCTGTATTTGTATCACAAACTTATCCTTGGGCAGATTTTTTAGCACTGTGCTGCTTGTAAGCTGCATGGAATTGCTTATGAAATAAACTGAATCGTTGTTTAGATCGTCAAGGCCAAGCGCGTCAAATGTCCGGTCAAAACCGGACAGGCTAATGTCATCGTTTTCAGTGTTGTTGTCTCCGCCCCTATCCAAAAGCTCGTACCCGTAGGTGCGCCCGGAGGACATGAGTATGGGATTTATATTCACATAAAGGTCTTTAAATTTCTTGGCTGAGTCGTATTGCTCTTCAAAGAAGCACATCTGGTTTCTTCCGGCGGCCTTTGCCTGATAAAGCGCAATATCCGCCTTGCGCAGCAATTCGGAAAAATTTGTGCCGTGTGTGGGCAGCAGGGCAACGCCAATGGAAAGCGTGCAGACCTGCTCTATATTCGGCATAGTGTAAGAGCGCAGCGCTATATCAAGTATGTTTTTGTAAAAATTGCGCAATGATGCTTCGCTGTCAAAAACTTCTGTGCATTGCGCAAAGAAAAACACAAATTCATCTCCGCCCAAACGGTATAGGTGGCCCTTAAATTCCGGCTGTCCCTGAAGAAATTCGGTCAGCCTCTTCAGCATTATATCTCCGGTGTTGTGGCCGTAGGTGTCATTTATTGTTTTAAAATTGTCCAAATCAAATATGGCAACAATACCGGCAAGCTTGCCATCTTCTATATCCTTGTGCAGCGCCTCAAAATCTTCTTTGAATTTGAGCCTGTTTGGTATATCTGTCAAAAAATCGTGGTAGGCCAGCTTATAAAGTGTTTCCTTAGCGCGAAGCTCTGTATCGCTGTCGCGAATAAACAGTATGGTGGCAGGTTCGCTGTCCACCCATTCTATATTGCCCGGCTTAACAGAAAAATGCCGCTTGTCCACATGGGATATTTCAAACGGAGCAGGCTCATAGCCATCGCCATAGGATTTTGCGCAAGCTTCCAGTATACCGGGAAAAAACGCAAGATATTCTGATATATCTGCGTTGCTTTCATCTAACTGACTCATAGCTATTGAATTTATGTATAGTAAATTTTTTAAGTCTCTATCTAAAACTATAACGTCAGTATCACAGGAATCCAGTATGCCTGCCACAAGATCCTCAAATATAGATTTTTTCTTTTTGCCAAGCGCCATTGTTAAGATACCGTATTGCATACCAATCAGTCTAAAATTTTACCAAGATGCAAAAATATTACGTGTATTAAATCATTATACGATTTTTTACTATGTTTGTGAACTATTATTTTGCTTTGGCTATGCGGGTGCGCGGTGGCTGTTGAGAAATACATGCAAATATGGTATCTTTACTTTAATAAATAAGGAGAAACACATTAGTGGCAATACCAAGACTAAAAAAAAAGACACGTTTCACATTGATCGCTTTATCAGCAGACAGCCCGCATTGGTCTGAAAAAGACGCTACAGCGCTGCTTGGCGCGCTAAAACCACAAATTGCTGAACTAAATGGAGGTGTGCGCCTTTCCGGCACGGTGATAGTTTTTCCGTGGGAATGGCAGGGGCCGCAAGATTTTTCGCACCCGCAAAGCGTGCTGGGAGCAGATTCATGGAACGAGGTATGCATGTATATCTGCAAGGCGTATGGAGATTTTAAATACAAAAAGAAAAACGTGCACACCTACCATGCTATCACAGGCGACGGCAAGGCGGCGATATTTCAAATAACCGCGCGCGTGTGAATATAAAAAACCTCTCCGGCAAACTGGCTGCAAAGGAGAGGTTTTTTTTATATCTGTAAATGAGGCGTAAAATGCTGTTTGTTTATAGGTCGTAATACATTTCAAATTCTATGGGTGAAGGCATTTGGCTGTACTTTGCAGCGTCTGCGCGCCTGTGCTCTATCCATATGTCTATAAGGCGTTTGGGAAATACACCGCCCTCCATCAAAAAGTCGCAATCTGCCGCAAGTGCGTCCAGCGCTTCGGGCAGGCTTTGCGGCAAGGAGGCTATCTTGGCCTTTTCCGCATCAGGCAGTTTGTACAAATTGAAATCATATGGCCCAAAGCCGGCAGCCTCAGGGTCTATTTTGTTTTTTATGCCGTCCACGCCTGCCATAAGTATTGCCGCAAAGGCATAATAGGGGTTGCAGGTGCCGTCCGGGCAGCGCAGCTCAAAGCGTTTTTCTTCCGGTGCCTTGGCATAGGCGGGAATGCGTATTACCGCGCTGCGGTTGCTAGTGGCATAGCCAATGGTGACGGGTGCCTCGTAGCCGGGCACAAGACGCTTGTATGAATTGGTGCTTGGGTTTGTGAAGGCACAGAGAGCGCGCGCGTGCCGCAGCAATCCGCCAATGAAGTAAAGCGCCTCTTTGCTAAGCTGAGAATAGCCGTTTTCATCGTAAAATACGGGCTTGCCATCCTTAAAAAGATGCATGTGGACGTGCATGCCGTTTCCGGCCTCGCCAAAAATGGGCTTGGGCATAAAGGTTACCGTTTTGCCCTCGGCCACGGCGGCGTTTTTTATTATATATTTGGTAAGCATGGTTTTGTCTGCCATCTCACGCAGGCCGCCAAACTCCACCTCTATCTCAAGCTGACCAGGCCCTCCCACCTCGTGATGGTGGTATTTCACCTTTATATCAAGCTCCTCCATCATCATGGAAACACGGCTTCTAAAGCCGCTCAATATATCCATAGGGGGAGCCATGTGGTACCCGCCCTTGTTGGGTATCTTATAGCCAAGGTTTGCGCTCTCAGAGCCTGTGTTCCACTCTGCCTGCGTGGTGTCTATATGAAATTTTGAAACACTGGGGCTGTTCATATAGCTTACGTGGTCAAAAACATGAAACTCAAACTCCGGCCCTATGCGCATTTCATCTGCTATGCCGGTGGATTTGAGATATTCCTCTGCGTGAAAGGCAACGTTGCGCGGATCCTGATCAAAACGCCTGTTGTTTGGCAGATCTATAACGTAAACATCTCCAATCATGGACAGCGTGGGTATCTCGGCAAAGGGGTCTATGTGCGCGGTGTCAAGATCGGGTATGAACACCATATCGCTTGACTCTATGGGTGCAAAGCTGTAATTGGAGCCGTCAAAGCCAACGCCGTACTCCATTGTAGATTCGGTGAGCCTATCCACCGGCATGGTGAGATGACGCCAGCGCCCGTTTAGGTCGATCATCATAAAATCAACCATTTTGATGCCTTTTTCGGTGCAGAAACTCTTTACTTCCTTTAGAGATGAATTCATAGAATTATCCTCCGGCATTTATTTTGTTTTTATTAGATATATAAATGTTATAAGTGATATTTATATTGTATATACTTTAGCCAAAAATTTCAATTGAAATATGTAAAAATCCAACAACTCCTCAAGGCAGCCCCTTTTTTATGAATGAGGCGGGGAATGCAGCCGTTGCAGTTAGCGGGCGCAAGGAGCCGTATATACAAATATTTGGTAAATAAATGCGTATAATTCCGGTTGAAAAAAAACCCAGTGTGTATAAAATGATATGTGTAGCAGCTATTGTTTTTAAATATTTTTATGTGCGAGGAGGGAAGAGGGGTTATGCTGCGCATAGGCATAATAGATCTGGCGATACGCGCTTTGGTTTTTGTGAGCAGTGTGATAGCATACTTTGGCGGCGTAGACATGGCATCGCTGTGGCGCGCAGTTCCTTTTAAAGACGGTTTTTCTCCCGTGCTGCTAATATGGCTGCTAATGATAGCGGGCATGCTTATGCAATTATCAAAAGATAAGCGAATAAGGCCGGGCGGCGAAGATTCCTTTTCAAGAAGGCGCATAAAGTACAATAATTCGGGCAGGCTGGACGATGAAGTAAAAAAAATGAATGCCGGAGCAAGAAAGGCGCTGTTTTTTTGGCTGTTTTTGAGCGGGCTGGTGGTGCTGCTTTATTTCAATGGAATATTTAGCGCCAATGAAGTAATTATAGTGGTGGTAACATATTACTTTTGTGATTCGCTCTGCATGATATTCTGGTGTCCGCTGCAAAAATTTTTTATGAAAAGCCTGTGCTGCAATAATTGCCGAATATATGGCTGGGGATACTTTTTTGATTTTGGCTTGCTGCTGCTGGTGCCGGGAGCGCTCTCTTACAGCCTTGTTTTTTTGGCGTTGCTGCTGCTGGTGCGATGGGAGCGCGCTTATGCTGCCCATCCTGAAATGTTTTGGGCGGGAACAAATACGGCTTTGAGATGCTCAAACTGCGTGGATAAGAGCTGCTTGCTAAAGAATAAAAACTTCACTAAGCGAAATGCAATCAAATGAATAATATTCCAAATTTAACATATCATTATTATACTTGATGTATTGACAATCCGCGTTGCAAAAGGTATTGTATTAATAGAATTGTTATTGGGGTTTTGGCATAAAAATCAATTTTGTTTTGTAAATTTTTTGCTGTGTTAAAAACACCGGTAATATAATGTTTTTGTAGGTTTTTTTTAAGCTACGGGGAGGGGTCTGCAATGTTCAAAAATATCAAAATAGCGGCTAAGCTGATAGTTGGGTTTATTATCGTGGCTGCGCTTGCGGCGGCTACAGGAGTTGTGGGTATCTATGGAATGCTGAGCTTAAACAATAAAGATACCGAGATTTACGAAAAGAATTTGCTTTCAATAGAAGTGATGGGCGATATCCGCGAGGATTTTCAGGCGGAGCTTATTGCCTTGAATAAGCTGGTGCTCTATTCGGGAGAGGCTAACGGCAGTTTGGATGCCACTCTTGCAACACTTGATAATCTGGCAAGCCAGGCAACCGAAAATATAGCGGCATATGAGGCCACAATGAGCGATCCTTCGCTGGAAACGGCATATTACAACGCAAAGGATGCTTACTCAAAGGGGTTTCAAGATACTAAAAATCAGGTAATAGAATATGCAAAAGCGGGCGATTCGGCTGGCGCGTTCAAGGCGCTTACGGCCGGAGAGGACGCAATAAACCAGGTGGCGGAAGGCCTTGGGCAGAGCGCGGTAAACAACAGCCAGTGGGCAAAGGCTGCTGTGGACGGCAATGGAAACCTGTTTAGGCAAATGAGCCTTATACAGATATTGGTTGTGGCTGTCGCTGTTGTGGTTGCTATATTCCTGGGGCTGTATTTGGCAAAGATGATAGCCCGCCCCATAAGCGCGTGTATAGACCGCATGAAGCTAATGGCAGAGAAAGGCGATACAAAATCGCCTGTGCAGGTGTTTGATACAAAGGACGAATCCGGTCAGCTTTCGCAAATGATGGCTGCGCTTTTTGCGGGGATAGCAGAGCTTATAGCAGATCAGTCACGCATAATGATAGCTCTTGCCAAGGGTGATTTCACGCAAAAGACCAATTGCGATTATGTTGGTGATTTTGCAATATTGAAATCTACTGTAGAAGAAATAGAAACCTCCATGAATGATACGCTGGGAAAAATAAACCAATCGGCAGACCAGGTTTCCACAGGTTCCAGCCAGGTTTCAAACGGCGCGCAGGAGCTGGCTCAGGGAGCCACAGAGCAGGCCTCCACAATACAAGAGCTGGCAGACACGCTGAATATGACGGCCAAGGGAATAAAAACCAATGCCGATGACGCGGGAGAAGTTAGCGAAAAGGTACAGCTTGTTGCAGGAGAAGTGCTGGAAAGCAATGAAAAGATGCGTTCCATGATGGATGCTATGCAGCAGATAAACGGCAGCTCATCTGAAATAGGAAAGATAATTAAAACTATAGAGGATATAGCTTTCCAAACTAATATACTGGCGCTTAACGCCGCAGTTGAGGCTGCGCGTGCAGGAGCTGCCGGACAGGGCTTTGCAGTGGTTGCGGATGAGGTAAGAAACCTTGCCTCAAAGAGCGCGGAAGCATCAAAGAACACGGCTGCGCTTATAGATACATCTATAGCGGCTGTAAATAACGGCTCCAAGATAGCAGAAGAGACAGCAAACTCGCTCATGGCGGCAGTGGAGGGCACAAACGAGATAGTTGACAGAATAAACAATATTTCACTGGGCACAAAAGAGCAGTCGGTTGCCATACAGCAGATCACACAGGGTGTTGATCAGATATCGGCAGTGGTGCAAAACAACTCGGCTACGGCAGAGGAAAGTGCGGCGGCCTCGGAAGAGCTTTCCGGGCAGGCGCAGCTCATGCGTGAGCTGGTGGCGCGTTTCAAGCTATTGGGTGACAGCGCACCTATGATGAACGCATCCCACATGACCGCAAATTTTGACATGGATGATGAGGCCTTCATGGCGGATAGTTTTTCAGACGATTCCAAGTATTGATAGCAAACAATAAGGAAAATGAGAGCGCCCATAGCGGCGCT
>CAYXBW010000052.1:0-17019 GCA_964463305.1 uncultured Christensenella sp. | reverse complement strand
ACCTTAGACATTTCTGAGGCGGCAAAGTTCAGCGTTTTGTTAAGCTCCGCTATCTCAAGGTAGCCGTGAGCATCAAAAACGGTATTGTAATCACCCTTGGCCAGCAGCTTGGCGGCGGCGGTGGTCTGTATTATGGGCTTAGATATTTTGCGAGACATCAGCAGCGCCAAAAACAATGACAGCGCAACCATTATGAGCGTTATATACATAAGCTGTATCTGAAGCGTGCGCACTGTGGCGTCAACGGGTGTTACCAAAGCATTTATCAGTATAAGCCGCTGCGTGCCGTTGGGCAGGTTTACCACGCGCGCGCAAACTATGCTTTTGCCCATGCGCTTGAAGCGCGGAGGAAATTCCCCCTCAAACTCATTTTTGTTCAGCATATCTATGGCGGGAGGTTTGTCAAAAAGCATAAGCAGCGTACCGCCGTTGCTTTGCGCGCGCTCAAAATAATCCTTCACGCTTGCATCGTCCAGAGGAACACCACTTTCCGGCCCAAAATCGTAGGCATATATCTGCCCGCTGTTTTTTTCGTAAACGCGCACGCTTACATCGTTCACGTGCGCCACTCGCTCTATGAGAGCGTCAACGTCTTGATTTTCTATATTTTCTGCTATTGTATCTACAGAGCTTTCCACATCGTTTACTTTTATGGCCGTGTAAAACTGCTCTAAAAAGACAGTTTGAAAAAACCATAGCATAGCTACGGGTATTGCCACAAATATTATAAGGTAGCTAAAAAGCCGCCACTTTATGCTGTATGTGTCAAACCTGTTCAAACCTGTATCCCACTCCTCTCAGCGTTACTATGTAACGGCTGTATGCGCCCAGAGATTTTCTAAGCAGCTTTATATGCGTATCCAAGGTGCGGTCGTCACCAAAAAAATCATAGCCCCACACGTCTGTTATAAGTTTTTCGCGGGTAAGTGCAATCCCCCGGTTTTTTACCATGTAAAAAAGCAGCTCGTATTCCTTTGGAGACATATCACAAACATTGCCGTCCACCGTTACCATGCGCGCCGTAAAATCAACTGTAAGCCCTTCGCATTCAAACACCTCACGCTCCTTTGCCGCGCCGCGCTTCAAAACTGCGGCTGCTCGCATCATAAGCTCCTTGGGTGAAAAGGGCTTCACCACATAATCATCCACACCCAGCTCAAAGCCGTGTATCTTGTCATACTCCTCGCCGCGCGCGGAAAGCATAATGACGGGAGTTTCCTGCGTTTTGCGAATTTCGCGGCAAGCCGAAAAACCATCCAGCTCCGGCATCATAACATCCATTATAATGAGGTCAAATCTTCTCTGAGCGCAAAGATGCACGGCCTCCATGCCGTCACCTGCCTCGGTTATTTCGTAACCCTCAAAAGCCGCGTATTTTTTTATTATTTCGCGGATGCCCATTTCGTCATCCACAACAAGCAAGCTAGCGCCCATCATACCCACTCCTAAAATATATATTTGTTTTATTTTAACATATGTTAATACGGCTGTGTGATTTTTGAATGAACAACGGATGAATACAATGTTAATAATGAAATTGGCCGCTTATGCTATGGCTGTGCAGCGCTTGATACGAGTGGCAAAATGGGTGGCGCAGAAAAAGAAAAAGCCCCGCGCAGCAAACACCACGCGGGGCAAAAGAGCAAAAAACCATTATTTACCGGCGTTTAGATCGCCTATGATCCCCTTGCGCAGTATCACTGGCGCATAGAGCGCAGGCTCGCTGGTTTGTACTGTAACAAAGCTCAGCTTGGCCCTCTCATAAAAATCGAAGCGTTCCATCTGGTAAAATTCTTTGAAGGCTCCGGAAAAATCTCCCGCTTTTACTATACGCTCATAGTCTGCCCAAATTGGGGGCGTGCCCTTAAACATATCGCCCGGCTTCATCACCGTAACGGCATCGTCTACAAATATGTCAAGCGGCATAAACTGGAGTATAGCCTCCATTATTTCCTTGGTGCTGTGTCCCTTGCAATACACTATGCGGTTACCCATAGTGTATGAGGGGAAATTGATGTCACCAAGTACGATGTCGTCACCGTGGCCCATTTCCATCAGCGCCAGCATAAGCTCCGGTGGGATGATCTCTGGAATGTTTCTTAGCATTTATATATATCCTCCTTATTTGAATATAGCTTCCCTAACTGCCTTAGTGGTCTTGTTTGGGTTGCCCTCTTCTATCAACTCGGCCAGTTTGTCAAAGCCGATCAGATCTATTGCGTTGTCGAAGCGCTGGAGGTTCTTAACGCTCTCGGCCGTGCTGTCCATAGAATCCTCTCTGTAGGGGAATATATCTATGGCCATAAAGCCGTTGTAGCCTACTTTTCTGAGCGCGTAGAACATCTCTATGTATTCTGTATACCGCAGCGATCCGGCTATCATATCGTCGTCCCAAAGATTGTAATTGTCATTCACGTGCATCATAAACAGTTTTCCGTAGCGGGCGGCAACCTCTATGTTTTGCGCCACGTTCTGCTGTGCCTGGAAAACATGGCCGGTGTCTATAGCCACGCCCACGTTGTCTCTGTCTATTTCCATACACATCAGCAGGGCGGCAAGTGTGGTATCCACTATTGTGCGGTTTCTTGGCTCACGTATCTTGCCCTCCAGCGTGAGCTTTACATCCGGATTGTAGTCCGCCAGCTCTCGCACCGTTTTTATGAGGTAATCATACTGTTTTGAGTAGTTTGCCTGCAGCGGATAATCGAAACCGTCCTGCCCCAGCCAAAGATTTACGCTGGGCGTACCTATGAGCTTTGTGTTGAAATCTATGTTTTGCTTTATAAGCTCCACAGCAGCCTTGCGTGTTTCCGCGTCCGCCGCCGTAATAGAGCCATGCTGCCAGCGCCTCTCTCCAAAAACGTTGGGGAGAACGGAGGCTACCTCAAAGCCGTTGCGCTTCAGTATCTCGTTTACTACCTCCGGGTCTGAAAGCGGGCCGGTAGGCGCCTGATACAGATCCACGCCGGATAAAACACCCGCCGCGGCCAAGCGGTCTATAACGTCTCCAAACTCTACATAGGTCTGATCCGGGTCTTTGTAGCCCATCTTCATAAACCTGTCACTAGTCTGCCCCAAAGAGCCTACTATTGCGCTGTACTTTACTGTGTCCATAACTTTCTACCTCCATTATAAATTACATTTGTATTTTTTTATAGTGTAAAATTGATTTTTAAGTATGTCATTTATTGATGGGAACGATTCCACCCCGCTTATAACTATACTGGGAACGATTCCACTCCGGGCGCCATACATATCAGATGCAGTATATAGAATAAAAAATAATAATGTACAAAAGAGAGACCATCGCTGAAAATCTCCAGCCTTACTTAAATTTGATTATATCAGAAGAATTTATCAAAGTCGATACCCTTTGTGCATATTTTGGGCGGGATAGAGATAAAAATATACAGGGGCCAAAACCTGTCTACCAATTTGGTGTGGTGCTTCAAATAGCAGGGGGGCGCTTTGCGGCAAAAATTCTGTATGCTATATATTTATGAAATATGCATACTATGTACAGAGCGGCGGGCGCGGAGCCGGCTAAAAGCAGAGCTTGTTATTTTTTGAAACACACATGCTGATTGACAAAAAATGATTGCCGATATATAATACATATAAAACAGATATGCAAAATATGAAATATACGGAGGATAACATAATGTCAAAAATAGCGGGCAATGTAACAGAACTTATAGGCGGCACGCCGTTGATGGAGCTGGGCGGCTATGCGCGGTCTAAAGGGCTGGGCGCGCGCATTGTGGGCAAGCTGGAATATTTTAATCCGGCGGGCAGCGTGAAGGACAGGGTGGCGCTTTACATGCTGAATGAGGCGGAGCGCAGCGGAAAAATTGGGCCGGACGCGGTAATAATAGAGCCTACCAGCGGCAATACGGGAATAGGGCTGGCGGCTGTGGCGGCGGCGCGCGGATATCGAGTAATACTTACCATGCCGGAAACAATGAGCATTGAGCGGCGAAAGCTTCTGGCTGCCTATGGCGCACAAATAGTGCTTACGGATGGCTCCAAAGGTATGAAGGGAGCCATAGCCAGGGCGGAGGAACTGGCAAGCGAGATGCCGGGCGCTTTCATTCCCGGCCAGTTTGAAAACAGCGCCAACCCCAAAGCGCACAGGGAAACAACAGGCCCGGAAATATGGGCAGATACTGACGGCAAGGTGGATATATTTGTTGCGGGTATAGGCACGGGCGGCACAATAACCGGCGCGGGAGGCTTTTTGAAAAGCAAGAACCCCAAGCTCCAAATAATAGCGGTGGAACCTGCAGATTCACCCGTGCTTTCTGAAAACCGCGCGGGTATGCACAAAATACAGGGACTGGGAGCGGGCTTTGTGCCGGATATACTGGATAAACAAATATACGATGAAATAATTACGGTAAAAAATGAAGATGCCTTTGCTGCGGGCAGGGAAATTGCGCGTACAGAGGGCATATTGGTGGGGATATCCTCAGGCGCGGCGGTGTGGGCGGCGGCGCAGGCGGCGCGGCGGCCGGAAAACGCGGGCAAAACAATAGTTGCCATATTGCCCGACACGGGCGAACGCTATCTTTCCACCCCGCTTTTTGAAGTGTAAAAAACACACCTTATATAGAGCGCGGTGAAAACTGTAAGAAGCCGAATTTGTTGCGCGGTTTATAAACTGCGTTGCTTTTTAGGGAATGCTAAAAAACGTATTTTTTTGATGCGTGGAGCTGCGGAACGGTAAATGCTTAAGTATGCGGCTGAAAAATTTGCGCCTGACCGTATGCGCGCTTGAGAAAAACTGCGTGTTAGATATAATATTCGTCAGAACCGGCATTGCCGTATCTGTCCAATATTGTTTGCAGCGTTATACTGTCAAGATATTCGCCTATAACGTCCTCCAGCCCCTGCCATATGAAAAGCGTTTTGCAATAGCCAACGCGGGGGCATTGGTTTTCTTCATCTTCCATGCAGGCTACCGGGCTGATGCCGCCCTCCGTTATGCGCAGTATCTGACCAACCGTGTATTGATCTGCATCCTTGGCAAGCATATAGCCGCCCAGCGGACCGCGGTTTGTACGCAGTATATCTGAATGGTGAAGAAGATTAACGATCTGCTCAAGATATTTTTTGGAAATATCCTGACGTTTCGCTATATCCTTTAAAGCTATAAAACCATCGTTTTTGTGCTCGGCCAGATCAAGCAGCATTCTGAGTGCGTAACGGCCCTTTGTGGAAATTTTCAAGTTCTTCCCTCGCGTAACCTTTTTTGTTATTATACTATAGGTGTTGTGCGCAATCAAGTGCGGTAAAACTGTGAAGAATATACATAACGGTTGACAAAATTACAGGCACAATATATAATCATATAAAAAAGATAGGTATTGTATGCAATGTGCCTGTACAAAGGGAGGAAACTCTGTGAGCAAGCGTTTTATATATCTGGTGAGACATAATTACAGAAATGGTCGAATGTGTATATGAGGGTAAGGCAAGTAAAGATATGCAAGCACGCATATGCGCACGAATAAAAGGCGCAGCTGATGGGAAAAACACTCGCCTTCCGCATATGCGATTTATATAATTATATAGCTATAAGGAGCATTTTTATGAAAAACAGCAAAGAATATAGATTTGAAACACTGCAGCTGCATGTGGGGCAGGAGCAGCCGGACAGCGCCACAGATTCACGTGCGGTGCCAATATATGCCACTACCTCTTATGTTTTTGCGGACAGCGCACAGGCGCAGGCGCGCTTTGCTCTTGCGGAGCCGGGAAATATATACACAAGATTGATGAACCCCACCTCAGACGTTTTCGAGCAGCGCATAGCGGCTTTGGAGGGGGGCGCGGCGGCGCTGGCAACCTCTTCAGGCGCGGCGGCTATAACCTACGCCATACAAAATATAGCGCGCGCGGGAGACCACATAGTATCTGCAAAGACGGTGTATGGGGGTACCTACAATCTATTTGCAAACACGCTGACCGAATTTGGCATAGAGACCGGCTTTGTGGACGGAAGCGACCCGCAAAATTTTGCGCGGGCAATAAAGCCAAACACAAAGGCAATTTTTTTTGAGACGCTGGGCAATCCGCACAGCGGCGTTATAGATATTGAGGCGGTGGCTAAAATAGCGCACGAGCACGGCCTGCCGCTCATAGTGGACAACACCTTTGCCACGCCCTACCTGCTGCGGCCTATAGAGCACGGCGCGGACATAGTGGTGCACAGCGCCACAAAGTTTATAGGCGGTCACGGCACGGTGATAGGCGGCGTGATAGTGGACAGCGGCAATTTTGACTGGGCGCAGAACGATAAATTCCCCGGCCTGTCACAGCCAAACCCAAGCTACCACGGAGTAGTTTTCACCGAGGCGGCAGCGAATCTGGCCTACATAATAAAAATACGCACCACGCTTATGAGGGATACGGGCGCCACGGTTAGCCCCTTCCACTCTTTCCTGTTTTTGCAGGGGCTGGAAACGCTTTCGCTGAGGATAGAACGGCACGTTTTCAACGCGCTCAAGGTGGTGGAATATCTTGCAAGCCACCCATTGGTGGAGAGCGTGAACCATCCCGCGCTTAAAACCCACCCAGATCACGCGCTGTACGGCAGGTATTTCAAGCGGGGCGGCGGCTCCATTTTCACCTTTGAAATAAAGGGCGGCGCGGATGAAGCAAAGAAATTTATAGACAGTCTGGATATATTTTCGCTGCTGGCAAACGTGGCGGATGTGAAAAGTCTGGTCATACATCCGGCTTCTACCACGCATTCTCAAATGACGGAAGCCGAGCTGCTGGACTGCGGAATAAAGCCCAATACCATACGCCTTTCAATAGGTACAGAGCACATAGACGATATTTTGGCAGATCTGCAAAACGCTTTTGAGCAGATAAGCAAATGATGTGCAAAGCCTGCGGCGCGTTTTGTGTGGCAATATGGCGCGGAGAGTTTAGCCGTCGCAAAATTTTATAGACATCAAGCCGCGCAGGCAAACTGATACGGTGAAAATAAAAAAACGGCGATACGAAGAGTATTGCCGTTTTTGCTTCTCAAAATAGATCATCCGTTCATTTGGCGGCTGATTCGTAATACAATACCTGCCAAATAACGCCAAACTTGTCCGTTACCATGCCGTAAAGATCACTGAAAAATGTTTTCTGCAATTCCTGATCTGCCGTGCCGCCCTGGCAAAGCTCCTTAAAAATACGCTCCACCTCAGATTTATCATCCATACTTATAGTGGGGCTTATGTTGTTGCCCTTTGTGATCGGCATACCGGAAGGCATGTCCATAAGCATCAATACAGCGTTGCCCATTGGCACGCCCGCATACATGACCTTGTCTTTATCTGCCTCCGGCATTTGATAGGAGGGATCTGGCGGTGCTTGGGAATATGTCATAAGATTGCTGACCTGAGAATTGAAAACCTTGGCATAAAATTCCGCCGCCTCGCGGCAGTTGCCGTCAAAATTTATAAATATCTCTAGCTGCATAAAACTTCTCCTCTGTTTTTTTATTTGTATCAGTCTGTACTATAATATAAACATTGTCAATAAATATAATCACAAAAAGCTCTAAGCTCAAAGTGAGGCTACAAATTCGGGAGTAAGCTCAGTGAAATCGCTTATTTCCACGTCCGGCAAAACGCCCTCCAGCGGAGAATAACGAAAGCCCGCCACCCTCATGCCCGCCGCGCGCGCAGAGAGTATGCCGTTTTTGGAATCCTCTACGGCAAGGCAGTAGGCGGGCGGTACGCCCACCAGTTCCGCACAGCGCAAAAAAACATCCGGCGCGGGTTTGTGCGCGGTAACACTGGCGTTGTGGGTGTATGCATCCACATATTGCTGTGAGTTGTTGTTTTGGAGCGCGGCAAGAACGTTTGCTTCGTGGTTTGAAGTGGCTATGCCTATGGCGTAACCCGCCTTTTTGAGCCGCTTCAGCGCGGCAAACGCGCCCGGCATGGCGAGGATCTCTCCGGAGGCAAATTTTGCGCACATCACCTCTTTTTCCGTATCCAAAATATGGTCAAGCGAGGCGCAAAGGCCGTATTTTTCTATAAGAAATTGCCATATATAGCGGGAGGGTATGCCCAGGCAATGTGCCTTATCCTCCTCCGAAAGCTCTATTCCAAGGCTGTTTGCCATGCGCCCGTGCTGGGCAAAGCTGGCTGGCTCTGAATCCATCAGTACGCCGTCCATATCAAATAAAATTGCTCTTATCAATATTTATAATTTCCTTTCTGTGAAGTGTGGAAATCATTGCGTTTTATAAAACTTTGCGCTGCGGCATCTGCTGCCTATCACTATGCAAAAAGTGTGCGCTTGTATAGCAGAGTTAGCGGAAGCGTTTTCTGCGGTGAATATTCATTCGCCTTTTACTGCGGAGGGCGCAAAGGCTTTGCCGTGACCGGGCATTATGGAGCGCGCGCCGCTCTCCAATATTTTTTTCGTGCTTTTAAGCATCTGCTCTTTATTTTCATATAGCCGCGCGTGCGTGGGGCGCAGCAGGTTGAACATGGCGTCGCCCACTATTATATGCTCTCCGCACAAAAGCCCAAGCGAACCCTTTGTATGTCCGGGCAGTCCGGTAACTATGGCGTTTGGCACGCCATAATCTGCAAGGGTATCTCCATCAGAAAACAAAACGTCCGGCACAAATTTTGGCGCCTTATACATGCTTTTTTGCGAACCGCCCAGTATCATGCGCCCCATAAAAGTATCAGCCTGCAGAGGGTGTTCTTTCAAGTCCTCGCCAATAAGCTCTATGTCGGCTTCAGACATGCCAATTTTTGCCCCCAGCTTTTGCGCCAGAAAAGCGGCGTTTCCCGTGTGGTCCGTATGGCCGTGCGTCAAAAATATGAGCCGCACGTTTGCGTCCTTCAGCCGCTCGTAAAGCATATCCTTATATCGAAAAACAGCCGTATCCACAAGTATGCTCCCCTCACTGCCGGATATGAGCCAGCAATTTACCATACTGCAGCCAATGCGTTCTATTTTCATTTTAAAAGCTCCTCCACGGTAAGCTCCAGCCGCATACCGCGCGAGGCCTTCACCAGCACAGTATCGCCCGGCTGTATCAGTCCGTGCAGCCCTTCCAAAAGCTCGTCCTGCGTTTCAAACCAAAGGCCGCTGCCGCCCGCCGCCACAACGCCGCGGTATATCTCTTCCGCCAGACCGCCCACGCAGATGGTTAGCTCCACGCCCTTTTCCACCGCCAGCTTGCCAAGATTGTAATGGAAGCGCTGAGAGCCCTCGCCCAGCTCATACATATCTCCAAGTATGGCAACCTTGCGCCCCTTTGCGGAGGAAAGCACCTCCAGTGCCGTTTCCATAGACTGCGGGTTTGCGTTGTATGTATCGTTCAGCACGGTGATATCGTTTACGTTGCTTATGGCCATGCGCCCGCCTACGGGGCGGTAAGCCGCCAGCCCCTCCGCTATTTCGGAGTATTCCATGCCAAAGGCGCGTCCCACGGCTGCCGCCGCCAGCGCGTTTTGCACCATGTGCTCACCGGGGGAGGGTATGTGCGCATAAAAAGCCGTATCCTTATAGCATATTGTGAAATCCAGCCCGCGCAGGCCCTTGTTGTGTATATTTTCCGCGTGGAAATTGCAGTCCGCGTTCAGCCCGAAGGTGGCGGCGTCGTCACGCGCGTTTTTGAGCCGCCTCAAAAGCGGGTCGTCGCCATTTAAAAGCACCTTGCCGCCCGCCGCGAGATATTCAAACATTTCGCTCTTGGCTTCAAGTATGCCCTCCTTGGAGCCGAGGTGCTCTATGTGCGCAGTGCCTATGTTTGTTAAAAGCGCAACATCAGGCTTAACTATTTTCGCCAGCCGTTTTATTTCCCCAAAATGGTTTGTGCCCATCTCTATTACGGCTATATCATAAGAATCGTCCAGCCGAAAAACGGTGAGCGGCACGCCCGTTTGATTGTTTAGGTTGCCCTCCGTTTTAAGCACGTTGAAGCGCCGCGATAGCACGCAGGTTATCATTTCCTTTGTGGTGGTCTTGCCCACGCTGCCCGTTATGCCCACTATTTTGAGCTTTTTGAAAAGACTGCGGTAAAATTCCGCCAGCCCCTGCAGCGCGCAGAGGGGATCATCCACCTGTATAAAAGGTTTTTTTGTGTCTATCGGTTTTTCGGTAACGCAGCATAGCGCGCCCGCCTCGTAGGCGGCTGGTATAAAATCGTGTCCGTCAAACCTGTCGCCCTTTATGGGAACGAATATTGCGCCGGGCGTAACGTTGCGGTTGTCTATAACAACGCCGGAAACTATTTCATCCAGCGCGGCAGGTTTTCCGTGGTACACACCGCCTGTTGCTTCCACGGCCTGCCTGAGTGTAAATTCCTTCATAGCAAAATATCCCTCAAAGTATTTATTCGTATTTTTTTAGCGATAGCCCAATTATTTTTCCGCAGAGCTGTTCATAGCTCATTCCCACCGCCGCCGCTTCCTGCGGAAGCAGGCTTGTGGGCGTCATGCCGGGAAGCGTGTTCAGTTCCAGACAATAAAGAGCGCCCGAAGCATCAAGTATAAATTCCCCGCGAGAGTATACGGAAAGCCTTAGCGCCTCGTGCGCGGCCAGGGCATAGCGCCGCATGGCGGCTTCCGTTTCCTCTTCCACATCAGCCGGGCAGACCTCCTTTGTCCAGCCCGCCTGATACTTGTGGGCATAGTCGTAAAAGCCCTCGTTTGGTATTATCTCTATTGCGGGCAGAGCGGCATCTCCCAGCACGCCCACGGAAAATTCGCGCCCCTTTATGTATTGCTCCACCAGCACCTCATCCTCCAGCAGAAAAGCTTCTTCCAGCGCGGCGTCAAGCTCCGCCGCGTTATTTGCTATTGTCACTCCTATGGAAGAGCCGCCGGAGCAGGGCTTTACCACGCAGGGAAAGCCAAAGGCATCCGCACCCTCACTGCTGCCGCCGCGAAAAAATGAAGCGCCCCTGGGTGTGGGTATACCCATATTCAAAAATATCTGCTTGGCAACGGCCTTGTTCATGGCAAGCGCGCTTCCAAGATAGCCCGCGCCCGTATATTTTATGCCCAGCACATCAAAAAAGGCTTGCAAACGGCCGTTTTCGCCATCTTCTCCGTGCAGACCCATATATACTATATCTGCGGCGCGGCACAGCTCTATTATGTTTTTGCCTATCTCGCCCAGCCCGCTATCAGGCCGCGAGGCACGCACAGCGGCTATATCCGGCGCGGTCTCACTCACTTTATATACGCTTTCATCTGCCTGCTTAAACGCATCCAGTATATTTTCCGGCAAATTTTCCACGCCGAAAAAAACGTCCGCCAGGAGCGCATTGTGCCCCAAACGCCGCAGCGCGCCCGCCACCAGCGAGCCGGACGACATGGAAACCTCACGCTCAACGCTCAGCCCGCCCGCCAAAACTACAATATTCATAAAACTCTCCCCATACTATAATTTTCATACAATAGATACTATTATATCACACAGTAATACTAATTCCGAAGAAAACATCTTTTTGATTTGGAAGCGCTGCGCCTGCGGCTTGGTATGTTCAGCGCAAAGCGTGTCTTATACCATTCCATATAAATATGCGGCACTGCTTTTGCAAATATATCTGCGCAAAAGCAGTGGGATATGCCGCCTTATGCTGTTGTTCGAAAATACGTAACCAATACTTCACAAAATTGTGCAGAACACACACAGAACCGTCACTTTCGGGCGATATCCTTTAAAACGTACAAAGCAATCATGCAAACAATATTGATATGAAAGGCAGTATTATATGAAAGCAAAGAAGAAGAGCGGTGCAAAAAAATGGATAACGATAGGGGCGGTGGCTGTTTCCGCAGTACTTGTGGTGACTCTTGTGGTGCCACGGCTCACACCCAGCGCAAAGGCGGCTGATGTGAGCGTGAGCACTGCCACTGCTGAGCTTAGCAGCATAGAGGTAACTGTGGATGGCTCAGGCAGCCTAAGCTCAGGAGGTACGGTGAGCCTTAGCATACCTGCCTCTTTGGAGATCGACGAGGTACTGGTGGATGCGGGAGACGCAGTGGCTGCGGGTGATGAACTGGCAAAGCTGAACGAGGCATCCGTAAACGGGGCAATAGAAGACGCGCGAGATAGTATAGACAGTATAGACAGCCAGATAGACGCTCTTGATGATACGGAAACAGACAGCGTCACAGCGCCCGTGGCCGGCCGTGTGAAAAGTATAGCCGCTGCGGCGGGCGGTGATTTGCAGCAGGCTGTGGAGCAAGAGGGGGGCATAATGGTGCTCTCGCTGGACGGTAAAATGAAGCTGGAGGCAGCAGCGCCAGAGGGCACGGCAGTGGGAGATGAGGTAACGGTAACGCTGGCTGACGGTACGGAAAAGGAGGGCAGTGTGGTGGACGTTTCGGACGGCAAATGCATAGTGACGCTTTCAGACAACGGTCCGGTGGCCGGCGAGACGGCAAGCGTTACAAATGCGGACGGAACTGATCTGGGCAGCGGCAGCTTGGAGGTGAATGTGCCGCTTAACGTTATGGGCAGCGGCATAGCCAAGAGCATAGATGTGGAGGTAGATGAAAGCGTGTCTGCGGGAGATACGCTGGTAACGCTTTCAGAGGATATGGCAACGGCAGAATATCAGAGCCTGCTGGATCAGCGTGCCGAATATGAAGCGCTGCTGAAAAAATTGTACGAATACAAAAATACGGGTGTTGTTACGGCAGAATATGACGGTGTGGTGAGCGAGGTAGGCATATCGGCAACGGGTACCGCCACCTCAGACACATCTGCAAGTACAGACGCGAGCGCGGGCAGCGGCAGCGCGGCGGGCGCTTCGCCTATGGCATACGACGGCACGGACGCTCAGGCATCGCCGCTTTCGGCAAACTCTGCGGATGCGCAGGTGGTTTTGCTCTCCGCGTCACTTTCAGAGGATGAAACAGCGCCCCAGCCGTCTGAGGAGCCACAGCCCACACAAACGCCCTCGCCCCAGCCGTCTGAGGAGCCTACAGACGTAACGGAGATAACGGGCAAGGTGGAGGTGTTCATAAACAATCCTGTAACGGGCAACACACCGCAAACGGCAACAATGCCCGCGCAGGGCTATACGGGCAGCATTAGCTGGCAGCCGCAGTCTATGCAGTTTGAGCAGCAGACGGCATATACCGCAACGGTAACACTGAAGGCGAACGCGGGCTATCGTTTTGCGCAGGACGCGCAGCCCAGCGTAAGCGGCGCGCAGATAGAAAATGTAGCGGTGAGCGCAGAGGAGCAGGCCAACACACTCACGTTTACGGCAACGTTCCAGCCCACGGGCGTTTCGCAAAACCAGCAGAGCCAGCAAGCCCAGCAGTCTATGCAAAGCGCTTCTACGGCTTCTATGAGCGGCAGCGCATCATACAGCGCGGGTTCATCGGGCGGCTCTGCCGCGAGCACGGCAACGGCAGACAGCTCCAGCTCGTCCGCAAGTACAAGCACGGATACGTCATTGGAAACGCAGACGGCTTTTACGCTAAAAACGGGCAGTGTGAGCACGCTCACAATAAGTGTGGACGAGCTGGATATATTATCGGTACAGGCGGGTCAGGAGGCGAACATTGTGCTGGATGCGCTGCCGGATGAGACCTTCACGGGCGTGGTGGACAAGATTTCCGTCACGGGCAGCTCTCAGTCGGGTGTTACCACCTATCCCGTCACCATAACGGTGGAGGGGGGAGACGCCCGCCTGCTGGAGGGTATGAACGCCACTGCCACAATAGTTACAGATGTGGCGGAAAATATAATCACAATACCAATGGACGCATTGCAGGAGAAGGGCGATGAAAAATATGTGTTTGTGGTAACGGAGGATACGGCGCAGCAGAGCGCGGATGCTGAGGGCGAAAACGCCTCCATGGGTGAGCAAAGGCAGGTGGAAACGGGCATATCGGACGGGCTGAACGTAGAAATAACCTCCGGGCTGTCGGAGGGCGAAATAGTGGCCTATCAAGCCAAAACAAGCGATTCTGAAGACCAATTCATGATGGGCGGCATGGCGATGGGCGGTGGCAATATGAGCGGTCAGCGCATGGAGCCGCCAAGCGGCGGCAGCGGCGGACCTCCGCAGTGAGCGCGGGAATAGCGGAGGTATGGCTATGATAGAGATGAAAAATATTTCGAGGATATATAACATAGGCGGAGAGGAACTTTTCGCACTGAACGGAGCTTCGCTCAAGATAGAGGAGGGGGAATTTGCCGCCATAATAGGCCCCTCCGGCAGCGGAAAGTCTACTCTCATGAACATAATGGGCTGCCTTGATACGGCGGACAGCGGAGAATACATGCTGGACGGATTGTCTATAGAAGATTACACGGAGGAGGGGCTGGCGGAGGTGCGCAGCCACAAGATAGGCTTCGTATTCCAGAGCTTCAACCTTCTCAGCAAAATGTCTGCTATAGAAAATGTGGAGCTGCCGCTAATATACCAAAACAAGAAGCGCAGGGAATACCATGAGCGCGCGGTGGCGGCGCTCAGGCGCATGGGGCTTTCAGAACGGCTGCACCATAAGCCCACAGAGCTTTCGGGAGGTCAGCAGCAGCGCGTTGCAATAGCCCGCGCTCTTGTGACGGAGCCTGCGCTAATACTGGCAGACGAGCCTACGGGCAACCTTGACCACAGTACGGGCGAGGAGATAATGCAGCTTTTCAGAGAGCTGAACGAGGCGGGACACACAATAGTATTGATAACGCACGACAATGAAATAGCCCTCGCGGCAAAGCGCCGCATACGAATATTGGACGGGCGGATAACGGAGGACAGCGCGCTATGCTAGCACAATCATTCAGAATGGCCTTTTCCTCCATCGCTGCCAACAAAATGCGCTCCTTCCTCACCATGCTGGGCATAATAATAGGCATAATGGCGGTGGTGGTGCTGGTGTCTATAGTGAGCGGGACCACAAACTCCGTTATGGGCAGCCTGGAGAGCCTGGGTGCCGAAAAGCTGACCGTTTCTATAATGGATTCGAGAAACCGCGTGTTTTCGTTGTCTGAACTGAACGAGATGGCGGCGGGCTCTGACAGCATAGCCGCTGTATACCCGCAGGTGACGGGCAGCTCCACGGTAAAAGCGGGAGACACCTCCACCACCGGAAGCATAGTGGGCACCACGGCGCAGTATATGGATATAGAGCAGCTTGAGCTGCAATACGGGCGTGCCATAAAATCACCCGATCTTGATAACAGCTCCGCCGTGGCGGTGATAGGGCAGGACATAGCGGATGATCTCTTCGGCAGCACGGACGTGGTGGGGCAGACGCTCTCTATAGACGGACAGACGTTTTCTGTGGTGGGCGTACTGGAGGACGCCGGTTCCAGCATAATGGGCTCCACAAACAGCAAAATAATAATTCCATACACGCTGGCACAGCGCATGTACGGGGTAAAGGGGGTGACAAGCTTTACGGTGCGGGCGGCGGACAGCGATTCTGTGGACAGCGCGGAGGCGTATGTTAAAGCCGCACTGCTTGAAAAATATAAGGATGAGGATGCCTATAACGTTATAAACCAGAGCACCATGCTGGAATCCATGAGCAGCATAACGGACACCATGGCTCTTATGATGGGCGGCATAGGCGGCATATCTCTATTGGTGGGCGGAATTGGCATAATGAACATAATGCTGGTTTCCGTGGCGGAGCGCACGCGTGAGATTGGCATAAGAAAGGCAATAGGCGCGGGAAGGAAGCGCATATTGATGCAGTTTCTCATAGAGGCGCTGGTGCTCTCTCTTGTGGGCGGGCTGGTGGGCATAGGCCTGTCTGCGCTGCTGCTCACAATACTCTCGGCGGCGCTTTCGGCCAGCTACACCATGTCTATGGGGGTAGCGCTGCTGGCGGTGGGCTTCTCACTTGCAATAGGTCTCATATTCGGCATAAATCCTGCCAACAAGGCGGCTAAGATGCCGCCCATAGTGGCGCTTCGTACGGAGTAAGGCAAAGATGCCACCCGCTCCGTGATATGGCGGAGAAAAAAAACGCCGCAACAAAAGCCCGTGCCGCGCCCCCGTGATACCGGAGGGGAGCTGTGCGGGCTTTGCTGTTTTATTTGGCGCATGGCGTACTCAGATGGCAAGATTTTCAGCGGCGGCGGTGGTTTTCTGTGTATTTGCTTGTATTGCCCACAAATTGTTGATATAATAAAGCATTGTGATGATTCTATTTTGTAAATAGGTAAAGATAGTATATTTTGGAGGTTTAGAAATGAGAAGACTTTTCACTTCGGAGTCCGTTACTGAGGGACATCCGGATAAGGTGTGCGACCAGATATCTGACGCGGTGCTGGACGCAATACTGGCGCAGGACCCCATGGCGCGCGTGGCCTGCGAAACGGCTGTAAACACCGGGCTTGTTCTGGTGATGGGCGAAATAACAACTTCCGCTTATGTGGATATACCCAAGATAGCGCGCGAGACGATATTGCAAATAGGTTTTGACCGCGCGGAGTACGGCTTTGACGGCCAGACCTGCGGCGTTATAACCAGCATAGATGAGCAAAGCCCGGATATAGCAATGGGCGTAGACAAAGCGCTGGAGACGCGCGAGGGTGTGGACGCAGAGGAAAACGGCGCGGGCGATCAGGGAATGATGTTTGGCTATGCCTGCAACGAGACTGATGTGTATATGCCCATGACAAGCTACCTCGCGCAGGAGCTTTCAAAGAAGCTGGCGCAGGTTAGAAAGAGCGGAGAGCTTGATTATCTCCGTCCTGACGGTAAATCTCAGGTTACCGTGGAGTATGATGAAAACTGGAAGCCATACCGTGTTGACGCGGTGGTGATATCCACCCAGCACGATCCGGAAGCCACGCAGGCAATGATCCGCAAGGATGTTATAGAGAAGGTGATAAAGCCTGTGATACCTGCTGAAATGATAGACGATGATACAAAGATATACGTAAACCCCACGGGCAGATTCGTAATTGGCGGCCCGCAGGGAGACAGCGGCCTCACCGGACGCAAAATAATAGTGGACACCTACGGCGGAATGGGCAGGCACGGCGGCGGCGCGTTCTCCGGCAAGG
>CAYXBW010000051.1:0-17061 GCA_964463305.1 uncultured Christensenella sp. | reverse complement strand
GTACTTATATCACACCAATACATTTCTTTCGCAGTGTTTTTGCGTTGTTGTGATTGCTTTTGTATCGCTAAAAAGCTATAATGTGTATGTTCGAGTATATGTGTTTTAACGTAGTATATCATTTGCAGGAGGTGAGAAAATTCGTGGACGCAGGGCCTGAACGCAGTATAAAAAGAGCGGCGGTTGTTTGCGTTTGCAGTTTTCGCAATGATCCCGCTTGAGTTGTGATGGGGAAAATACTTTTATGTTCCCCTGGTCTAAGAGAAAGTGGGTGAACGCCAATGATAAAGATATTCAGCACGGCTGAAAACAACACCTTAAAAGAACTTGATAGCATAAGACCGGGTGCGTGGGTGCACCTTTTGGATCCTACTGATGAAGAGCTTGCTTGCGTGCGTGACAAGCTGCAGATAGAGGATGAATTTATTCGCGCGGCGCTGGATGAAGAGGAGGCGGTGCGTATAGACTCAGATAGGGACAAGGATGAAACGCTAATCCTTGTAGATATACCCGTTGTTCGGCCAGAGCGTACCTCCTTTTTGTATACCACGCTGCCGCTTGGAATAATTCTCACAAAGGAAAATGTGGTCACAGTATGCCTGGAGGAGACCTCTATTATAGAGGACTTTTGGAACAAGACGGTGCGCGGTTTCGATACCTGCAAAAAAACGCGTTTTTTGCTGCAAATACTTTATAAAAACGCCAGCAAATACCTGCAATATCTGCGTCAGATAGACAAGGCGCAAACACAGGTGGAAAACGCGCTGCATAAATCTATGAAGAATCGTGAGCTTATACAGATGCTGAAAATAGAAAAATCTCTCGTGTATTTTTCTACCTCTTTGAAATCTAACGAGGCAGTGCTGGAGAAGATGCTCAAGTTCAACGTTATAAAGAAGTATCCTGATGACATGGAACTGCTGGAGGATACAATAATAGAAAACAAGCAGGCCATTGAGATGGGCAATATATACAGGGACATACTTTCGGGCACAATGGACGCTTTTGCCAGCGTTATATCAAACAACCTGAATATAGTTATGAAATTTTTGGCATCAGTTACCATAGTGCTTTCCATACCCACGCTGCTTGCAAGCTTATGGGGAATGAATCTGCCGGGTGGAATGCCATTTTCAGATCACCCTCAGGGTTTTTTGATTGTGACACTTATCGCGGTTGGCGTAAGCGCAGCGGTATTTCTGGTACTATGGAGAAAAAAGATGTTCTGATGATGTCATCAAATAAAAAAGGCAGCTTTAGCTTATATTGTCTTGCTGAAAAGCCTGTATTGCGGGAAAAAATAAGTTTATGCAATGTCTGTGCATTTAAGTGTAAACCGTATTTTTTGGAATGGGGTTGACCTGTATATGTGCTTGTGCCTGATTGTGTATCTGTGCACATTGCTAAATGCTGCGTATGATGGTAGAATATATTCAAATAATAATAGTAGGAAGCTAACTGAAATATATATGGAAAAGTTTATAATATCGGGTGGGAAACCGCTTTACGGCTCGGTAGACGTAACCGGCGCAAAAAACGCGGCAGTTGCTATACTTCCGGCTACTATATTGGCAAAGGGCAAGTGCGTAATAGAAAATCTGCCCAATATTGCCGATGTTATGATAATAAAACGCATACTTGCTGAGATAGGTGCCGAGGTTGAATTTGACGGAAACGGCACAATGACAGTGGACACCACCAATATAATTACCAGCAAGGTAACAATAAATCTGGTTAAGAGGCTGCGTGCTTCATATTACTTTGTGGGCGCGCTTTTGAGCCGCTACGGAGCGGCAGAGATAAGCCTGCCGGGCGGCTGCGCTATAGGTGAGCGGCCTATAGACCAGCATATAAAGGGCTGGGAAGCTCTGGGCGCAGACGTTGCAACAGAATATGGCAAGCTTAAGGCGGAGGTAAAAGAGGGCCTTAGGGGCTGCGATATATACCTTGATGTTGTTTCTGTAGGAGCAACTATAAATATTATGCTGGCCGCGGTGACGGCACAGGGGCAGACCACAATAGTGAATGCGGCAAAGGAGCCGCACGTTGTGGATGTTGCAAATTTTTTGGTGTGCATGGGCGCGAAAATAAAGGGCGCCGGTACGGATATAATAAGAATAACAGGTGTTGCGGAGCTGCATGGCTGCAATTACTCCATAATACCGGATCAAATAGAAACAGGTACGCTCATGATAGCGGCAGCGGCCACCCGTGGAGAAATAACGATAAACAATGTTATTCCCACGCACATGGAGGCGCTTTCTGCCAAGCTTATAGAGATGGGTGTGGATGTAAAAGAAGGCGCGGACTTTATTCGCGTAAGCTGTCCGCAAAGGCCAAAGGCAGTCAGAATAAAGACAATGCCTTACCCCGGTTTTCCAACAGATTTGCAGCAGCCGGCTACAGTGCTGCTTTCAACAGCCAGGGGAGCCAGCATGATAACAGAGAGTATATTTGAATCACGCTTCAAACATATAAATGAAATACGCCGCATGGGCGCAAACATCACAACGGATGAAAGAGTGGCTGTTGTGGAGGGCGTAGAGCGGCTTACGGGTGCTTCCGTGCGGGCTACAGACCTGCGTGCAGGCGCCGCGCTTATTGTGGCAGGACTCATGGCAGACGGAGTTACTGAGATATACAATATAAAGTATATAGACAGAGGCTACGATCACATTGAGGACAAGCTGAACGGTTTGGGCGCGGACATCAGGCGGGAAAAGGTGGAGTCTGACGACGATATCTATTATTGAGCGGATGAAAAAGCAGCAGCGTGGCGCCAAATCTTATATGCAGCATAGCAGCGTGGTTTAGACACGCTGTTTTTTTGCATGGGCTGAATAAAGTTTCCGCAAAAGGATTTTTTACAAAGCCGATAAAAACAGGGGCAGCGGTTTATAATATTGATATCTTATGAGATATAAAAATTCGCAGCCTGTGCAGCGCTGAATGAATGCAGGGCTACAGAAAGCGCAGCGTGATATGCGTTTGGGGCGCTGCGTGCCAAGCTGGTTTTATAATGGAATAAATGTTTGCCGTTATTACGGCATTAATATCGCAAAATGAAAGGGGAAGGAAATGGGGAAAGACAAAGAGGATATCGCCGGTTTGGCGGTAACAGAAGAGACTGCGGCCACAGAGCTAAAGGAAACGGCGGAGGACGCAGGCGGAAGTTTGGCGCGCATAGAGAAGCTTTTGGAGCAGCAGAACGAATACAGTAAAAAGCTTTTAAAGCGGGCAAATGTGCGAACAATAGCGGTAGCTGTGTTTGCGGCTGTGGCGGTAGTATGCATGATAGTTGTAATAGTGCTTTATGGCGCAATATCTGAAGCGCTGATAAAGCTTCCGCCGCTAATAGACTCGGCAGAGGCGTTGGTGGAAACTATAAATACAGATATCAGCAATGTTTTGAGTGAAGCGCTCAAGGATATACAAAAAATAGATTTTGATACAATGAATGGCGCTATAAGCGGAATAAAGAGCACGGTGGATGGTATTGGCAAGATAGATTTTGGCGCGCTCAACGGAAGCATACAAAATCTGGAGGAGGGCACCAGCGGCTTTAGAGCCTTTGTAGACGGGCTGAAATCCTTTAAGCTGTTCTGACAAAACTAATTTAAAATTGCAAGAAGTGCTTTTAACTTGATAGCTTCTTGCTGCGCCGGGCTTGTGTACTGAGAAAAACGGTGTGAAATCTTACGCGGCCAATCCCATATAAAAGATGTGATATGCTTTTTATATGGGATTGGTTTAAAGTGGAGGGCGTTTATGGATTTAACAGAAAAAATGCTTAGCTCAGAAGAAATATTTGATGGTAAGCTGCTGCACGTATATAGGGATGAGGTGGAACTGCCGGATGGGGGCTGTTCTGTGCGTGAGGTGGTGCGTCATCAGGGCGGTGCCTGCGTATGTGCTATAGATGGTGAGATGAACGTTACATTTGTGAGCCAATATAGATATGCATATGGCATGGAGGTTCTGGAGCTGCCTGCCGGCAAAATAGAGTTTGGCGAGGAACCGTTTGAAACGGCGGTACGCGAGCTAAGGGAAGAAGCGGGTCTTATAGCTGAGGATATACTTCCCATAGGTGAAATGTACCCAAGCCCCGGCTATACAGACGAGATAGTGTATATGTTTCTTGCGCTGCATGCTAAGCCTTGTGAGCAAAAGCTGGATGAAGACGAATTTGTGCGGGTGGAAAAAATGTATCTGGGTGATGCTATGAACATGGTTTTGAAGGGTGATATAAGGGATGCAAAAACGCAGATATGTCTGCTGAAATCTTTTTTGGTGCTGGAAAACCTGTGCACAGAGCAGATGGAGAAAGAAATGGCAGAAAAATAAAGCACTCCAAAGTGCAGAAAGCGCGGAAAAAGATATTTTTCCCGCTTTTGCTATTGTTATTGATATTTTCAGAGCATTGCAGTATTGTATTAATATCAAAGTAGTTTCGGCGCATAAAAAATGCCGAAATGGTTATCTCAAAGCGGTTTCGCAAAATTTACAAAAGAAGCCGGCTCTAATCTTCGTCTCTGTTCACCGTATTTTGCGGGTGGAGGGGGAACGTTGCCTTATATTTTCCGAATCAAAAAATCGGAATCAAAATAACAGCTCATCAAAATGAAAAGCCATATTAGGAGGATTCTGCAAAATGAAAAAAAGTGAACTTAAAGAGCTGCTGAAGTACACCGGTGAAATAGACGCGTTGCTGGGCATGAAAGACTACACATTTAACGAGGGCAAGGCAAAAGGCGTGCGCGCAATAGACGTAAAAAACGGGAAAAACCTTGATGTTACCGTGCTTGCAGACAAGTGTTTGGATATTGCAAGGCTCACATATAAGGGGATGAACGTTGGTTTTGCGGGAAAAACGGGCATAGTGAATCCTGCTTATTATGTGGAAGAGGGCGTGCGCGGCTTTTTGAAAACGTTTAACGCAGGCTTCCTAACAACCTGCGGCATAACCTATTCTGGAGCGCCAAGCGAGGTTGACGGTAGAAAATACGGGTTGCACGGTGTAATGGGGAATACTCCGGCTGAGAACGTGAATAAGGAAATGGTGTACAATGGCGACAATGCGATGCTCAAGATATCGGGCGAAATGCGCGAGGCTTGCATATTTGGCGAGAATATGCGGCTTTCACGGGAAATGATCGTAGATACGGAATCTGACACCATATACATAAATGACACAGTAAAAAATCTTGGATATGAGCGCCAGAGACTCATGAATCTATATCATATAAACTTTGGTTACCCATTCCTGAATGACGGCGCAAAAGTTCACGTTAGTGCCAAAAATGTAAGCCCGCGTGATGCGGAAGCAGAGAAGGGCGCAGACGCCTGGGATAAGATGGAAGCAGCGCAGATAGGCTATGAGGAACAGTGCTTTATACACGTAGACGATTCACCCAGTGCGGACAGCTTTGCCATGCTGGTTACAAGCTGTGGAAAGTTTGCAGTTATAATTCACTATGATCAAAACCAGTGTCCGCTGCTGTGCGAGTGGAAGTGCATGAGGGCGGGAGACTACGCGCTTGGTCTGGAGCCGGCATCTTGCGGCTTCTGGGGCATTGAAGCGGCCACAGAAAAGGGGCTTATGAGATATGCAGAGCCGGGCGAGGAATACAAATTCAATTTCAAAATAGAGTTCACGGATGACGAGGCGCTCATAAAAGACTATATAGCAAAGAGCAGCAAGCCGTGATTTAAGGCAAAGTGTAGCGGTTTAGTGTAGTGAAAAAAGTATTGCCTTGAATGGCGTATATGTGAAAGAAACAAAAAAGCCTCCAGCCTAATAAAATTAGAGCCGGGGGCTTTTAAAAATTTGTGAGCGGCAGGGCTATCTTTCATACGCCTCAAAGCTGTCCGTTTCTCCGCAAACAGGGCAGAGATCCAGTGTTTCTGCAGATACGTGACCGCAGTTTTTGCATATAAAGCGTATCCAGCCCCGCTTTTTGACTGATTCACCGGTACGCAGTTCGTCCAGTGCCTCCAAAAACATTGTCTCGTGATTTTTCTCAATTTCGGCAATATTGTCAAACATTATAGCAAGAAGCTCAAAGCCCTCATCACGCGCGGTTTGGGCAAAGCTGGGGTACATAGATTCCCATTCACTATGCTCGCTTGCAGAAGCATCCTCAAGATTTGTGCGGCTCGAGGGTATGCCGTTGTTGAGCACCTTATACCACACCTTTGCGTGCTCCTGCTCATTGCCCGCCATAGACTCAAAAAGATCGGCAATCTTATCATAGCCGTCACTTCTGGCCACTGCTGCAAAGTAGGTGTATTTATTACGCGCCTGAGATTCCAACGCGAAAGCGGTTCTAACGTTTTTTTCGGATTTCGAATTTGTAATGTCCATCTTTTTCCTCCCATATGTTCTTAGAGCGCATCGGGCGTAAAGCCCTTTTCCTTGAGATATGCCCCGCTTTGATTTTGCGGGGCGGTCAATCTATGCCGTCCAATAGATTCAATATAGAATCCTTGCTGAAATTATCTGCGTATTCCACAAGCCTTGCAGCTAAGCGTGGACAGTTTACTTCTATAGATCTGGCTATGCTTGCAACAGAACTGTAATCTCCGCGCATTACCGCAGATCTTATTGTATCCGCTGTATCAACATCCAATTGCTCGTTGGTGCTGGAGGCAGAATCTGCAGATTCACTTACACTATCTTCAAACAGATACTGCACACCTGTTAGGCGGTCTATTTCCATCAGCAGATTTTCCATAACGAAGGGTTTGGTCATAAATACGTCAGCGCCCGCTTCAAGCGCCGCTTTCTTGTGGTGATCCAAAGCGTTTGCCGTCAGCACCATTATGGGTGTTGTACTGCCCGCAGACAGTGAGCGTATTTTTCGTACAAGCTCAACACTGCCCATGCCTGATGCGGAAAGATCCGTTATTACAAGACCGGGCTTTTCGGCTTCCCAAAGCCGCAGCGCTTCATTATAAGAGTCTGCCATAAAAAGCCTGAAGCCAAGCTTTTCAAGCAATATTTTTAAAATGTCACGGCTGTCGTCTGTATTGTCCGCAACCAGCACACTCATGGGACGGTCTATACCCTTAACGCGGGAATAGTTTTTCCCCATATTTTCGGCGGCGATATCTGCTCCGGGTTCAAAAATCAGTTCTATGCAAAACGTTGTCCCCTCGCCAATAGCGGAATGCTGTATGCTGAGATTTCCGCCCATCATTTTTGCGAAGTTTCGGCTTATTGCCATACCAAGGCCTGTGCCCACGCCGGATTTTATGCCGGAAGACGTTTGCTCAAAGGCGGCAAACACTCTGCCCGTCTCATCAGGGGATATGCCCGCGCCCGTATCCTTTATGAGTGCAATAAACTTTATACGGCCGTTTTCCATCGGCTCTGTGCTTGCGGAAAGGCGCACATAGCCCTCAGATGTAAACTTTATTGCGTTGCTTATAACGTTGAATATTATTTGGCGGGTCTTGCCCATATCGCCCACCAGCGGCGCGGAAGATACTCCGTCTATATCCATAAGAAACTCAAGACCTTTTGCATCCATCTGCGGAACAAACATATTGCGCGTATCTGTCAGCAGCGTTATCAAATCAAACTGTTCTTTATTTAGCGTTATCTTTCCCGCTTCTATTTTAGACATTTCAAGTATATCGTTTATAAGGCTCAGGAGATGGTTTCCGCTGCGCCTTATGGTGTCCACATAATCCATATTTGTTTTGCTGAGGGCGCTGTCCATCTGCAGCAATTGTGAATAGCCCAAAATAGCGTTCATAGGCGTGCGTATTTCGTGGCTCATATTGGCTATGAATGTGCTTTTGGCCATATTGGCACTATCGGCAGCCTTTTTCAGCTCCACCATATTTGTTTCATCTATGCATATTTCAAGTATGTTCACTATCTCGTTATCTTTGTTTAGAAGGGGATTGCGGTATATTTTCCAGTAACGGCGCTGCCCGTCAATCTCAATACTAAGTTCTTTTACAGTTATCTCTTTTATTCCGGTGATGTACGGACAGGTCTCGCAGGGTAGATCGTTCTGATACCAATCATAGCAAAAAACCTCACGGCCGGGTCTGAAACCAAGGTCGTAACTGGCTCTGTTAAAAAATTTAACGTGGTTGTCTGTGCCGATTATGCGTACCGGCACCGGCAGAGATTGGAAATAATTAAGTATCACATCAAAAGCGGTATTTGCAGTACTTACCAGCTCGCCATACTTTCCCTTGGCCATGCCGGCGTCTATAGCAGAATACAGGTTGCCGTCCGCAAATGCCTTGGTGGCGTCATTAAGCTGATTTATTATAGTTTCTATATTATTTACCGTATCACTGAAGGCAACTTTCATTTTTTGCTGGTCGTCGTAAATGGTTTGAAGGTGGGGTGCGGAGGGGCGGCGGCCTATCTCCATTATGGCGTGTTTGAAATCGCCCGTGGCCAGCCTGTCAAGCGCCTCCTTTTTCACAAGCGACAGATGCTCAAAATAAGCAAATATCTGCTCCTGCTCCTGTATTTTTTCTATTAGCTCGGTTTGATTTAAATAAACCTGCAAAAATAGATCCTTCTTCACCATGCTTTGGGAATACTCAAATTTTACAGTAACAAAGCTCACATGCCTGCCCATAAAGTGCAGCTCGGCATTGTTGGTTTTATAATGCTTTTTGCATTTTTCTATTTCGTTTTCGATTATGGAAATGCTCTGCGGCCCTATGAGCGTCAGATCTGCAACATGCTTTCCGGCCATTATCTCCTCAGGCGTTAGCTCAAATAGAGTTAGTATTATATCGTTGAGATATATTATTTTTTTATCCTCGTCTATTATGGCTATACCCACCGGCAAATGCCCAAATATGCGGGATATGCTGTCCAGCATGTAGTTTAGCGAGGCCTTGATCTTGTGGCGTGTGTTGTCACTGTTTTTGTCTGAAAAACGGGTGAAAAGCTCTCCGCCTTCTATTTTTCCGGCCAGTACTATTATATCTTGAAGCAGCGCATCATTTTCCTGCGCCATACTTATGAGGCTGTCTGCAGCGCGGGTGATTTCGTTATCACCCTTTAGACGCACATAGGGCTTGTTTTCACTTATGTTGAGCACCAGCTCATTCAGATCCTTTATGGGCTGTGTGAGGCGGTATGCGCTGTAGCCCACAATGAATATAACGGCAACAGTGAGGCAAATGAATGAAAGTAGCGTGACAGAGGTATAATTGTCAAAAAATGCGTTCATAACAGTGTAATTTGGCACAAATGATGTTAAATACCAGCCGGTAGAGCCTATCTCGCTCAAGTATTTCTCGCCGTTTATATCGTCTCCGTTGCCCTGCGTGGCAATCATACCGTTTGTGTATTCGTTTGCAAAATTTAATGGTAAATCACGCTTCATAAGAGTGTCATCCATCAAAAAATACTCTGAATATCCGGTCACATCCAAACCGGCATCCAGCTTGGGAACAATTATTGAGCAATCGGTTATCATGTTGTTTATGACAGCCTTTTCATTTGTAGATCTCAAAATGTGCACGATATCAAGAGTTGTGCCCGTTATGCCGCAAATCTCTCCGTTGCTGAATGAGGGAGTAAGTATGTTGAACATAGACTTACCGCTGGGCGTTACATACTCCAGTATAACGGTAGATTTAAGCTTGTTTTTCAGATCTATTCCATCGTCTATAAGATCTGTATACTCCGCTTTGCCGCCGCTTATTATCATGTAGTTATAATCAAGACTATAGACCCATATTATAGAATCTCCGCCCGCAATAGAGTTCTGCGCACGGGAAAGACTTTCAGAAACCAGCCCGAAATTATGATCTGTGTTGAATTGCTCAGGAGTTGCGCAGGCAACCAGCATGTCTGAAAGGTTTGCGTTTCTTGCCAACCCTTCAGTGGCATTTTTGTATTCGGAAATACTCATATTAACATCCTTGGCAATGAGCCTATTTTCCATAACATCCAAACGCGTTACTGTGTTTGTGAAAAAAAGCTGCATCAAGTGTGCGAACACAATAAATATGACCGCCAAAACGATGAGGAACACGAGAATTATATTTTTTACAAATTTTTTCCTGAGTGATTTCATTATAATACCTTGTTAATCAGAAAGCTGGGAAAAAATACTGTCCAACTCAAGTGAGCATTCAGAGAAAATAGATACCATTAGCGGAGAAAAATGTGTACCGCTGCTGCCTGTTATTATTTCCGCTGCCTGTTGCTCGCTCAGGGGCTGCTTGTATGGGCGTTTGCTTCTGAGTGCATCATATACATCCGCTACTGCCATAATTTGTGCGCAGAGCGGTATGCCGTCTCCTGAAAGCGCATCAGGATAGCCCGTGCCGTCAAAGCGTTCATGGTGGTGCAGTATAACATCGTATGCCATTTCCGCGTAGGGCATATCCGGCACCTGCTCTTTTACGGCAAGAAAGGTCTGTGCGCCTATGGAAGTATGTGTTTTCATTATCTCAAACTCTTCGTCTGTAAGACGGCCGGGCTTTAGCAGTATCCTGTCCTCTATGCCCACCTTGCCTATGTCGTGCAGGGGAGCCACGTTTTTGAGTATGCTCATATACTGCTCATCCACAATATCAAATCCGGGTCTGCGCGCCAGCCGTTTTGCCAAAGCTTCGCAAAAAAAGCCCACACGATCAAGGTGCAGCCCGGTATCAGTATCGCGGCACTCTGAAAGTTTTGCCAAAGCCAATATGGTGGCGTTCTGCGCGGTCACAAGGCGTCTGTTTGTGGCGGCGATCTCATCCATTTGGTCTGCCACGCGCTGCTCAAGCTGCATGTTTAGGCGTGAGACCGTGCTTTGAAGCCGGCTGATTTGCAGATGCGTGTTTATGCGCTCCTTCACCTCTTCAAATTCAAAGGGCTTTGTTACATAGTCCACACCGCCGTTGCGAAAGGCCTTCACCTTATCTGCTACATCATTTAGCGCGCTTATGAATATTACCGGTACGTTTTTTGCCGCCTCAAAGCTCTTTATACGGCGGCAGGTCTCATAGCCATCCATTTCAGGCATGTTTATATCCATCAATATTATGTCCGGAATGCTGTAGCTCAGGCTTTCTATGGCATCCTGACCGCTGCGGAACACGGAAACAAAAAAACCTATCTTTTGAAGCATTTCGTTAAGCAGCTTCAAATTTGCCGGCGTATCATCCACTACCATTATTTTATTAAATGTAATTTCCAAAAATTAGATCCCCCGATGTAAGTCAAAATTTGAAAAAACAACCCATAAAACAATTATAGATTAGTGCCGATGAAAATACAAACGAATATTTACAATATTTATTATAAAAAAGTGTTTTTACCAAGTGTTATAACAGAAAAGGCAGCTCTCAGATGCCCGAAGACTGCCTTTTATGTTAATATACTCAGTTATAGATCATATCATATATCCACGCTTTAATACTCAGTTCCACATGAATTTGGTACAATTTTGACCTGCAGCACTGTTTTTTGCGCAGAATATCGTCACATTGGCTCAATCAAGCCGTAATTTCCATCGGCACGGCGGTAAAGTACATTTACTTCATTATTGTGTACATTTCTGTACACAAAGAAGCTGTGCCCCAAAAGCTCCATCTGCATAACGGCATCCTCTATATCCATAGGGCGCGCTACAAATTTTTTGTTGCGCACTATCTGCGGCTCGTCCTCCTCGGCGGAGTCCTCCTCGTAATAATCATATACCGTATCCTCCAAAAACGCGTCGTCACGCAGGCGCTTTTCAAGACGGGTGCGGTGCTTGCGCATTTGGCGTTCCAATTTTTTGAGTACAATATCTATAGAAGAATACATGTCTCCGGTGGCCTCCTCGCCACGGAGAACAATGCCATCAAACAGTACCGTCACCTCAGCTATGTGGCGGGATTTTTCGATGGATAAAGTAACGTGCATTTCTGTTCCCGGCTTAAAGTAGTGATCCAGCTTGTTTGCTTTTTTCTCCACTACGTCGCGCAGGTAATTAGATATTTCCATGTTTTTTCCAGCAATAATTACCTTCAATCTACTCAACTCCTATCTCAAATATCTTAATTGCGGATATAAAAAGCTACCGCAAAACAATTGTATCACACAGCTGTTATATTCATTATTACACTCAATTTGATAATTTAAAACCCGCTATTCTGCCCGACCTGGTCTTTTCCCCCACATTTGCCGCCGGTATTGCCGTACGGACTTACATCTAACCGCGCAATGATCACAAACAAAAGCTTGCTTACGTGGACCGCTTTGCCCGCGGCTGGCATCGGCTTTCAACCACAGACACAGAACTGCGGGTTCTTAACTGATTATAGCTTATTTATACAAAAAATTCAATTGCCGGAAATTTATCCGCCGTAAACGCGATTATAAAAAAATGGGCGTCAAAGCTGATCTGACGCCCGTTTTTTGCAGTTTTTTCAGCGGCTTTTGCGCGCCGCCTTTTGCGACATTTTTTCCTGCTTCAAAAATTTGTCGTCAAAATCTTTCGTTTGCTTCACTATTACACCGCTCAAAACAACAAGCGATATGAGGTTGGGTATCGCCATTAGGCCGTTTGCCGTATCAGAAAAATCCCAGGCGATTTTTAGGTTAGTGGTGGCGCCCAAGAACACAACGCCCACAAAAACAAGACGGTATATGAGCTTTGCCTTGTCAGATTTAATAAGGTATTCAAGTCCCTTTTCGCCGTAGTAGTTCCAGCCCAGTATGGTAGAGAAGGCGAAGAGTATTAGCCCCACCGTAACTATAACGCTTCCTGCCTGACCCAGCGCGGTGTTGAAAGCGGCTATGGTGAGCGGAGCGCCCTCCAGCACAGCCCCGGTAGCGGGATCTATGCTGCCCAGCACGCCGGAGCAAGCTATTGCCAGACCGGTGAGCGTGCAAACTATTATGGTGTCAAAGAATGTGCCTGTCATATTTATGTAGCCTTGACGTACGGGATGATCTGTTTTGGCTGCCGCTGCCGCTATGGGCGCGCTTCCAAGGCCGGCCTCATTTGAAAATACGCCGCGCGCCACGCCAAAACGCATTGCCTGAGCAAATACGAAGCCTGTAACACCGCCGGCTACAGATTGTGCGGAAAATGCGCCCTCAAAGATCTGCTGTAAGCCAACTGGCAGATTGCGAGCGTTTATTATTATTACAAGCAGTGCGCCAGCCGCATAAAACAGCGCCATAATGGGTACTATCTTTCCGGAGACACGGCCTATGGACTTTATGCCGCCCAGCACAATAACGGCGGCAAGCACCGCAATTATGAGGCCGGTCACCCAGGTGGGCAGCCCAAATGTGGTGTTTACGGCGGAGGCTATGGAGTTTGCCTGGGTGAGATTGCCTATGCCAAAGGAGGCAATAACGGTGAACACTGCAAAGGCCACAGCCAAAATAGAACCCAGCCACTTCACCTTAAAGCCGTTTTTGAGTGCAAACATGGGGCCGCCGGACATTTCACCGTCTTTGTTCACTATGCGGTATTTTACAGCCAGTACGCTTTCGCCATACTTTGTGGCCAGCCCAAATATGGCAGATACCCACATCCAAAACAGTGCGCCGGGTCCGCCAAGCGTCATTGCGGTGGCAACGCCAACAATATTGCCCGTGCCTATTGTGGCGGCCAGCGCCGTCATAAGTGATTGGAAGGGAGATATATCACCCTCGCCCTTTGAGTGTTTATCGTGTATGCTGGAGCGGGAAAACACCTGCTTCAAGGCATACCCCAGATTGGTGAGCGGACGGAATTTTAAACGTATCATCAAAAATACGCCCGTGCCCACCAGAAAGACCAGCATAACAGGCCCCCATACAAATGAATTGATATTACCTAAAATTTCTTCAAAACTCATTTTTACTACCCCTGAATCTATGAATTTTTTACTTGGGACGGAGAATATACTTATGCAAATTTTACTATAAATATGCAGTGCGTGTCAAAGTAAAAATGTTAAGGAATTGTTCAAAGTTTGCGGGTGGCGGCGCGCTTTACTTAAATGCACAACTCTGATAAAATAAGGTGTTGATGAAGAAGCGAATTCAAATACTAATTCCAAATTAAAAATATTAATTTGGAAGAGGACGTTTTGCGTCCCGCCGCTACGCGGCGCGTCTCATTCAGTTCCACATAAAAAATGTTAAACGTTTTTTATATGGAACAAGTATAACAGAGAGAAGGATATATATTTTGGGTAGTTTATTAGCAAAATCGGCGCTGAGGCCGGTCAGAAAGCTGGCAGATAAGGTGGAGGCGCTGTCTTCCAAATTTGAGGCTATGAGTGATGCGGAACTTAAAGCCAAAACGGAAGAATATAAAAAGCGGCATGCGGACGGAGAATCTCTTGATGCGCTGCTGCCTGAGGTATTTGCGCAGGTAAGAGAGGCCAGCTGGCGCGTTATTGGTCTGCGGCATTTTTATGAACAGATATTGGGCGGCATAGTGCTGCATCAGGGCAATATTGCCGAGATGAAAACGGGCGAGGGCAAAACGCTTGTGGCCACGCTGCCCGTTGTGCTTAACGCGGTTTCCTGCAAGGGTGTGCACGTTGTTACCGTAAACGAATACCTTGCCAAGCGCGACAGCGAATGGATGGGCAAGGTGTACCGATATCTGGGCTACAGTGTGGGTCTTGTTACGCGTGAGCAGGACAGGGCGCAAAAGCAGAAGTCATACAATTGTGACATAACCTATTCCACAAACAACGAGCTGGGCTTTGACTACCTGCGTGACAACATGGTGGTGCGAAAGGACGATCTTGTGCAGCGCGAGCTGAATTTTGCAATTGTGGACGAGGTGGACAGTATACTGGTGGACGAGGCGAGGACACCGCTCATAATCTCCGGTCAGGGCGATAAGGGTACGGATATGTACCGCCAGGCCGACCAGTTTGTAAAGAAGCTCAAGCCGGAGGTGCATTTTGACCTTGACGAGAAGATGAAGGCAATAAACCTCACAGAGGATGGCGTTAAGCTGGCAGAGCAGCACTTTAAGCTGGACAACCTCACAGATATAGAAAACACCGAGATAGTGCACCATATAAACCAGGCGCTCAAAGCGCACGAGCTGTTTTTGCGTGACAGGGAATACGTTGTGCAGGATGGCGAGGTAATAATAGTAGACGAATTCACAGGCCGCCTTATGATAGGCCGCCGCTATTCAGACGGTCTGCATCAGGCAATAGAGGCCAAGGAGGGCGTAAAGGTGGAGCGCGAGTCTAAAACGCTGGCCACCGTTACATTCCAGAATTTCTTCCGTATGTATAAAAAGCTGGGCGGTATGACGGGTACTGCAAAAACGGAAGAATCAGAGTTCAACAGCATATACAACCTCAGCGTAATAGAGATACCCACGCATATGCCTATGGTTCGTAAGGATATGAACGATGTGGTATACGCCACTAAAGAGGGCAAGTTCAACGCCGTGGTGGAGGAGATAGCGCGGGCACACGCTACCGGTCAGCCGGTGCTGGTGGGTACGGTTTCCGTTGCGGATAACGAATATTTATCCTCGCTGCTGGTGAGAAAGGGCATAAAGCACGAGCTTTTGAACGCAAAAAACCATCTCAGAGAGGCGCAGATAATAGCGCAGGCGGGTAAGAAGGGCGCTGTTACAATAGCCACAAACATGGCGGGTCGCGGTACGGACATACTGCTGGGCGGCAACTCAGACTATATGGCCAGAAACGAAATGCGCGCAGACGGTATGGATGACGAGCTTATAGAGCAGGCGGTAAGCCATGCGCACACGGACGACCCTGAAATAATGGCCGCTCGTGAAAAATATGCTGAACTTGTGAAAAAGCACAAGCAGGATACGGACGCAGAGCATGAAGAGGTGGTTCGCTGCGGCGGTCTGCATATAATAGGAACAGAGCGGCATGAATCGCGCCGTATAGACAACCAGCTAAGAGGACGTGCCGGAAGGCAGGGAGACCCGGGTTCATCCATATTCTTCATAGCGCTTGAGGATGACCTTATGCGCCTCTTCGGCGGAGACCGCATAAAGGCCATAATGGAAAGATTGCAGGGCGACGAGGACATACCGCTGCAATACGGTATGCTGAGCAAGCAGATAGAGAACGCCCAAAAGCGCATAGAGGGCAACAACTTCAATATAAGAAAGCACGTGCTGGATTATGACGATGTAATGAACCAGCAGAGAAACATAATATACGGTCAGCGCAGGCAGGTGCTGATGGGAGACGATGTTTCTGAAAACGTAAATTCCATGATAGAGACTCTTGTGGACAATGCAATTTCGGTTTACTGCCCCAAGGGAAAATATTCTGAAGAGTGGGATTGGGAAGATCTTTACGCATACTTTGAGCGCGTATTTGCACTAAAGGTGAAGCATTATTCCGTGGAAGAGATAGAGCATGTTGAGCTTATTGATCTCAAAAAGGAGATAATGCAGAATGTACACGACGCATACAAAGAAAAAGAGGCGGAGATGGATGCTGCCGGTTTCAATATGCGCAACATAGAGCGCATGGTACTGCTTAGGGTGGTAGACAATAAATGGATGGATCACATAGATGCTATGGATCAGTTCCGCAGGGGAATAGGCTTAAGAGCGCTGGGTCAGCGCGATCCCATTTCAGAGTACCGCATGGAAGGCTTCGACATGTTCGATGCCATGGTGGACAGCATACGTGAGGAAACTGTATACATGCTGTATCACATAAAGGTGGAGAGCAAGGTGGAGCAGCAGCAGGAAGTGACCAACACAAAAGCGAATATTGACGCGGACGGCAACACAATAGGTGGAGCGGACGCGACTATGAAGCTGCAGGCGAAGAGCGGCAGCACGGGAGAAAAGCAGATGCCCGTTCGTGCAGAGAAGAAGGTGGGCAGAAACGAACCCTGCCCCTGCGGCAGCGGCAAAAAATACAAGAACTGCTGCGGTAAAAACGAGGATATTTGACAGGTTTGATTCAAAACCAATGAGTCCGCGCTGCGGATGTATGAAAAAAAGGACATATCTTTGAGTGATATGTCCTTTTACTATGGCTTGCTTTATGAAATATCAATTTGGCATTTCCTAAAAACCCTGAATGAGACTGGCTTTTATGAAATCGTCTATATCGCCGTCCATC
>CAYXBW010000050.1:0-18307 GCA_964463305.1 uncultured Christensenella sp. | reverse complement strand
GAGAATATTTTGATTGTAAAATATATAAATATGTGATTGACAAAAGGATGAAATAATAGCATAATATTTTATATGAAATATAAAATGGTTTCGAAAGAAATATACTGATTTTAAGAGGTGAGGAAAATGGAATTTACGCTGGAAGAATTACTGGCTCAGGAAGAGCAGCTGCAATTCAAAAGCTTTTCACATGAAGCGGCGCTCAAGCTGGGGCTTACTATATTAGGCAGGGCGAAGAACGGAGAGTTTGGTCAGGTTGCTGTGAATGTGGAGCTTAACGGGACATCTTTGTTTTTGCACCTTATGGAAGGCACGAATCAAGATAATATAGCCTGGATAGCTCGCAAAAAACGTGTAGTTGACAGATTTCATCACAGCTCGCTATATATGGGTATGGAATGGAAAAGCAGAGGAGCGGATTTTAACGAGCTTTTAGACAAAAGTGAATATCAGGCACTGGGCGGATCATTTCCTCTAATAATAAAAGGCGTGGGCGTGGTGGGCAGCGTTACGGTGTCCGGATTGCCGGACAGGCTGGATCATAAGCTTTGTGTGGATGGTATACGGCAATACCTGGAGGAAAATGAGCAGTGAACTGGCGGTGTTCAACATACAGCGTTTCAGTGTGCATGATGGCGACGGTGTGCGTACAACCATATTTTTAAAGGGTTGTCCGCTGAAATGCCCGTGGTGTGCTAACCCGGAATGCAATTTGGACTACCGCACAGACAAGATATATACTCAGCATGAATTGCTGGAGATAGCGCTAAAGGACAAGGAATTTTATATAAGTTCAGGCGGCGGAGTTACGCTTTCGGGCGGGGAGCCGCTGCAAAGCGAGGGAGCCGCGGAATTTTTGAAGTTGCTGGCAGAAAATGGAATAAACACCTGCGTGGAGACCAGCGGGTATGTGGAGGCTGAACTTTTTGAAAGTGCGCTTCCCTATATAAATAAACTGCTGTTTGATTTTAAGCATCCAAACAGTGAGGCGCATCGCCAAATTATGGGAGTGGACAACGTACTCATAATTGAAAACGCCAAGCGAGCGCTGCGCGGCGGAGTGGATGTGACTGCACGCATACCCGTAATAAAGGGAGTGAACGATTCTGAAGAGGCCATAGAAGGATTTGCAGATCAATTTGAGGGCTTGGGCATAAATACAGTTCATCTGCTGCCCTTTCACCAGTTTGGTGAAAAAAAATGGGAAGAGCTGGGGCTTGAATACAGCTTCAAAGATGTACCCGGCATGAGAGACGAGGAGCTTGCGGATATGGCGCGGGCATTTGAAAACAGAAACTTTACCGTACAAATAGGCGGATAAGAAACAGAGGGAAAAAACTATGAGCGAATACTTTGGAAAATCAAGTGACAGAATACACGCTTTCAGGGAGGAGCTGCTCTCCACCGTGCCCACAATATGCACACAGAGAGCGAAATATACAACAGAGACATACAAGGAGCACGCTGATAAGCAAATAAACATAAAACGCGCCTATGTGCTTAAAAATGTGCTGGAGAATATGGATATATACATAGAGCCAAACACTCTGCTGGTGGGGAATCAGGCGAGTGCAAACAGAGCCGCGCCCATATTTCCGGAGTATGCTATTGACTGGGTTATTGACGAGCTGGACAGCTTTGAAAAACGTGACGGCGACGTTTTCACCATAACGGAGGAAAACAAGCAGATATTGAGGGAAATGTATCCCTATTGGAAAAAAAGCACGCTGAAAGATAAGGGCTACGCGGCGTTTCCGCCTGCCTCCCGCCTGCTCTATGATCTGGGAATAATAAAGACGGAGGGCAACATAACATCCGGAGATGCGCATGTGGCCGTAAACTATGAGAGAGTTTTGCAAAAGGGTTTGATATATTACAAGCAGGAGGTGGCGCAGGCCAAGGCGGCGCTTGACCTTGCGGACTTTGTGCAGCTAAAGAAATCATACTTTTATGATGCTGTGGATATAGTTTTGGATGCTGTTGTAATGTTTAGTGAAAGATATGCAAAGCTGGCAGAAGAGCTTGCCGCGAATGCGGGTGAAGCGCGCAGAGCCGAATTGCTGGAGATAGCACGCATATGCCGCAAAGTGCCGCAGCACCCCGCACAAACCTTTCATGAGGCGCTGCAATCCGTGTGGATGCTGCATCTGGTGCTGCAAATAGAATCAAACGGGCATTCGCTTTCCTACGGCAGGCTGGACCAGTATGCACACCCGTATTACAAATTTTCGTTGGAGCAGGGCAGCAGCAAGGAAGAGCTTTCAGAGCTGCTGGAAAACCTCTGGCTAAAAACTTTCACAATAAACAAGGTGCGCAGTTGGTCTCATACAAAATTTTCTGCCGGAAGCCCGCTCTATCAAAACGTTACTGTGGGCGGTCAAACAACAGATGAAAAGGACGCAGTAAACGAGCTTTCCTACGCAATATTGAAGAGCGTGGCCAGAGTGAGGCTGCCGCAGCCAAACCTTACCGTACGTTACCACAAAGGGCTGACGCAGGAATTTATGCGTGAGTGCGTGGAGGTGATACGCCTTGGCTTTGGTATGCCCGCTTTCAACAGTGACGAAATAATAATACCTTCTTTTATAGAAAAGGGGGTCTCGCATGATGACGCTTATAATTATAGTGCTATAGGCTGTGTTGAGGTTGCCGTTCCGGGAAAATGGGGCTACCGCTGCACGGGCATGAGCTTTTTGAACTTCCCAAAATCATTGCTGATAGCTTTGAATGACGGTATAGACCCAAAAAGCGGCAAGCAGGTGTGTGAAGGTTATGGCCATGTTAAAGACTATACGGATTTCGCTCAGGTCATGAAGGCCTGGGACGAGACCATACGCGAATTTACCCGCCACTCGGTTATACTGGATAGCTGTGCGGATATGGTGCTGGAGCAGGAGGTGCCGGATATACTTTGTTCAGCGCTTATAGATGACTGCATAGACCGCGGCAAAACGCTTAAGGAGGGCGGCGCGGTATATGATTTTATAAGCGGGCTGCAGGTGGGCATAGCCAATCTGGGAGATTCATTGGCTGCTATAAAAAAATGTGTATTCGAAGACAGGACGGTATCCGGTGCGCAGCTTTGGGATGCGCTGATGGCAGATTTTTCGGGAGAAGAGGGCGAACGCATACAAAAAATGCTGGAACAGGCACCCAAGTACGGTAACGATGACGACTATGTGGATACGCTTGTTACAGTGGCGTATGACAGCTATATAGACGAAATATCAAAGTATAAAAATACGCGGTTTGGCCGCGGTCCTATAGGCGGCTGCTATTATGCCGGTACCTCGTCCATTTCGGCAAATGTTCCGCAGGGGGCTGTTACACTGGCAACGCCGGATGGAAGGCATGCGGGAGAGCCGCTGGCCGAAGGCTGCTCACCCAGCCACGGTGTGGATGTTAACGGACCCACGGCCGTGTTCAAAACTGTGGCAAAGCTGCCTACAGATAAAATAACGGGCGGTGTGCTGCTAAATCAGAAAACTGTACCCACAATGCTGGAAAAAGAGAGGGACAGAGACAAGCTCATAATGATAATCCGCACATTTTTTGATGCGCTCAAAGGTTTTCACGTGCAATACAATGTTGTTTCAAGGGAAACGCTTCTGGATGCGCAGGAGAATCCGCAGAAACATAGAGACCTCATAGTGCGGGTGGCGGGATACAGCGCATTTTTCAATGTATTGTCCAAAAATACGCAGGATGATATCATAGAGAGAACAGAGCAGGTGATATAGGGCGGAAGCTCATACACCGCAATATTTTGGCGATGCCCAAGAGGTGCTGTAAATGCTGGACAGACAACTGAAAATACTGGAAATACTTAACAAGGAAGAAAAGATAGATGTTAGCGCGCTGGCCAATATGCTGGATGTTTCCACTGTTACCATAAGGAAGGACCTTATATTTTTGGAGCAGGAGAACCTGGTAAAACGCATACATGGCAGCGCTGTAATAACATCGCGCGATGATATAAATTTTAGAATGGCGTATAGCTATGAGGCGAAAAAGCGTATTGCCAAGCTGGCGGCCAGTCTGGTGAAGGATGGAGATACTGTAATGATAGAATCAGGCTCCACCTGTGCGCTGCTGGCTGTTGAGGTATCAACAAACCGCAGCGATATAACAATAGTTACAAATTCCGCTTTCATAGCGGAGCATATACGCCAAAACAAAGAGGCCAGGGTGGTGCTGCTGGGCGGAGATTACGACCCGATGGCGCGAGTTATGGTGGGGCCGCTTGTTAGGCTGTGCGCCAAGGAATACTATGTAGAGAAATTTTTTGTGGGAGTGGACGGTTTTTCTGCGGATTATGGGTTTCACAACCTAAACATTATGCGCTCGGAGGCTGTGCGCGTTATGGCGGAATACGCAGAGCAAACAATAGTGCTGACAGATTCCAGCAAGTTTTTGAGGCGGTCTGTAAATAAGCTTCTGCCGCTAAACAAGGTGCATGGAGTAATAACGGACGATGGCATACCGGCGGATGTGCTGAAATTTATGTCTGATAAGGGAATAGAAGTACAAACTGTGGAAAGCTAGGAGGCGGAATGGGAAAGATATATTCTATAGGTGTGGACGCGGGCGGAACAAAAACTGCTTTCGGGCTTTTTCGTGAAGGGGCGCTGATAGATCGTTTTCAATATCCCACAGATGTAAATGCTGATGGATATGCGTTTTCTGATAAGCTTGTGAAAACAGTGTACGATATTTTGGAAAAGCACGGCATTCAATTGAGCCAGCTTAGCGGCATAGGAATATGTATGCCGTCCTATGTGCTTTTTGATGAGGGATATATCTGTATCACCTCCGCCATGACGAACATAAAGGAATTCCCAATGGGAGAGTATATGTCCCGAAGGATAGATGCCAGAATAGTGCTGGATAACGATGCAAATTGCGCGGCACTGGCAGAGCACAGGCATGGCGCGGGCAGGGGCACAGAGCATATGGTGTATGTGGCCACCAGCACGGGCATAGGCGGAGGGCTAATAATAAACGGCAAGCTTTTCCGTGGCAGCTACGGTTTTGCGGGAGAGTGCGGGCACATGCTTGCAACCCCAAACGAGGGCATAGAGTGCGGCTGCGAAAACAAAGGATGCTTCATGTCTTACGCTTCCGGAAGATATGCGCCAAGGCACGCCGCGCATAAAATAGAGTGCGGACGTGAAAGCTTGCTTGGCGAAAAAGAGTGCATAAACTGCGAAAGTATTGTGGAGGCGCACAAAAAAGGCGACGCACTAGCAACGGAAACTATAGACCAGATGGCCTATTACCTCGCCTGGTGCGTATACAACGTGTACCAGCTGCTGAATATAAACACCTATGTTTTCGGCGGCGGGCTGGTGAATTTGGGCGGACTCTTGTTTGACGGTATGAAGGAACATTTCAACTCTTTTGATCATGTGAAAAGACCCGTATATTTTAAATTTGCGGAGCTGGAAAAGGATTTTGGCATCATAGGCGCGGCAGAATTGCTCAACAATTAAAAACGGTATAAAAAAGTGAATAATATCATTGGAAAAGACATAGAAAGCTTGATTGGCGATTGCAAAATAAAGCTGCATTTTTGCGAACGCTTTGACAACAGGAGCAGTATATGGAATTTTATGCGCCACAAGCATGAATGCCATGAACTGCTTTACTTTTTGAACGGCGCGGCGAAAATGGATATAGAGCAGGATCACGTGGATGTAAATATATATGATATAGTGATATATCCAAAGGGAATGTACCATCAGGAACATATAGACCCAAATGTGCGCAACGAGGTATTGTGCTGCTGGATAGAAATGACGGGTGTGGACATTCCGGGAGTGATCCACGTGCAGGACAAAAACGGCGAAATAAAAACACTGGTGAATGCGCTGCACAACGAATATAAAACGCAAAGCCCTTCAAAACTGCTAATGGACAGCTACATAAGGGCTATTTTCGTATTGATTTCAAGAAAGGCAGATCTTTCCAAGCCTTCCGAAGAGCCGGTAGACCGTGTGATAATGTATATGCAGGATCACTTCAACGAATATATAACAGTGGAAGATCTGGCCAGCCTCATTAATGTGAGCCAATCATATGTGGCGCGTATATTTCGCAAAAAAGTGGGAACGACGCTAATGGAATATATTATGCTGCTGCGCATAGAGGAAGCAAAAAAGCAGTTTTCCACCACACATAAAACGGTGGAGGAAGTAGCCTTTGAAGTGGGATATAACTGCCCGAAATATTTTTGCCGCACCTTTAAAAAAGTAACGGGTATGTCTCCAAGAGAATACAAAAAGAGTCTAAGTTCATTATAATGCACCTTTCTGATGGAATAGTAGGGTGTATTTATCATATTATTTTAATATTATAAACGAAAGCATAATAATTTACAAACGAAACCAAAACAACAATTAAACCAAGGCGAGAAAAATTGAACAAAGAAATCACCAAGCCTAAGCAATGAAGTAATTTATTATTGCTAAAATCATCTAATTTTTGGAGGAAAAACAATGAAAAAAATCTTATTTGTAGTGTTGGCGCTTATGTTGACAGTTTCTCTGGTAGCATGCAGTACTCCCGCTCCGGCAGCGTCTGAGGCGGCTTCGGCATCAGCAGAAGCGGCTCCGGCGTCAGCGCAGGCAGCTCCTGCGGATGCGGCTCCCGCTTCCGGCGAACTGGTGAAGGCTGTGTTCATTTCAGATTTTGCTAATGAATCTCAGGCCTATGCCTCCAAGGTTTTTAAGAAGGATGCAGAAAAATACGGTTTTGATCTTACGCTGATGGATGGCAAGGGCGACGCTCAAATACAGGCACAGGCCGTGGGCAATGCGGTTGCTCAGGGTGCAAAGGTAATATTCATAAATCCCTTTGATGTAAAGGCAATAGTTCCCAGCCTGACAGAAGCTAAGAATGCCGGTGTGAAAATAGGTATGTTCTCCTCTGACCTGGGTCCCGAAGCGGCTGACGCGCGCGATTGGTTTGTGGGCGCGAATGATAACGATGCGGGCGTGTATGCTGCGCAGGCTATAATGGAAAAATTCCCGGATGGCGCAAAGATAGTTGAAGTTATGGGACAGGCCGGCCACGATGCCCAAATAAAGCGTCATGATGGCTTTGCGGCTACAATAGAAGGCTCAAACATAGAGGTTCTGGATTCTCAGGCGGCTGCGCAGTGGTCTACAGCGGATGCGCTTGCCATAATGGAAGATTTCATAGTAAAGAACGGTGACAAGATACAGGCTGTGTTCTGCCACTGGGATAACGGCGCTAAGGGCGTTATTGAGGCGCTTAAGGCAGCAAACATGAAAGACGTATACGTTGTGGCTGTAGATGGCTGCAAAGCGGGCTTTGATCAGGTAAGCTCCGGAGAGCAGGGTGCCACAATAATGCAGAACTTTATAACAATGGTTAACGATAGCTTGTCCGTTGCGCAGAAATCTATAGCGGGAGAGAAGGTTGAGCCTGTAAACTTTATAAAGTTTGACATAATCACAAAAGACAATATAGACCAGTTCGAAGTTCCCGAATGGTAAGATAAAAAATTTCACATCCCGCCGCGTCCCCCTATATACAGGGGGGCACGGCGGTAATGCGTTAAGGGGAGAATTTTACTGTGTGAAAACGGGAGGTGTGGCTGTGAAAAAGGCAGCGGTTATAACGGGCGGCTCATCCGGCATAGGCAAGTCGGCGGCGCGCTTGTTTGCAAAAAAGGGATATTCCGTTCTTATAACGGGAACGGATGAAGCAAAGCTGAACGGCGTGCGCGAGGAGTTTTTGAGTGAAGGCCTCTCTGTGGATATATGCCGTGCGGATGTTTCACAAGAGGCGGAGGCAATAGCTATTGCGGATCGCGTTTCAAGCAGCTACGGAGGCTGTGACGTATTGGTAAACAATGCGGGCGCGTTTAAAGGCGGGCTGCTGCATGAGGCGGACACGGCGGATTATGACATTTTGTTTGATGTAAATGTAAAGGGCGTTTATTTCATGATGAAATATTTTATGCCCCTGCTCATAAAGCAGCGGGGCTGCATAGTAAACGTGGCCTCAATATGCGGTATGAACGGAGATTACAATATGCCGCTATACTGCGCGTCTAAGGCGGCGGTGATATCTCTCACAAAATCAGCGGCGCTTGACTATGGCAAAGCCGGAGTGCGCATAAATTCCGTTTCGCCATCAGCAACCAAAACGCCAATGTTTTTGAACGGTTCACAGCAGGATGTGATAGACGCATTTGAGGATGCAACGCCGGATGGTCGGATAGGGTTGCCGGAAGAGGTGGCCGAAGCGATATATTTTTTCGCTTCGGAGGGTGCAAGCCACATAACCGGGCAAAACATTGCGGTGGACGGCGGGATTTCCGCCTGGACGGGTCAGCCGAAGCAGGACAAGGAAAAGTAGGGGGCAGGCTCCAGCCAGCTATGCGAAAATGCATCCCGCGCGTTTGGGCGTGGCTGCGGGCATTTTTCGCGCAGTATTCCAAATCAAAAAGTTTTGATATGGAAGAGTTTATAAGGAGATATTCAAATGGATAACGGTTTAATTCTATCAGTAAAGGAAGTATCAAAGTCTTTTCCCGGCGTAAAAGCGCTTAACAATGTTTCCATAGATGTAAAAAAAGGCGTTGTACATGGAATTGTGGGCGAAAACGGCGCAGGGAAATCCACTCTAATGAAAATACTTTCCGGGGTATACAAAAAGGATGCGGGCACTGTGGTGTTTGATGGTGAAACAATAGAGCATACAACCCCCGTGGAATCTTTAAACAGGGGGCTGAGCATAATTTATCAGGAGTTCAATCTGGTAAACACTATGACTGTGGGAGAAAACATATTCCTTGGCCGCTTCAAAGAGATGGATGGAATGAAGGGCACACACAAAAAGGCAAGGGAGCTGCTTGACAGCATAGGATGTAAAATAAAAACTACATCATACGTAGAAGAACTGAGCGTGTCTGAAAAGCAGATGGTGGAGATAACCAAGGCTCTTTCTTTCAATTCCAAGCTAATAATAATGGACGAGCCAAGCAGCAGCCTTACAACAGATGAGCTTAAGGGGCTTTATAAGCTCATAAACCATTTGAGGGACGAAGGAATTTCCATAATATATATAAGTCATAAGCTGGACGAAATATTTGATCTTTGCAATATAGTTACCATAATGCGAGACGGCAACGTTATAGATACAAAGGATATAGGCGATCTCACAAGGGATGAAATGATTGCAAAGATGGTAGGCAGGCCTATAGAGCAAGAATACCCGCCGCGCGCTAAAAATATTGGCGATGTGCTTATGGAGGTGAAACACCTCAATTCACATAAGCTGAAAGATGTATCTTTTGAGCTGAGAAAAGGTGAGATACTGGGCCTTGTGGGTCTGGTTGGGGCGGGGCGTACCGAAATTGTGCGTGCTATATTTGGTGCAGACAAGTTAAAGGGGCACCAAATACTTATTGAGGGCGAGGAAGTGGTAATAAAAAAACCGCAGGACGCCATCAAGGCGGGCATAGCTCTGCTTCCTGAGGACAGAAAAATACAGGGTCTGGTGCTGCCGTTCAGTGTGGAATCAAATATATCCATGGCAATACTGAATAAAATAAAAAAGATGGGTTTTGTGGATAAGTCTAAGGAAAAAGAGATAGCCGAAAAGCATATAGCGGCTCTTGCCATAAAGACGCCATCCGCCAAAACAAAGGTGGAAAACCTCTCTGGCGGCAATCAGCAAAAGTGCATTGTGGGACGCTGGCTGGAAACTGGCCCCAAGGTTCTCATACTGGATGAGCCAACAAGAGGAATAGACGTGGGCGCAAAGTATGAAATATATCTGCTTATGAAACAGGTGGCTGAAAACGGAGGCTCTGTGATACTGATATCCTCAGAGCTGCCGGAAGTGCTGAATATGAGCAACAGGGTACTTACGATATGTGACGGCAGGATAACGGGAGATTTTAATCCGGAGACTGACAACGCGCACAATATTATGGATAAGGCCATAGGATAAGGGGTGAAGACATGGAAATGAAAGCAAATCCGGTTTCCGGTTTTTTGAGAAGTAATTTGGTATTGATAACCATAGTCGCGCTTGCTCTTATAACGGCAATTGTGCAGCCTAACTTTATATCCGGCGCAAACATAACAAATATTATACGGCAATTTGGGCCGCTGGCATTTGTTTCGCTGGGCATGACATTCGTTATAATGGGCGGATTTATAGATCTTTCGGTAGCGGGCATAATATCTTTGGTTGTAGTGGTCACTATGTCTCTCATAGAACCGCTGGGGCAATTGCCGGCTATATTGATTGGAATAGGCGTGGGCGCGCTGGCGGGCTACATAAACAGTTTGCTCATACTGAGTTCCGGCGCGCTGTCCAGTGCGGAGGCGCTGTTTATAACCTTTGGCATGAGCCTGGTGTACGGCGCTCTGGCGCTTGTTGTGGCGGGAGGCAATACAACGCACCTAAGCTCTATAAATGCTGATATATCTATATTTGAAACGCTGGGGCAGGGAGATATAGGATTTATATCTGTATCATTCATACTTTTCCTTATATGCCTTGCAATACTGTATATCTTCCAGACAAAAACTTTCCTTGGCCGTTCTATAATGCTTACCGGCGGAAACAAAACAGCGGCACAGCTTTCCGGTATACCCGTGAAGCTCAGCATACATACAATATACACAATATCGGGAATAATGGCAGCCGTGGGTGCTATAGTGCTTTTCTCTAGGGCTACAACTGCTTCTCCGGTAATAGGTAAAAACTTTGAGACAAATGCCATACTGGCTGTTGTAGTGGGCGGAACTACGCTTAGGGGCGGCAACGGCGGCGTGCTGCGCACAGTTTTGGGCGTTCTGCTGGTAACGCTGCTCTCAAATTGCCTCAACCTGTTGGGTGTCAGCGTGTATATGCAAATGGTTTTGAGGGGCGCAATATTGATCATAGCCATTTGGCTGGATAACCGCAGGTAGAAGGGGGAATAATGATGAATACATTAGAAAATCAAGCCGCTTCAGGCAAAGGAAAGACAGTATTGAACATTATAACAAAGCAGAAGGCGCTGGTTGCCATAATTGGTTTGTTTGTAATGATGGCAATTTTAAATCAGGCATTCTATTCTACGTATAACATAATGGAACTTTTGAAGGCAGGCTCTGTGCTGCTGGTGCTGGCCTTTGGTGTTACATTGACCGTAATATGCGGAGGCTGTGATCTTTCCATAGGCAGCGTGATGTGTCTTTCGGGCATAGTGGCCATAATGCTTATGGAGTATATGCCCATGCCGCTGGCTATACTTATTGGTCTTGCGGCGGGCGTGGCAGTTGGCTTTATAAACGGATATCTGATTGTTAAGCAAAAAACGGAGCCATTCATAATAACGCTGGGCATGAGCATACTGCTTAAGGGAGTGTGCCAGCAATTGACAGATGCGCGGCCAATAGCCGCTACCAATCCGGATTTTCAGCTTATATCCAACGGCAAGGCCTTTGGTGTAATACCAAATATAGTGCTTATAATGCTGGGTGTGTTCGTTATAATGGCGCTGCTTTTGAGATATACCTCCTTTGGCAGAAATTGTTATGCAATAGGAGGAGATTATGACGTGGCGGCATATTCGGGCATAAATGTAATACGTACAAAGTGGCTCACCTATGTTATTTGCGGCTTTACGGCGGCTTTGGGCGGTATAATGCTTTCCTCGCAGCTGAATTCAGGCTCATCAACCTATGGAGATACCACTGCGCTATTTGTAAACTGCGGAGTTGTTGTGGGCGGAACCTCATTTGCAGGCGGTGTGGGCGGCATGTGGCAGTCTGCAATAGGTCTGTTTGTTTTCGCAGTGCTCAACAACTGCCTCAATCTTCTTGGGATAGACCCATATATACAGCAAATACTGCAGGGCGCGGTAATAGTGGCCATAATCTGGGCGGATTGCTATGCGCGCAAACGCAAGCGTGAGGCTGTTTGATACGTATAAGGAGAAATCAATTGAAAGAACAAAATTATCTTGATGATCTGGTTGGGGTTTTCGGCCATCCCGTGGCGGAAAATCCGGGTGTGGTAATACAGGAGGCCGCGTTTGCACAAATGGGGCTTTCGCGCTGGCGCTTCCTCACAATAGATGTTTCGCCTCAGGATATAAAGGCCGCGGTGGAAGGCCTCAAGGCGTTTAAAATGCGGGGAATAAACTGCACTATGCCGCATAAAATAAACGTGCTGCAGTATCTTGACGAAATGTCTGAAAGCGCGGCGCTTATAGGCGCGGTAAATACCATTGTAAATACAGACGGCAGGCTGTTTGGCGAAAATACGGACGGCAAGGGGCTGGTTGAGTCGTTAGAGGAAAACGGCATAGATGCCCTGGGCAAAAAAATAGTTATGCTGGGAGCGGGCGGCGCAGCGCGGGCAATAGGCGTGGAACTGGCGCTGCGCGGCGCAAAAAACATAACAATAGTGAACCGCCCGGAGGACAGAACTTTGGGAGAGGCGCTTACGGAGATATTGAAAAAGCTCAGTACAGAGGTCACGTATGTAGATTGGGAGGGTGCGTACAGCATACCTGCCGATACGGATATATTTATAAACGCCACTTCAATAGGGCTGTACCCCAATGTGGAGGAGCTGCCAAATATAGATAAGGCAAGCTTGCTGCCCTCTATGTTTGTGCAGGATGTTATACCCAACCCCGCAGTTACTCCGCTTATAAAGCTGGCACGCGAAATAGGTGCCAAATGTAATACGGGCATGGGTATGCTTATAAATCAGGCGGCAATAAATATTGAGCTGTGGACGGGCAAAAAGCCAGACAAAGCAGTGATGCTGCGTGCGCTGGAAGAGGCTTTGGGCTGAGGGGGGAGAGATACTTATGCAGGTGCGGCCAGGTGAGAGAATAGCGAAATTGAAGGCGCGCCTCTATGAGGAGGAGCGATACCTTTCCATAGAGCAGGCGAGGATAGTAACGCAGGTGTATCGGCAAAACGAGGGTACTCCGCTTTGCTTGCTGCGTCCGCTGGCGCTAAAGGAAACGTTGGAGCGTATAAACATACGCATAGACGCAGGAGAACTCATAGTGGGCAACCGCACTGCCGGAATAAGGGGCGGCGTAGTCTTTCCGGAATCCGGTCTTGGTTGGGTGGATAAAGAAATAGACAGTATACACATTCGTGAGCAGGACAGGTTCAATGTGCGCGCTGAGGACATTGCCGAATTCAGGCAGGATATACTGCCGTTTTGGCATGGCCGTACGTTGGAGGATATTCTGGATGAGCGCATAGGTGACGAAATGCGAGCCATAGGCAAGGTGGCAAAAATAAACCAAACCGACCACGCCCAGGGGCACATTTGTCCTAATACGGAAAAATGGCTGAAGATGGGGCCGGCAGGCCTGTTGGACGAGGCGAGGGAAATGGCAGCGCGAAGTCCGGAAAAGGCGGATTTTTACACGGGTGTGGCCTATGCCATGAGCGGAGCGGTGAGCTTTATGCGGCGTTATGCAAGGCTGGCGGAAGAGATAAAAAACAGCCACGGCTATAGCACCGCCGAAATGGAGGAGATAGCGCAGGTGTGCGCCGCGCTTGCGGAAAGGCCGGCAGAAACTTTCCGCGAAGCGCTGCAGAGTCTGTGGTTTTTGTTTGTATTGCTGCAGGCAGAGTCAAATGCCTCATCTTTTTCTCCGGGCAGGATGGATCAATATCTTTGGCGGTATTATGTAAATGATATAAAGAGCGGCGCTTTAACGCGAGAGGAAGCGCTTGAGCTTATAGAGGCGCTGTACATAAAGTTTAACGAAATAGTTTATATGCGCAGTGCGGCGGGGGCAAAATATTTTGCGGGTTTTCCAATAGGCTTCAACATAGCCATAGGCGGGCAGGACGGAAGCGGAGCGGATGCCTCAAACGAGCTGAGTTTTCTGTTTTTGGATGCGCAGGAAGCGTTGGGGCTGCCGCAGCCCAATCTTTCCGCACGTGTTTTCCGCGGCTCCTCCGCAGAGTTTTTGACACGCTGCGCGCAGGTGATAGGCAGGGGCAGCGGTATGCCGCAGCTTTTCAACGATGAAGCTGTGGTACCCGCGCTGATGCGCAAGGGCATAGCGGAGGCGGACGCGAGGAATTACGCGATAGTGGGCTGTGTGGAGCTTACCACAATGGGCAACAACCTGGGCTGGAGCGACGCGGCAATGTTTAACCTAGTGAAGGCGCTGGAGTTGGCGCTGAATGACGGGGTGTGCCTTTTGAGCGGAGAGCAGATGGGTGCAAAAACGGGTACGCTTTTGCAGCAAGATAGCTATGAGGCGGTGGAGCGCGCACTGGCGGCCCAGGTGGATTTTTTCTTTGACAGGATGATAAAATGCTGTGATGTGGTGGATAGAGCGCATGCAGAAATTTTGCCATCGCCCCTGCTTTCTTCGGTTATTGACGGCTGTATGGAAAAGGGTGTGGATGTAACGGCGGGAGGTGCGCTGTACAATCTTTCGGGAATACAGCTCATACAGTGCGCAAACGTGGCGGACAGCCTGGCCGCTTTAAAATACCTTGTATATGATGAAAAACAGGTGAGTAGGGAAGAGCTTTTTGCCGCGCTTAAAAACAATTTCGAAAACCACGAGCTGCTGCGGCTGAGGTTGCTTAATAAGGCGCCAAAATATGGCAATGATGTGGAATGGGTGGACGAGACTGCGCACAAATGGGTGAAATACTTTGCGGATATGCTGGACAAACCGGTAAATGCGCGGGGAGGTATATACCATGCCGGCTTGTATACCGTTTCTGCACACGTGCCAATGGGGCAAAACGTGGGCGCCACTGCGGATGGCAGGTTTGCGCGCGAGCCGCTTGCGGACGGTGGTATGTCTGCCGTTTATGGAAGGGATATGAAGGGCCCAACCGCTCTGCTAAAATCAGTATCGCGGGTGGACAGCAGCCTTGGCAGCAACGGTACACTGCTGAATATGAAGTTTTTGCCTGTATTCTTTGCCACGGAAGAGGGCATAAGAAAATTTGTAAATCTTATAAGAGCATTTGTGGAGCTAAAGATAGGTCACGTACAATTTAATGTGGTAAACGAGGCAGAGCTTTTGGCGGCGCAGGAACAGCCGGAAAAATATAAAAGCTTAACAATACGCGTGGCAGGGTATACGGCATACTTTACAGAGCTTGCGCCCGACCTGCAAAATGAAATAATAGCGCGCACTTGCTACAGCGACTGCTGAGGAAGAAATGGAAACTGCAAATATATTCGAAATAAAACGCTTTGGCACAAATGATGGCGCAGGCATACGGACAGTCATCTTTTTAAAGGGCTGTCCGCTGCGCTGCCGCTGGTGCCACAATCCGGAGGGGATTAGCCGCGAAAGGACTGTGTGGAGCGCAGTGGGAAGCTGTGTCCACTGCGGCTGCTGCATAAAAAGCTGTCCGCGCGGCGCAGTAAGTGAAAGCGGGGGAAGCATAACGGTAGAAAGAGAACTGTGCGATCTTTGCGGAAGCTGCATAAACGCCTGCCCCACCGGCTGTATGCGAATAGATTCTAAACAAATGAGCGTGCCTCAGCTTATGGAGGAGATACGCAAAGACAAAGTTTTCTATAGGGAGGGCGGCGGCGTTACGTTGAGTGGAGGAGAACCCACATACAGCGCAGGTTTTTCGCTGTCTTTGCTGCGCGCCTGCCGTGCAGAGGGCATAAATACTTCAATAGAGACCTGCCTTTATGCGGATAAAGCCACCGTGCGTGCCTTTGCGGAAGAATGTGACAGCATAATTGCAGATCTTAAACTGGCAGACAGCGCCAGGCACGAATATGAAACGGGTAAGCCGAATGAAATTATAATAGAAAATATAAAGATGCTGGCAGCCATACACAAAGACGTTACCATACGGGTACCGCTTATTCCCGGCCATACGGCGGACGATGAAAATATAGCCGCCATAGGCAGATATATATCAAAGCTGGGGCTGCGTGTGGAGCTGATAAATTTCAATCCGCTTTGCATTGGGAAATACGAAGCAATGAGGCTGGAATTTATAGCCGGAAAGGATGCCCTATCGCCTTTTGACCGTAAAAAAATGGAGCATTTCAAATCTATATTGGAAAATTGTGGGCTAAGTGCCATTTGCAGATAAAGGGGTTCGTATGTTAGAGAAATTTTTGGATGACGCCAAAATGGGAAATCCGGTTTATTTATATGAGATAAGGCAGGCGTTGCGGGAAGAGAAAAATGGTGTGAGCTGCATTCTGTCACTTCCGTGCGGCGGAATACGCGAATACTTTATACGCATCGTACAGCCAAAAAGCGAGGAAGAAGCGTATATTTTGCAAGATTATTTTTACGCAAATATATATAACATAATATCGTTGATGGGCGGGGTGGGCATGAATGTAAACGCGCAGGGCGATTTTGCGCGCGAGCTGGCTTGCTCTTTGACTGAGGTGTTTGGAGTGCGGCTCAAAAAAGAGGAGCGCCGCGGTTATGCAAAGTGTCTTAATGTGGTTGATAGAATAAACGCAACTTTGGGGTTTCCGCCTTTTGCTTTCAAAACTGAGGGGGAGGCAGGAAGCGCGGAAAAACAATTCGGTGCAGGCCAGGCTGTTGCGGAACGATTTTTAACAGCTGTTAGCCGCGCGGAATGCGGCTGCGTGCTGGGCATTGATATAGGCGGTACCAGCATAAAAACGGTAGGGGCTGTGGATGGAGAGATACTCTATTTAAAAGAGTGTACGTGGAACCCGGCCGCAATGACGAGCATAAACGAAATTTTGGAGGCCATAATGGCGGCGGCGCATGCGGCAAAGGAAAAGCTATGCCCCTTACACGGTTTTGACGGTATGGGCGTAAGCTTCCCCGACGTTGTTATACGCAACAAAATTGTTGGGGGAGAAACACACAAAACTAAGGGTGTTCGCGAATGCTGCGAGCAATATGAGAGCGAATTTGCAAAGCTTACAAACCTTAACAGCAGGCTTGAACGTGAGCTGTGCAAAGCGGGTGTGAGCGTACGCATAATAAATGACGGGCCAATGGCAGCCTTTACAGCCGCGGTTGAGCTGACCTGCTCCGGCAGGCGAGAGCAGGTGCTGAGCGGCATATTTGCCCATTCCATAGGCACAGAGCTTGGAACCGGCTGGATAGATGAGCACGGCGAGGCGCCTGAATATCCTCTGGAGGGGTATAACTGCATAATAGACATAGGAAACTATATTGCGCGCACCTTTGCCGCAGAAGATGTGCGCAGCCTCAAAAACTACAATACAGGTTTGCCGGGAACCTGCCAAAAGTTTACCGGAATAAGCGGCGCGTTCCGTATGGCGGAGCGCATGTACAGGCAAAACGACATGCTTTATAAAGAGCTGTTTGATAAAAATTATCTTGCCGAGCAAGACGGTATTATTTCAACAGTTATCCAACCAATAGACATGCGGAGGGAATTTATGGGGCATCTGATACGCCAGCTTGAAAGCGGTGTGGCAGAGGCGGTGCGTGTTTTTGAAGAAATGGGCAGCGCGCTTGCCGCAATGTATATAGAAACGGAATATGTAGTTGAGCCGGCAGCAAAGAGCAGATTTTTGTTTGGTGGATGCTTGAACAGCAGGGGCTGCTATGAGGCCATATGCAGAGGAGCACAAATGATCAAGCCGGATATAGAGCTTGTGTCTGCTCTGGAGGAGCTTTGCTGCTCGCCGCTTATGAAAAAGCTGTATGCAAGAGGGGATGCCGGTCAATTTTCTCAGGCGGTGGGTGCGGTGTATTTTGCCATGATGTAAGGCAGCCGCCATAACGCAATTTATTTATGCCGCCTTACCAATTGATATAACTTTGGTTTTGGCGGGTGGAATAAATATAAAAAAGAGTGCGACAAAAAAACTGTTATCCATAGCAAAGGCGCGCGGGTACCTACTGCCCCTGCGCTTTTGCGTTTTTACGGCAGCGTATTTGTGAATTTTTTTTGCGTTATACCAAATATGTGCGCGCAATCTGATATAATTGATTTCATAGCGCTTTAGGCTAGAATGAAAATGATTTGCGAGGCATATATGAAAGAAAAAATATTTGAGCTGCATTCAAATTACAGCCCCTCAGGAGACCAGCCAAGGGCGATAGACGAGCTGTGCGCAGGCGTTACGGCGGGCAAAAGATCTCAGGTGCTGCTGGGCGTTACGGGCAGCGGCAAAACCTTTACAATGGCGAACGTCATAGCCAAAACAAACCGCACTGCGCTTATTTTGGCGCACAACAAAACGCTGGCCGCCCAGCTATACAGCGAATTTAAAGAATTTTTCCCCAACAACGCGGTGGAATTTTTCGTTTCGTATTACGATTATTATCAGC
>CAYXBW010000049.1:0-18872 GCA_964463305.1 uncultured Christensenella sp. | reverse complement strand
CGGGCGCTTCTGGCACCTCAGGCAAGGCCGGAGGCTCGGGCGCTTCTGGCACCTCAGGCAAAGCCGGAGGCTCGGGCGCTTCTGGCACCTCAGGCAAGGCCGGAGGCTCGGGCGCTTCTGGCACCTCGGGCAAGGCCGGAGGCTCGGGCGCTTCTGGCACCTCAGGCAAAGCCGGAGGAGCTGTCGTGCCGGGTGCTTCAGGCAATGTGGGCGGTTGTACGGCATCCTGATTTTTGGCTATAGTGAGGGTGCCGTCTTCTGTTGTTATATCATATTCCCAGCTTACATCCCTGCCTTCCTCGTCCGCTATTTGCAGCTGACTGAGCGAGATGCTGTAATTTCCCGCTTCAAGACCGTTTCCCTCTGCAAGCGCTTCCAGCGTGTGCCCCTCGGCAATGCTGCCTGCCACAATATCTCCGCCGACCGTAACGGCTTGCGGCTGCCCATTCCATTCCAATAGTGCGTCTTTTGCCCGCACTGTTACGGGCAAGGAATGATCTTCCACTTTTTTGAAGATCGCCCGATATGTGCGGCTTTCAAAAATCTGCTCATCTGTAGGTATCTCTCTGGGATCTGAGGGAACGCCGTTTAGCTCCCACCCCTCAAAAACACTGCCGTATGTGGCTATTGCCTTGGGAACGCGCTCCACTATTTTGCCCCATTCAGAACCCTTTACACCTTTGTATGGACTCCAGTTGTTCTTCAGCAGACCATTTTCTCCCTCCTCAAACCTTATGCTTATAAGCTCGTCAATATCGGCTATAGGCGTGAATACTGCTGTATAGGTTCTGCTGGATACAACCACTTCATCAGCGGGTGTGTCATTGGGCGTTACAGGTATACCGTCAAGCTCCCAGTGGCTGAATATGTTTCCCAGATCGGGAATAAGATCGGTTGGCACCGCTATGCCCGCTTCTCCCCATGAACTGCCCTTTTCCATTGTGAAAACGGTAGGCCCGTCCTGACGTATTTCGCCGCCGCTGCCCGCAGTAAATGATACTGTTACAGTTTCGGCAGGCGGTTGGGGCGCGTTGCTGCCCCATTGAGCGTAAACACCGTTGGTCTGAATAGTATCGCTTATAGACGGATCCAGATCACTCAATGTTATTTTTTCACCCGCAGCGCCTATGTCTATTACGCTGCCTTGAGAGGAGCTTGAGGACCAGCCCAAAAATTTGCCATATTCGCTGTCAAGCGGTCTGCCAAAAAGAGAATTTCCGCTGGGCAGCGCAAAAGGCGTAGTGGTGGGAACTATGTGGCGAACAAGATCATCCGGGCCGCCATAGTTTGAATGAAAATTCAAAGCAAGGGAAGAAGCCCAGTACGGGGTTATTCCTGCGTCCTCTATTGTATCGGCGTTGTATGGCGCCAGAGACTCATGGGTTGATTGGATTTCCTCTGGAGCCACTGGCGCGGCCTCCTCCGCTAAGGCCTTGTTTTCTTCCGCATCGGATGCTGCATATACATCGTCAGTGGCGGCATCAGGGGAGGCATCTGCTATTGCAGGAGGTTCTGTAACAGTACCCTCCGCACTTTCATTTATAGCCATTGCCGCTGCCGGAATCATATTAAAAACTAAAACTATTGCCAGTGCAACGCCTAAAAACCTGTATCTTCTTTTGCGGGAAGCTTTATCCTTTTTAGTTATCTTCAAAAGCCTCTCTCCTTCCATAATCATTATTTTTAACCAGCCCGCCGCATTCATATTACTGTTGGTTTTAAGGCGCGGCACACTGTGCAGTTACCCTACAAATATATTATACCTGATGGGTAAAGTTTGTTGTTAACGATGTGTGAACCAGTGGTAAAGGATGTGTAAATTCCTAGCTAGCAAGTGGGGATTCGAGCATCTTCGGCTACTGTGCTTAGGTTTTTACAAAATATGCTTATTTAACGCCTATGTATTGATTAATTTAAGATAATATTGTATATTACAAAAAACTGCGGACTGCTTTTTCAGCATGTCGCGCTGCCATCCATTTATACCGTGCATTGTATTGCAATTTCTATGTACGTTTTGCATCAGGAGGTTTAAACATGAGAAAAATTGCTGTGCTATCGCTTTTGATTGCGTTTTTATTTGCAATTTCCGCCGGTTGTGCATCTCAGCCTGGATCGGGTCAAATAGCCGAGGCTGAGATATCGGATTATGTGCGGGAAAATTTGAGCGATGAGTTTATACCAAAGGACAGTTTAATAGAATACGCGGGAGGCATTCTGGACGAATACGTACATAAGGATGATATAGCGGAATATGTGAGGCAAAATCTGGCTGATGATTTTATACCTGTTGATGGCATAGAAGAGCATATAAAAGCTGCGGGAGCTTACGTGCATATAAAGGAAATAGACGAATATGTGCGTAAAAATATGTCCGCCGAATTTGTACCTGTAGATGAAGCGGACGAATATATAAGGCGGTATACTCACACAGAGCCGTCCGCCGCGCAATTGCCCGCGCAAACAAAAACGCCCCCTTCTGATTCGTATGAAGGGGGCGCAGAACGTGGGATGTATGTGGGCAGCCGCAATTCAGATAAATACCACGAGCCGGGCTGCCAGTGGGCAAAAAAGATAAAGCCCTCAAATGAGGTATGGTTCGATTCACGGGAAGAGGCAAAAGAGGCGGGCTATGTGGCATGCAAGGTTTGCAAGCCGTAAAAATTGGGCGTATATCACCTCCTGCGCTGCCGATGCTTCAATCCTTTTTGGCTATGATCTGCACTATGCACATATTAGAGCTTCCCTCCGTGCTCATCATTCCAACATCCCTTTGTGCGTATTCGTTTGGGCTTTGCAGCCAATCCTCCCAGGCGCGTTGGTGGCACTCCATTTCACGCGCGCATTCAACGGAGGTCTCTGCGCTCCACAATTCCTTCCACCAGCCTGCCGTGTAAAAATTTATTGCTTTTTCCCAATAGGGCGCAAGGTCACGCGGCACTCCCGCCGCAAAAGGCTCTTTAAGGCCGGGAACGGCAACGGCTATATGTCCGCCGGGCTTGAGGTAATCCAGCAGCTTGGGCAGCATATCTCCGTTTGCGCCGAAGTAGTGATAGCTGTCCACGCTGAAAATGAGGTCAAAGCACTCCTTGGCAAAGGGCAGCTCCTGCGTGGCATCTATTTTGAGCGGCAGTATGTTCTGCAAACCCTGTGCATCGAAAAACTGCATATTGTCCTCCGGCTCTATCCATAGATCGGCAGAGGTTATATGCGATCCGGGGTATTTTTTTGCTAAAAGTACAGAGGAAAGACCTCTGCCGCAGCCCAGATCAAGTATGCGCGCGCCGCTATGATCCGGAAGATATACGGTCAACTCTTCAGACAGCAGCATAGCGTTTGGCCCCATCATTCTTTCCAATAGTATTTCGGGGTTAAAATTCTCTGTTATATCATATTTCATTTTTTATTCTCCTAATATCTGTGCCAAACAAAAAGCGCGGAATTATCCGCGCTCAGAATATACCCAAAAATATAACAGGTCATAGAGGCGGATATGGCTTTTTGCAAGGCAACACAAACAAACAAGAGCGTTTGCTCTGTTAAATAGCTTCCCTCACAATATTGCCGACATCCACACACCTGCCTTTTTCTTGATTTTATAAGATTTTACCATGTTTAAACGCGCAGGGCAACGGTCAATTTAAATCCATAAGCTTTGCTGTAACGCCCTCCAGCGCATTGAGCGAATCTACCAGACTCTCCACTGTTTCCCTCTCTCCGCAGGGCTGAAGAATTATCATTCCATCCTCTGCGCAATATTCGGGGCTGGTATCGTGCAGTCCCAGTCTAACCCGTATGTTGCAGCCGTTTTCGGTAAGCGTTTTTTGAAGCAGTTCCGCATTGTGGCGGCGGCTTTCCAGCCTCATGCCTATGATATAATAACAGCTCATTACAAATACACCCTCCATAATAATTGGATTATTTCCGCAAAAAGCGGTTTGTATACTATTTATCGGCAGTATAGTGGCAGTTTAAACAAAAAATAAGCGGCCTTATAATAGACCGTATGAAAATTGTGCACCAAAAGCGTGCCGCACTGCTTTTTTCTGTATAAAGTGAGTCAAATAAAAAAAGCCAGTAAAAGGCGGCATCAATCGGGCTTTTGGTGAGGGCAGGGCGTTTTGCAAAATACGCACCCAGATTGCGCAAGATTGTTTGGGCTATATCAAGTGAGCGCCTAAAGCCTCAAACAGTTCGGGCACGGTTTTGTTTAGGCGAACTATACCGTGTGTTGATCTATCTAAAAAGCAATGCGTGCTTTCGCCCGTTGTTTTAAGAGAACCGTCTGCTGTGCTTAATATCTCGTAACCTATGGTCATTTTTACGGGAGAAAGCCCCTTTAAAAATACACGAATATCTACTGTATCATCGTAATATACCATAGCCTTGTAGCGGCAGCACACCTCAAGCACAGCTATATCCACTCCCGTTTCCATGGTTTTGCTGTAGCTGTAACCAATTTGATCCATAAAATCTACCCGCGCTTCTTCAAACCACCGTATATAGTTTGAATGGTGAACTATGCGCATTGCGTCCGTCTCATAAAAATGCGCTCTGCGCCTGTATGGCCGTAGCTCCATTGCTTTTCCCCGTTTCTATTCTATAGCGCAAAGCGCTTCCAGCATGCCCAGCAGCAGCTCCATATTTTCTATGCCAATATCTTCCCGTATATGTGTTTGAGCATCCTGCCAGTGTATGTTTCCGCGGTATAGAGCCAAAAGCCCCTGCTTTGTAAGCTTCAGCTGACGATTGCGGCTGCCCTTTATGGAGGTATCCTCAATATAGCCCGCGCCCAAGAGCGGCTTGAGTGTGCGCACAAGTGTGCTTTTCTCCAGCCCCACGTTTTTTGCCAGCTGAACAATGCTGCACACGCCCAGTTTATTTATGCTGCCCAGCAGCGAAAACTGGTTTAGAGTAAGCCCGGCGGGCTTGAGTATGCGGTCATAATATTCGGTTATATTGCCGGCGGCGCGGCGCAGTTTTATTCCGTAACATTCCGTTCGGCTGATCGTTGCATCCATATTCCCATCCCCGCACAAAATACTGGTGTATATACATTTGAAAGTATAATGTTTTTACGAAGCTTATGTCAAGCGTTTTAGCGTGTTTTCATGAGCCGCCTGCTGCTTTATCTATAAGATTTGCCGTTATGTCTATTTGCTCACGCATTGAAATTCCGGGCACTGCATTATCCGGTGCGCGCCCATAATCTCCAAAAAAAACGTGATTGCCGCCCTTTATAATTTCGAATACGGTATTTTTGGGATAGTAGGCAGAAGGCTTAAAAGGATCGTCTCTGCTCATTACGCCGTCATTTTCTCCGTATATGCTTAGGCAGAAAATATTTAAGGATGACAGATCTTTATATGGGTATGCGCCCATAAAAACTAATCCCTTTACCTTTGGCGGTCTTTGAAAATATAAATATATACTGGCGGCGGTTGCGCCCAGCGAATGACCGGCAATTATCCATTCGTCTATTTGCGGGTTTGCAGTTATCACATCGTTTGCTCTATCGCCTGAAAAAATAGCAAATTTGAAAAGCATACGGGGAATTGCCACATTGTAGCCCTTTTCATGAAGCGCCTTGGCAAGCAGAGAATAGGATTCTTCCTCTACCTTGGCGCCGCTGTAAATTATTATGCCCTTTTTGCTGGCCGAATAAAAATATAGGTCACCGTTTTTATGCGTCATTTCACCTGCCACGCGCATAGAATCAGGCTGAGCGTGGTAATATATGTTCATGAAAACCAAAAATACGGCAACTCCCAGCACTACCGCCAGCAGTTCCTTTATGAGTTCCTTTTTTACTATTGCTTTGCGTTTTTCTATATCCATAAACTACCGCATGCAGGGTCCATTCATATTAGATTTCTGTTTTAAAAGCTAAAAAGTACGCTTTATATAATATACTTTGCCGGTAGAACTGCCAAGTGATTTCAAAAAATGTAAGAATTATTAATAATTTGAACCGCATTTGTTAAATATTCTGCATGATATTTCTGCCTGTATTGTAAAAATGTTGAAAGAATGAGGAGGTATGACCATATTTGGATAGAACGCTTTGCTAAAAATAAAAGGGCGGATCAAACCGCCCTCCATATAGATACATAAGTGTCAATCAGGCTTTGCCAAGGCTGCCCAGCACATCCAGTTTCTTTATGTATGACTGCTTGGCGCGAATTGCCATGTCGCCACAGCGCTCCAGCAGGCTCTTGTCTTTGTCGCTCATAAACTGATCCATAACGTCCAGTGTAACTTCGGTGAATATGTTGACCTTTGTTATTCCATCCGCTACACACCTTTTGAGGTCGGCATCGCTTATTCCGGAACCGCCATGCATAACAAGCGGCATTTTCAGTGCTGCCTTCAATTCGCCCAAACGCTCAAAATTAAGCTTCGGCTCAGATTTGTAAACGCCATGAACCGTTCCTATAGCAACCGCAAGGGAATCTATTCCCGTTTCACGAACGAACCGCTCGGCCTCATCTACACGGGTATACTGTACCTCGTCGTAATCGCCGCCGTCTTCATATACGCCCTCAAGCCCGCCAACGTGCCCAAGCTCCGCTTCAACAGATACGCCTATAGGCTTGCACATTTCGGTAACACGCTTTGTTATGGCTATGTTTTCCTCTAGCGGCTTGTTTGAGGCATCTATCATTACAGAAGAATAGCCAGCGCGTATGGCCCGCACAACCACGTCAAAATTGCTGCCGTGATCCAAGTGCACCGCAATGGGAACAGAGCTTCTTTGCGCCATGTGCTTTGCTATAGCGGCAAAATCTTCCACGCTTATAAGGCTTTCAAAAACCTCAGCATAAGCGAGTATAATTGGCGTGTTGCTTTCCTCCGCCGCATCAACCGCTCCGCGAAGCATGTCCATGGTGAGAGTGTTGAGATGACCTATTGCATAGCCTTCCCTATCCGCCTTTTCAAACATTTCTTTCGTGTTTACAAGTGGCATAATCCCCTCCAAAAAGTATGATTTTTTTATAACGTAACAGGTGTTATGAGAAAATGAATACCCGCTGCGCAGTATATACAATAGCTACAGCTTCTATCATAACTAAAAACGGCGGTAGCGTCAATTGCGCATACGGTTGTTTTTTTAAATAAGCGGAGAAATGCCGCGTATGTAAGAATAAGCAAAACCGCGCTTATGCAGGCATATTTCACGCGCGGCAACCTGCCGAACGGGGCGACGGTATGTGGAAAATTGCTTTTGCGGATCGGCGCGATCATAAAAAAGGGATATCAAAAATGCAGATATCCCTCTTGAACAATTGCTTTTTGCCGCGCCTTGCATAAAACAAGGATAGAAAGGTCTATGGCGGTTTGCTACTTTTTAGGCAGCGCCTTTTCAACCGCAGTAACAATGTTTTCATAGCCGGTGCAGCGGCAAAGATTACCTGACAGCAGACGGCGTATTTCTGGGCGGGTATATTCCTTGCCGCTTTCTATTATAGCCGTGGCAGACATTATAAAGCCGGGTGTGCAAAAACCGCATTGCACTGCGCCCTCGTCTATAAAGGACTGCTGAAGCGGCGTAAGACCGCCCTCCTTTGCTTGGAGAGATTCAAGAGTGCGTACAGATTTTCCCTCTGCCCACACGGCCAGATATATACAGGAGTTCACCGTTTCTCCGTCCACTATTACCGTACATGCGCCGCATTCGCCCACCTCGCAGCCCTTTTTTACGCTGTTAAGGCTGTAATCTGAGCGCAGCATATCTGTGAGGGAGGCGCGTGGATCTATGTAGCTTTCCATGTCTTTGCCGTTTATGTTGCATCTTATGAGTACTTTTTCCATCATATCTCACCTCCCGCGCGACCTGCTGCCGCCTTGAAAGCACGCTTGGCTATCTCTCCCGCTATCTGCATTCGTAATTCCCTGGAAGCGCGCCAGGAGCTGCGCGGAGTTATTTCTGTAACTGCGGTTTTGGAAAGCGTATCTATGGCTTTTGCTATATCCATACCGCGTACCGCTGCCTCCGCATTGTGGCAGCGCATGGGCGTGGGCGCTGCCACACCGTATGCTATGCGTGCTGCTTCTACGCTGCGCCTGTCACTGGAGAGTTTCACGTTAACAGAGCAACCCAGCGTTGCTATATCCATAGCGTTTCGCATTGCGTATTTTATATACGCGCCGTGATAGCCCGCATAGGATGAACGGGGTATCTTTATTGCGGTCAAAAGCCCGCCGCAGAGCGCCACTTTGCCCGGCCCCAAATAAAATTCCGATATGGGAAGTTCCTTGATCCCGTTGAGTGAGCTTATCTCCAGCAGGGCATCCAGCGCAAAAAGGGTGGACGCGCTGTCAGCGCTTGTTACGCCGTTGCATATGTTTCCGCCTATAGTGCCCATGTTTCGTATCTGCGGCCCGCCTATGGTGTCCACAGCCTCGCCCAGAACGGGTATGTGCTTTTTAACTATGTCGCTTGCCGCCACGTGTGAAAAGCTGGTGAGCGGTTTTATTATTATGGTTCCGTCCGCATCAAGCGAAACGCCGCGCAGCTCCTCCACCTTAAATATGCTTATAAGCTCTGCCTCAGGCAGCTTGCCATCACGGATTTTTATTAGAATATCGCTTCCGCCCGCAAGGTACAGCGCCTTTTCATGCGCTGCCTTTAGCTCCAACGCCTCGGCTACCGTTCCAGCCTCATAAAGCTTTAAAAAATCAAACATTTAGCGCACCTCCATCTATAAGACCCGCCTCGCGGAATTTCTCAAGCAGCACCTGCGGCGTCATGGGCAGAGCGTCTACAGCCACACCGGTGGCAAATAGAACAGCGTTTCTCACCGCGGGGGCTGGCGGCAGCGCGGGCGGTTCGCCCAGCGCCTTGTTGCCAAAGGGACCGGTGGGGTCTTCTAGCTCCACAAAATCTGCGGTCAGATCTGGTGTATCCAGCGTGGTCATCAGCTTATAGTCAAGCAGGTTGGCGTTTAGCGGCTTGCCGGACTTTTCGTCAAACAGCATTTGCTCTGAAAGCCCGTAACCCAGCCCCATGCTCATACCGCCGTGTACCTGCATTTCTGCCAGCTTGGGGTTTATGAGCGTGCCGCAATCATGTACATTTATTATGCGTTTTACTTCTATTTTTAACAGCGGAATATCCACCTCCACCTCGGCAAAGCACACACCCATTGAAAAAGTGTTGTCCTTGCACTGGCTGGTGGCCTCCGCCGTAAGGTGTACAGAGTTTTCCAGGCTGTAAAAAGCTTCGGTTGCAAGCTCACTAAGCGGCATAACCCTATTGCCGCTCTGTTTTTCTATTATGGCTCCAGCAGCAACGTCAAGCTCTGCTGCCGGGCGTTTTGTCATATATTCTGCGTATGACAGTATTTTTTCTTTCAGTATGCCGCCCGTTTTTTTCACGGCCATGCCGGAAACGTAGGTTTGGCGGGAGGCGTAGGCTCCGGGATCGTACGGGGCGGTATCTGTATCCTGTGTGGAAATTATGTGAACGTCATCAAAGGCTATGCCCACGCTGTCTGCCGCCATCTGGCAAAATACGGTGTCCGCACCCTGGCCTATTTCCGTTGCGCCCATCACAAGCTGCAAGCTGCCGTCTTGATTCATTACCATACGGCAGGAGGCAGTCTCAAGCGAAATAGGGTATACGCCCGTTTTGTAAGAGAAAGCAGCCATACCAATACCGCGCCTTACATCGCCCGTTTGGTTCGCATATTTTTTGTGGAAGCCATCCCAATCAACAAACTGTTTGCCGCGCTCTATACACTGCTCCAGCCCGTTTGTGTGTGAGGTTATGCCTGTATAAGGGTCCTTGTAGCCCTGCTGCATAATGTTTTTTTTGCGTATCTCTATAGGATCTATTTTAAGCGCGCGGGCTATATCATCCACATGGGATTCCATGGCAAAAATTATTTGAGGTATGCCGTAGCCACGCATCGCACCGCCTGTAGGCAGGTTTGTAAAAACGGTTGTAACGGTTCCCTTTGTGGCTTTCTCATCCTGATATAGATTGCGAAAAACCGTGCTTGCATTTGCTATTAGGCCGTGACCGTGCGAGGCATACGCGCCCTGATTTGAAAAACCGGTAAGCTCCCGCGCCACAAAGCGCCCATCTTTTCGAACCCACGACTTGATGTGAAAATCCATTGGGTGACGCACACGCGTGTTTATAAAGGTTTCCTCACGCGGAGTGTCTATTTTTACGCAGCGTCCGCCCAGCTTGGTGGTGAGCCAGGCTGCCAGAGGCTCATACAGCACCTCTTGCTTGTTGCCAAAGCCGCCGCCTATGAAAGGCTTTATAACGCGCACCTTGCCCCATGGCAGATCAAGCGCCTGACCTATGACCCGCCGAACTATGTGCGGGATCTGTGTGGAGGAAACCACCACGACCCGCCCGCGCTCCATATATCCGTAAGCTATGGGATTTTCTATGTGGCAATGCTGTACCATAGGCAAACTGAAATCACCCTCAAAGCACAGCAGCCCCTCTTCGCTTGTTGCTGCCGCCATATCACCCAGCTCGTAGCTGGTAGATTTCAGTATGTTATCCGGAAATGCTTGGTGAAGCGGCGTTGCACCCTTTGCCAATGCCGCTTCTACAGATAAAAGCGGAGCGTATTCCTCATACTGAACTTCTATCAGCTTTAGTGCGCGCATTGCCGAGATATCATCTTGCGCAACAACCACAGCTATATCATCGCCATAAAAGCGCACGCGGTCATCCAGCAGCTTTCTGTCTGCCACGTCTTGATGCCCAGGGTCTGTAGACCAGGGGTGTCCGGCTGTTGGAAAGCGGGTATCCGGTACGTCAAAGCAGGTGAAAACGGCTTCCACGCCCTCTGCCGCCTTTGCCCTATCAGTATCAATGCGGATAACCCTTCCATTTGCTATAGTGCTGTGGAGCACACGCGCTATCAGCGCAGGCCTGTCCAGCATGTCGTCTGTAAAGCGTGCCTGGCCGTTCACCTTTTCGGGTGCGTCTACACGCGGCAAACTGCGGCCCACCGCTCTTTCCGTATATTCGTTCATATCAATAACCACCTCCGGCCAATCCCCGTTTTTAAAGAAAAACAATGCTGCAACAAATTTTATATATTATATCAATTTTTGCTCTGTATAACAATGGCGGCTGTTTGCATATATGTGTGGCGAATGATAAAATAAACGTATAAATTTCAATATAAAAGCAAATTGCATAGGGGGGCGGGCTATGGAGCTTATCATAAAAAATGGCAGGTTGGTTTCGGGTGAGGGCTCTTTTGAGGCAGATATTTTCATTGCGGATGGAAAGATAGAGCGCATTGATAAAAATATAAGCCTGCCAAATGCGGAGGTTCTGGATGCGGCGGGACGCAGCATTTTTCCGGGATTTATAGACCCGCATACGCATCTTGATATGGAAACGGGAGTGGCGCACACTGCAGACGATTTTTTAAGCGGTACTCACGCGGCTTTAGCGGGCGGAACTACAACTGTGCTGGATTTTGCCACGCAAAACAAGGGCGAAACACTTACAGAGGCGCTGAAAAACTGGCATGCGCTGGCAGATGGCAAAAGTGGATGTGATTACGGCTTTCATATGGCAATAACAGACTGGAATGATGGCGTGAAGCGGGAGATTGCAGAAATGCCCGCGCAGGGCGTTACCTCATACAAGCTGTATATGGCTTATGACGCATTGCGAGTTACGGATGCGCAGACCTATGAGGTGCTTTGCGAGGTGAAGAAGCAGGGTGGAATAGTGGGTATGCACTGCGAAAATGGCGATCTTGTAAATGAGCTTATAAAAAAACAGCTGGCGGAGGGAAATATGGGTACGGCGGCGCATCCGCTCTCCCGCCCAGATACGGTGGAGGCGGAGGCTATAAACCGCTATATTGCAATTGCAGAGCTGGCGGATTGCCCCGTGAATATAGTGCATCTCAGCAGCCAAGCCGGCCTTGAAGTGGTGCTCCGCGCAAGGCGTGCCGGGCGCAAGGTATACGTGGAGACCTGCCCGCAATACCTGCTGCTGGATGAAATGGTGTATATGCAATCAAACTTTGAAGGCGCGAAATATGTAATGTCTCCTCCACTTCGCAAAAAGGCGGATGAAGCGGCGCTTTGGCAGGCGGTAGAAGGGGGAGATGCAGACACTATAGGTACGGATCACTGCCCTTTCATGTGGGCGGATAAGCAGCTTGGGAGAGAGGATTTTTCCAAGATACCAAACGGAGCGCCCGGTGTAGAGCTGCGTCCGCAGCTTATATATACCTATGGCGTAAAGACGGGGCGTATCACAGAAGAAGATATGTGCCGCCTGCTTGCGGAAAATCCGGCTAAGCTCTTTGGCATGTACCCATACAAGGGGGCGCTTGCCGAGGGCGCGGATGCGGATATTGTTATATGGGATGGAGATTACACAGGCAGGGTAACAGCAAAAACCCAGCATTCCCGCTGTGATTTTACGCCATATGAGGGTTTTGAGATTTGCGGAAGGGCAGAGATTGTGCTGCTTCACGGGCAGATGGCGGTGCGTGCGGGTGAAATTTTGATCGAAAACGGGGGCAGATATGTGAAGCGGGGAGCCTGCCGCTTTTGGAGGTAATATGAAAATAGGCTGTGTGCTGCTGGCATCAGGGCTTTCAGAGCGATTTGGCTCCAATAAGCTGCTTACCAGCTTTTTTGGCAAAACGCTAATAGAAAATACTATGGATGCGCTGCCGCCCGCTTCTTTTTCCAAAGCGGTGGCAGTGACTGCGTACAAAGAGGTTGCCGAGGCGGCGTATGGACGTGGATATTATGTGGTGATGAACGACTCGCCCTCTGCGGGTGTACGGCACACCATAAGATTGGGATTGGAGCAAATGGCAGATATGGATGCCTGCCTTTTTTGCGTATGCGACCAGCCATACATAAGCGGGGCGTCCGTGGCGGCAATGCTGGCAGACTATAGGGGAGGAATAGCCGCGCTGTCCAGCGGGGGCAGGCGGGGGAATCCGGTGCTTTTTCCGGCAGAGCTTTTTTCAGAGCTGCAAAGCCTGGCTGAGGGAGAGAGCGGAAGCGCGGTAATAGCAAGGCATGAAGATATGCTGCGGCTTTACCCTGTGCTTAGCGCGTTGGAGCTGGAGGATGTGGATTGTGCGGAGGATGCGGAGCGGCTTGCGGGTGTGAAAAACCTTTTTGTTACAGGCTGCCGCGATGCGGGAAAATCCACACTTTTGGAATATGCGCTGGGCTGTGTGGACTCAGCTCCAAGCGGCTTTATTACACGGGAATACCATATAAACGGGCGTGTGGCCGGGCACTACATACACGCGCTGTCCCCCTGGGTAATGGATGGAGACAATGACAAGCCAATCTCTGTAAAAACGGGAGAGGGAAGCTGTATACCTGTGGCGGAGGTGTTTGGCCGGTTTGGTGCGGGTTACCTTGAGAGGGCGCGCAGCGATGGCGCAGCGCTTATATTTATGGATGAGCTGGGTACGCTGGAACGTGAAGAGGAGCTTTTCAAGGCGGAGGTTTTTCGCTGTCTGGACGGGAAGAAACCTGTGCTGGGCACGCTAAAGGCAGCGGGAGATTGCTGGCTAACAGATATAATGGAGCGAAAGGACACGCTGGTTTTGGAGCTTACAGAGGAAAACAGAGATGCGGTATTGGAACGCGTATTGGCTTTTATAAAGCTAATAAACGCGTGATTGGTGCATATACAATAAGTTGTGATGCGTGCTTTGTGCAGGCATTATATTATGCGTTTTATGTGCATATGAAAAACACTTCTTGACCAAGCAATATACACGTGGTAAAATTACCCAATAAGCAAAAATGCTTTTTGTTATAAAAAAGCATTTCACAGAATATATGAATATGAACGGAGAGGGCGAATGCGGAAATTTTCTTGCTAACAATATTATTGCTACAATCAACAGGATTTTGTATCTTTGTTTTGCGTAGCTGTTTGCGAGAAAAATTTTTGTAATTTACCTGCCGTATGGCGGTTTACATGCTTCCAAATTTTGGGGCTGCGGATTTTTCTCGCAGTCCCTGTTTTTTTGGAGGTTTTATTTATGGCTAATATAAGTATAAATTCGTTGACGTTTTGCTATGAAGGCAGTTATGACAATATTTTTGAAGATGTAACACTGAATATAGACAGCAGTTGGAAGCTGGGTTTTATTGGAAGGAATGGAAGGGGTAAGACCACTTTTTTAAAGCTGCTTTCGGGCGAGCTTGACAGCGGGGCAAGCATAAGCGCGCCCATAGGATTTGAATACTTTCCCTATGCAGTGGATTTGGAAGACGAAACACCACTGGATCTTGCGCTGCGTATGGGCGGTGAGGAGTGGCGTTTGCGGCGGGAGCTGTTTTCTTTGGAGGTGGAAGAGGGTATAATGTACCGCCCGTTTTCCACGCTTTCGGGCGGGGAGAGAACCAAGGCGCAGCTGGCGGCACTCTTTTTGCGAGAGGGAGGTTTTTTGCTTATAGACGAACCTACAAATCATTTGGATATGGAGGCACGCGCGGTTCTGGCGCGCTATTTGCGTGGAAAGCAGGGCTTTATACTGGTGTCGCATGATCGCGAGCTGCTGGATGGCTGTGTGGATCATGTGTTTTCCATAAACCGTGCGGATATAGAATTGCAAAAGGGAAACTTCAGTAGTTGGCGTGAAAACCGAGACAGGCAAGACAATTTTGAACTGGCGGAAAATGAGCGGCTGCGAAGCGATATTTCGTGCCTTGAAAGGGCTGCGCGGCAGTCGGCGGAATGGTCTGATAGTGTGGAGCGCACAAAGAATGGTCAGCGGGTGGCGGGATTGCGGCCGGACAGAGGGCATATAGGGCACATGGCCGCCAAAATGATGAAGCGCAGCAAGGTAACGGAGCGGCGCAGGCAAAACGCCGTGGAAGAAAAATCACGTTTGCTGAAAAATATTGAACAAGCGGACGAGCTTTTCTTTCAGCCGCTGCAATACCATGCGGATATACTGGCTGAGGCCAAGGCTGTTTGTGTGCGCTATGGCGAAAAAAATGCCCTGGAAAACTTTGAACTGGCTCTAAGGCGGGGGGAGCGCATTGCGCTGCATGGCAGGAACGGCTGCGGCAAGAGCACCGCTTTAAGGCTGTTTGCGGGTGAGAATGTTCCGTATACCGGCCTTGTAAAAATTGGGAGCGGGCTGGTGGTATCGTATGTGCCGCAGGATTCATCTGCTTTGGCGGGAGGATTGGCGGAATACGCACGCGCCTGCGGGGTGGATATCAGCCTCTTTTTGGCAATACTGCGCAAGCTGGATTTCACGCGGACTCAATTTGAAAAGGATATGGCAGAGCTGAGCGAGGGGCAGCGAAAAAAAGTGCTGCTGGCGCGCAGTCTGTGCCAGCGGGCGCATCTATACATTTGGGATGAGCCGCTCAATTATGTGGATATAATATCGCGCATGCAAATAGAGCGCGCAATAGCTGATTCAAAACCTGCCATGCTCTTTGTGGAGCATGACTCGGCATTTGAGCGGAGCGTGGCAACAAAAATAGTGGATATGTAAACCGTAATAATAGTAAATGGCTAAATTGGAAAGCGCGAAATTAGCAGAATGCAAAAAATAGTGGGCTGGATTTTGGACAGACGGTCTTTAAGGCGTTTATGCGCATTACAAAGCGGCATGGGGTTTTACTTGGTGTGGTGGGAACAAGTGTGGAACAGCTATAAGTGCATATACACTATATTTCTGACAGGAGATAAAAGAAAATGTGGTTGAGCAAGGGTATTTAATTATACGCAGCAGTTTGGAGAGGGGTTTCATTCAATAGATAATATTTCACGCGCTATACGTGCCGCACCGTGGCCATCCACAAGCGAACGTGCCGCAGAGGAAAGCCTTTCACGCAGGGCGGCGTCTCCCAGCAGCCGCTCCGCTTCGCGAGACATGCGTGAGAGGCATTCCTTTGCGCCAAAGCGATATATTCCAGCAGAGAGCATTACGCCCGCGCGCTCCATGCCGGCTATCATGTCGTCTTGATTGTCCGCAATGCTGAACGCAACGCAGGGCAGTGCGCAGGCGCATACCTCATACAGTGTGGTACCGCCAGCACATAGAGCAAGATCGCTGCCGCGCATAAGCTCTGCCATATTGGAGACATTTTCATATATTATAATATTGGGAAAGAGAGAAGCTTTGGCCTTTATTTTGGCTGCCGACGCGTTCATCCCGCCCACTACCACTCGAAATTCAATACTATTAAACCAGGGCTGTGCAGCAAAGGCTTCTATTGCCCGCACAGTTATGCCGGCGGGGTCTGAGCCGCCCGCAGTAAAAAGAACAGAGCGCGCCTGCATGAAGCTGCGTGAATGTTTTCCGCCAAATTCTGCTCTAAGAGGCGCGTATAAAGGCCCCAGCAAGGTTTTTTTTGCATGAGGGAAATTAAAATCTTCATAATTTATATTGTAGTCTACCAAAAGCTCGCAGGCTATGCCGCTGTTTCCCATATCAAAAATAACGGCGCGATTTATGCCCAGAAGCCGTTCAAAGTAGGCGGCATCTGTGTAATATGAGTCCACCAGAAGCGTTTTTATGCTGTGTTCATGTAAAATGGGGGATAGATCCTCCTGTGAAAGATCGTTATATTTTCCGCCCAGTGCCACGCATTCGTAACCGGCTTCGGCTATGCGTTCACTGTGCTCAGCACAAAAAAACACAGGGGAAGCGCCTGCCGCGCTAAGCTCTGACGCTATGGAAAGACAGCGCATTATATGACCTGTGCCCAGTGTTGCGTTACCGTCTACCCTTATACCTATCATAATTCTGCTCCGTATACGCTGGCCGGGCGCTCGGTTTCCACTGCACGCAGGCGCTTAAAGCCAAGAGACAGCACAAGGCCGATAGAGGCGGGGTTGTCATCCAGTATTCGTGCAGTTGCCAGGCTATAGCCAAGCTCCTTTGCATACATCATAAGCGTGCGGACTGCGTCTTTGGCAAGGCCGCGACCCGTCATGGCTTCCTCGCCTATCATATAGGAAAGCTCTGCGAATTCAGGTGAGGTTTTTATGCCCGCAACGCCTGCCGGCAGACCGCTTCCCTTTTCTATTATTATATAGTCTGTGCGTGTTTCATCTTTTAGATAGTTTTGTTCAAACCAGCGCATATGGCTTTTTAAGGTTATTGGACGCGCGTCAAAAAGACGCTCATAAATGCGTGGCAGGCTGCGCCACGAAACAATAAGCTCGGCATCGGAAGCGGTTATTTCGCGTAATTTTACGCTTTGTCCGTCTATTTCAGTTTTATGCAAACGTGCTCCTCCGAAAGCGGCTGCCCGCGCGATATGAATCTAGCGCATTTTGTGCCAATGAGCTGCGGATAGTATCTAGGAGCCAGCCCGTCCGACGGGCGAACCACACGTATATTCTCCGCAGAAAAATCCTCGCCGGCTTCAATATCGCAGGCGGCGAATATGGAACGGCGAAATTTGAGACTGGCGGCCTCCGCGCCGGATGGGCCGTACAGCGCACTGCCCATCATGTCAAGCGCCGCTTGTACATCCTGCACCATTGCAGCAAATTCGTCCGGTTCCATAGAAAAGGCGCTGTCCGGGTTTTTTATACCGCGCGAGAGGCAAAAGTGCTTCTCAATTACTCGTGCGCCTAAAAGGCAGGCTGCCACAGCGGCACCGCTGCCCAAAGAATGGTCTGAAAGACCCACGGGCAAACCGAATACATCCGCCATGTCCGGTATGGCGGCAAGGTTCATATCCTCCGCGCGGGCGGGGTATTCGCTTGTGCATTTAAGCAGAACTATGCTGTTGTTGCCCTCGGCGCGTATAGCGTCCACCGCCTCGGCGATCTCTGAGGCGCGCGCCATGCCGGTGGATATAAGCATGGGCTTGCCACGCCGCGCCGCATAATGCAGCAGAGGCAGATCCGTTATTTCAAACGAGGCTATCTTGTATGCGCCTACGTCCATTTCGGCCAAAAAGTCTACAGAGCTTCTGTCAAACGGGGTGGAGAGAAAGTCTATGCCCGCTTCCTGCGCCTCGCGCATTATGGGCTTGTGCCATTCCCACGGCGTCATTGCTTCGCTGTATAGATCGTACAGCTTGTAGCCGTCCCACAAACCGCCGTGTATTTTAAAATACTCGTTTTCGCAGTTTAGCGTCATTGTGTCTGCCGTGTAGGTTTGTATCTTCACACAGTCCGCGCCGGCCGCTGCCGCCGCACGAACAATATCCAGCGCGTTTTGCAGGCTTCCGGCGTGGTTGGCAGACATTTCGGCTATAAAGTATGGTTTTCCCGCTTGTATTTTTTCCAGTAGTTTCATAATTGGAGTATACCATATTCCGGCAGTGTATTGTATAATTTTATCGTATGATAATTTAACGGGAAGAGGAGAAAAATATGGATTTTAGTTTTGACCACAATAATTACAATGTAACGGATATGGAGGCCAGCCTCGCGTTTTATGAAAAGGCGCTGGGCCTAAAGCCGGTGCGGGAAAAGAAGGCGCAAGACGGCAGCTACCATATAATATATCTGGGTGACGGGCATACGGATTTTACGCTGGAGCTAACATGGCTAAAGGAAAAAGAGGGCAAATATGATCTGGGTGACGAGGAATTCCACCTCTGTCTGATGACAGACGATTATGAAGCGGCTTACAAGCTGCATACAGAGATGGGATGCGTATGCTACACAAATGAGGCCATGAGGGTATACTTTATAAACGATCCCGACGGGTATTGGCTGGAAATAAAGGGCAGGCGTTAAAGCATAGATAGACGGTTTAACGCTGATCTTATCTGCAGGCTGTATTATGTTAAAATCGCAATGAAGTTTTTGTTGAGATATATTTGATTGCTGCGTTAAAAAAGGGCTGCCAATGCTTAAATAACATTGGCAGCCATGATGCGTCGATTTATGATTTTTGGGATAA
>CAYXBW010000048.1:0-18997 GCA_964463305.1 uncultured Christensenella sp. | reverse complement strand
CCAAATGCTTTGCGCCAAATTTCTTTGCGATTTCCAGCTTTTCTGCATTTACATCAACGGCAATAACGCTTGCGCCTATATACGAACATGCCGCTATTGCGCCCAGCCCCACAGCGCCGCACCCCAGAACCAAAACCACATCTTCATCCGCCACAGAGCACCTAGTGGCAATGTGCGAACCCACCGCAATAGGCTCTACCAGCGAAAAGGTTTTTTCGTCTTTCAGCTCTGCGCAAAACACATGCTCTTGCGGAACGCAAATCAAGCCGCACATCGCGCCATCACGCTGTACCCCTAATGTTTGATTATACCTGCAGGCATTTGGTTTTCCCGCGCGGCACGCAAAACATTTTCCACAGTTAAAATATGGCTTCACAGTAACGCACATCCCCACAGATATGCGCTCCTGCACATCACAGCCTTTTTCAACCACGAGCGCGCTTATTTCATGGCCGGGTATGACAGGGTATTCCACCATGGGTGAAAGCCCCATGTAAGCGTTTAGATCACTACCGCACAAGCCAATGTATAAAGGCTTCAGCAAAACATCTCCCGCGCCAACCTCCGGCGCTACGGCTTCTCCTGAAAAAACCTTATACGCCTCTTTGATCCACGTTGCTTTCATCAGTAACCTCCAATGTTCAAAAACGATATTAAAAAAAATTATGCCGGTTTTCGGTAACGTTTCCGATATGAGTGTATTGTATGTATTCTACACTCATTTGCGCTTATCCTTTTTTTCTGCCAAAAAAGCCAATGATTTTTATTTTGCATTTACAGTTGCTTATTGACAAGGAATATTGCAAGTGCTAGAATACATGCCAAGCGGACGCAAAGCAACCATCATCAATTGTTATACAGAGTAAACTGTTTCTCACCTTATCGGTATCGTTTCCGAAAACGTTTTTTAATACATCAGAAGGGATCATGATATGGATTATCTTTCTTGGCTCAGCGAGACACCCACAAAATGGTGGCACGATTCTGCAATATCACAAGAGATCACTTGCGCAAAGGCCATGGGCGCACTGGGCGTCACCACAAATCCCGTGCTCACATATAAGGCGCTGTGCGCGTGTCCGGAAGAGTACGATCTGTCCTCACTTACAGATGATCTTCAGTTTGAAGAACGTGCTGAAACACTGCTGCGCATTGTGGCTACGCACGCGGCTTCCTTTTTTACGGATATGTATGAAAAAACCAACGGCGAAAACGGCTATGCCTTTGGTCAGCTAAATCCCACCAGGGCAACAGATTCAAAGGGTATGCTGGAAATGGCGCAGCGCGTTGCTTCATGGGCGCCAAACATAGCCGTAAAGCTACCCTCCAGCAAAGCGGGCATAGCCGTGATGGAGGAGCTTGTCTCACAAGGCATCGCCATCTGCGCTACATTGAATTTTTCCGTGGCACAGGCTATTTCGGTGGCGCAAAGCTATGCGCGGGGCGCAGAACGCGCCCGCCAAAGCGGCGTTACGGTGCGCCCCTGCTTCGCTGTGCAGCAGATAGGGCGGGTAGATGATTATATACGTGACTGCAATTCAGATATTGACGCGGGCTTAACAGAAGATGAAATAATATGGGGCGGCCTTGCAATTGCCAAACGTTCCTATACCATTTTGCAGAGCATGGGTTCACGATCCATCATCATGCCAGCGGGGCTGCGCGGAGTATATCACGTAACGCAGCTTGCTGGTGCCAGAATGACAATGAGCCTGCACCCAAGGATACAACAAATGGTATTGGAGGCAGACCCCCCCAAAGAATTGAATATAGATACTCCTATAGACGAGCATATCATACAAAAATTGATGCGCATTCCTGAATTTGTTCGTGCCTATGAGCCAGACGGCTTAAAACCTGAAGAATTCTCAACCTACGGATTGTTTCAGCGTACACTGTCTCAATTTGTGGAAACGGGCTGGGCGCCGCTTGAGATATACAGCAGCGGCAATGCATCTTTGCGCTGGACATGAGGTTTATATGACTATAAAAACAATAGCAGAAATTGCGGGTGTCTCCTGTTCCACAGTATCCCGCGTACTAAACAACCGGGGAGACGTAAACAAGGAAACGCGCAAGCGTATACTGCAAATAATTGAAGAGAGCGGATTTGTGCCAAATGCCATGGCGCGTGGCTTTCAATCAATGAAAAGTAATTGCATTGGCATAATTGTTCCCCAATCTATGGTGTATGTGCTTACCAACTCATTCTACGGGGGGATATTGCTGGGTATACTGAACGAACTGCAAAGCCGCGGATATTTCATGCTTTTTTGCAACACCAAAAACCCTCTAGAGCTTGTGAACTTATACCGCCAAAAACGGGTTGACGGATTTTTGATGATTCGCCTAGAAGCAAAGGACAGCAATATAGTGGGCGCGCTCAGCGCAGAGGGTATCCCCTACGCTTCCACCACCACAATAAACGGCGTGGATAACATGCCCATAGTGGATATAGACAATTTCGGAGCCGCGTCAAAGGCTGTTCAATATCTGGTGGATTGCGGGCACAGGCACATCTCCACCATAATGGCATCCAACAATCTGCACAACACCCAGCTTAGATATAGCGGGTACTGTGATGTGCTAAAGCGCAACGGTCTGCGGTTCGATCCCCGTTTAGTGGCGCATTGTGAAGCCACGTTGCAGGGCGGGCATGACGCAATGCTGGAGATTTTAGATAATAACGTACCCTTTACAGGTGTATTTGTATATGGGGATATTTTGGCAATAGGCGCTATGCGTGCGCTGCGCGAGCGCGGCCTGCGCATACCGGATGATGTTTCCGTAATAGGCTTTGATGGCATTCCCGAATCTGGATATACCGATCCCCCGCTCACCACAGTGCGGCAGCCGTTTTTTGAAAAGGGGCAGGCGGCAGCCAGGCTCCTGCTGGATCAGATGGAATTTGGCAAACAAGCCGCGCCCGTCACACTGGATACACGTCTTGTACTGCGTGATTCCTGCCGTTCAATATAGCAATAAGCAATCTATTTCAAAACTTTTTGGAGGTATTATATGAAGCAGCTGAAACTTTTTATTGATGGAAAATGGATTGATTCCGAATCCACAAAAACAATGGACGTATACGACCCCAGCGTTGGCAGCGTTATTGCAAAAACACCCTGTTGTACCGCCTCCGAAGTAGAAAAAGCAGTAGCCTCTGCCAAGGCCGCATTTCCCGGCTGGTCTGCCACACCGGTGTTGAAGCGCGTGCAGATACTGTATAAGGTGCGTCAATTGATAGAAGAAAACCTTGAAGAGCTAACTCTTTTGGTGGCACGCGAAAACGGCAAATCTTACGATGATGCGATGGGCGATGTTCTCAAGGCCAAGGAGGGTACGGAAATTGCCTGCGGAGCTCCCTCTTTAATGATGGGCGAATCCTTGATGAACGCCTCACCGGGTTATGATACGGTGCTGTACCGCCAATCAGTGGGTGTATTTGCCGGAATAATACCCTTCAACTTCCCCGCCATGATACCCATGGGCTGGATGACGCCCATGTGCATAGCCTGCGGCAATACTGTAGTTATAAAAGCGGCCAGTATGACCCCCATGACCTGCATGCGTATTGCAGAGCTGTATCAGCAGGCGGGTCTGCCTGACGGCGTGCTTAATATAATAACCTGCTCGCGCAAAGAGGCCGACCTTTTGCTGGAGCATCTTGATGTATGCGGCGTCAGCTTTGTTGGCTCAACTAAGATAGGGCTGCACATATACGAACGCGCCGCATCCCACGGAAAGCGTGTGCAGGCACTTTGCGAAGCCAAAAACCACGCGCTTGTGCTGGAGGACGCTCCCATAGAACGCACCGCGCGCGGCATAATAAATTCCGCTTTCGGCTGTGCGGGAGAGCGCTGTATGGCGTTGCCCGTAGTGGTGGCACATGAGACTATAGCAGATGATCTGGCAGCCAAGCTGGTGGAGCTTAGCAGCAAGCTCAAGCTTGGGCTCGCATACGATAAGGCAACGCAGCTTGGGCCAGTCGTATCCGCAGAGCACAGAAAATTTGTGATGGAATGGATAGAAAAGGGCATTGCTGAGGGGGCAAAGCTCATATTGGACGGACGCGATCCCCGTGTTCCTAAGGAATGCGAAAACGGCTTCTACATAGGCCCCACCATTTTTGACCACGTTACCCCTGAAATGACGGTTGGCACAAACGAGATATTTGGACCTGTGCTGTGCATAAAGCGCGTTTCATCTTTTGAAGAGGGGCTTGCGCTCATGAACAAAAATCCTTTTGCAAACGGCTCTGTGATTTACACTCAAAACGGCTTTTATGCGCGTGAATTTGCCGCGCATACAGACGGCGGCATGGTGGGTATAAACGTAGGTATACCCGTACCCGTGGGCGCCTTCCCCTTTTCAGGCCATAAGCGTTCCTTCTTTGGCGATCTGCACTGCCTTGGTAAGGACGGCATACGCTTTTACACGCAAACTAAAAGCGTTACCACACACTGGTTTGACGAAGAGGAGCTGAGTCAGGAAAAAATTTCGTCCTGGGACGGCATGATTTGACGCCACCCACCCCTTTCCCCGCGCTTTGGAGGAATGCAATGGATTATTTACAAAAACTAAACGCAAATACGCCCGCCTACTGGTGGCATGATTCTGCAGATGTGCAGGAACTGCTTTGTGCGCTTCAGCGCGGCGCGTCAGGCATCACAACGAACCCCGTACTCATATCGCAGGCGCTAAACGGCAAGCACGCCCTGCTTTCACAAAACGCGGACTATATAAACGCCTACAAAACTACTGACGAACGAGCATTTGCCATTATAGAAACCATCACTAAAGAGCTATCCCCCCATTTGCTTGCAGCCTTCAAACAATCTGGCGGCGAGAGCGGCTATGTATGCGCGCAGGTAAACCCAAATTACAGCTTTGATACTGAGCGTATGGTTGAAGAAGCACTGCGCATAAATAGTTGGGCCGAAAACATATCTGTCAAGATCCCCGCTACGCAGGCCGGTCTTGCCGCCATTGAAGAATGCGCAGCACAAGGCATATGCTTAACGGCAACCGTTAGCTTCACTGTTTCTCAGGCCATAGCCATAGCGCAGCGTTATGAAGCGGGCAGAGAGCGCGCGAAGCAAAACGGTATTGAGCCGCGCCCGTGCAACGCGGTAATAATGGTGGGCCGTCAGGACGATTATTTGCGGGATATTGCATGTGATTCCCACGCAAATATAGCGGAGGACGACATAATACAGTCTGGTACTGCCGTAATAAAGCGCGCCTACCGTATATTTGAAGAAAAAGGCTATCTGGCGCAGCTGATGCCCGCCGGTATGCGCGGCGCCTACCACACCCAAGACCTGTGCGGAGCAAAAATGCGCATGTCTATACATCCGCGTATACAGCAGATGATACTTCAAAATGGAGACATATTTGAAGAAAGAATAGACAGTGAGGTTTCCGCCAAAACCTTAAAGGCGCTCAGCACATTGCCCGAATTTACGCGCGCATACGAACCTGACGGCATATTGCCGGAAGAATTCATCTCCTACGGGCTGTTTCAAAGAACGCTTACAGGCTTCATAGACGCATGGGCGGTTATAGCTGGGTTTTCATTTTAAACATCCTGCTTTTAATGGCAATATAAAATCATCACTCACTCGGTTAAGTATTACAGATTTCAATTTTTGGAAAAATACGAACGGAGGAATGTTTTATGGATCTATATCTAAAAGACAAGGTAATAATAGTTACCGGCGGCACAAAGGGTATAGGCGCGGGAATAGTGCGTAGCTTGGTAAATGAGGGCGCAAAGGTATTGTTTGTGAATCGTCCGGGCAACGAGGGGCCGGAGCTTGAGGCAGAGCTGCATACTCGAGGCGGTGATGTGTTATATCTCGCCGCAGAGCTTTCAGACCCCGCCGCCTGCAAAAACGTTATAGATACAGCGCTCCGTCATTTTGGCAGTATTTACAGCATAATAAACAACGCGGGCTTCAATAACAATTTGGGGCTTGATTCTTCCCCGGAAGAATTTATGCAGGGGCTTGCCGTAAACCTTATTCACTATTACGCGCTGGTGCACTATGCGCACGATGCGCTGGTTGAATCCGGCGGTAACGTGGTAAACATAGGCTCGCACGTAAGCATAACCGGTCAGGGACACACCAGCGCCTATGTGGCCGCAAAGGGCGCGATCTGCGGATTGACACGAGAATGGGCGGCGTATTTTTCAGATAAGGGCGTGCGTGTGAATTGTATAGTACCAGGCTCTGTATGGACAAACGCCTATGTAAAATGGGCGGCGGAATTTCCTGACCCTGAGGCAATAAAGCGCAGGGCGGAGAGCAATATACCGCTTGGCCGCCGCATGACCACAATTGAAGAATTTGCCGATCTTGTGGTGTTCGTTGCTTCCGGTCGCGCGACGCATCTCACCGGCGAGATAATAGTGAACGATGGCGGCTACTCCAGATTGGATCGTGTGCTCACATGAGCTTTCGCATTCTCATTCGCAAATTCGAGCCGTTTGAGGTTGCGGTATCTCAGTTTTGGGACAGCTTTCAGGCGGAGACCGGAACAAATATACAGCCTGAATTTATAACGCTTGATCTTCCGCAGCTGCATGAACAGATCATAAACGGATATTATGATGTTGCCCATGTAAATACAGATTGGATAGCGCAGTGCGATGCGGCAGGCGCAGTGGAAAACCTCGCGCCCTACATAAAGCGTTCTGCTCCGCAGGGCTATCCGCAGGATTGGAACCGCGCTCAACTTGGGCTGCAAGCATTTGAAGGCGAAAAAATACTGGGTATACCCTTTCACTGCGGGCCGGAATGTTTGATATACCGCAAGGATTTGTTTGAAGATCCCAAAAACAAGCAACGTTATTTAGCACAATACGGCGTACACCTTTCTTTACCTTCCACCTGGGAGGATTTTGAGCGGCTGGCAAGCTTTTTTAACGAACCTTCAAGCAATCTTTACGGAACGGTGTTTGCGCTGTACCCCGATGGGCACAACAACGTGTTTGACTTTGCTTTGCAGGTGTGGAGCTATGACGGCAGCTTGACCGACCCTTTGGGCAACATAACGCTAAACACCCCTCAGGCAGCGCAGGCTATGGCAAGATACCGCAAACTGATGCGGCAGAGTTTCATTCATCCTGAAAGCAAGAACCTTGAATCTATTGGCAGCGCGTGGCGGTTTGCCAATGGCGAGATAGCTTTGATGGTAAACTGGTTTGGCTTCGCGACATTATGCGAGACCGCGCCGGACTCAAAAACCAAAGGACGTGTGGGCATCGCGCCCATACCGCATAATGCCGGTTCTCCGCTTTCACTAAATGTATATTATACCTGGTGTGTAAGCAGCGGCAGTAAACAAAAGCAGCTTGCGTATGATTATATAAAGCACGCGGTTTCGCCCGAAAACGACGTTTCTCTAACGCTACTGGGCGGAATTGGCTGCAGAAAATCCACCTGGCAAAACGAAACCGTAAACTCTGTAATTCCGTATTATTATCAGCTTGACAGTATTTATGAAAATGTACACACATTGCCGCGCCGTGCCGATTGGCACTATATCTGCAAGGTGATAGACAAGCTCATGCTGCGCGTTGTGCAAACCGACGAGCCTATTGAGCAAATATTGGCGCAGGCACAGGAACACATACTATAGTGATATTTGAAAACATGCCGAAGAAGGGAACGCAACTATGAACAAACCATTACACAACCGCCGTGCGCTCATCACAGGAGGCGCTTCAGGCATAGGGCTGGCAATTGCAACAGCATTCGCACAAAATGGTGCGGATATTGCACTGGCAGATGTAAACGAACAAGCACTGCAAAAAGCTTCAAAACAGCTAAAAGAGTACGGCAAAAGCATATATTCCATTGTTTTGGATGTGGGCGATACCACCTCCTTCCCCCCACTGCTTGACCGACTGGTGCAGGAATTTGGCAATATTGATACGCTGGTGAACAACGCAGGCGTTACCGCCGCCGTTCCCCTGCTTGAAATGACCGCACAAGAATGGGATCGTGTTATGAACGTAAATATCCGCGGTACATTCTTTTTGACACAGCAGCTGCTTCCCCCCATGATACAGCAAAAAAGGGGCAGAATAATAAATCTGGGGTCGATTTCAGGCGAGCGCGGCGCCAAATATGCCGGCGCGCACTACTCCATATCAAAAGCTGGCGTAATAATGCTTACAAAAGTATTGGCAAAACATTTGACAGATTCAGGTGTTACGGCAAACACCATCTCCCCCGGCATAATCGAAACGGAAATGACGCAAAAGCTGGGAACACAGATAGACCCAAATGACGTTCCCATGAACCGCATGGGCACAGCAGATGACATTGCACAGACCGCAGTATTTTTGGCTTCAGACGCCGCCGGGTATATCACCGGGCAAAACATAAGCGTAAACGGCGGGCAGTCTATGAGATGATCAATTGACATTCAAAAGCATCACAATTTATAGCGGCATGCATTCGCAGTGCGTTTCGGCATCCGGCGCGGCAAGTTTTTATGTTGATATTCTAAAAATCAAATACCCCCCGTTTCTGTAAAACCAATACGGAGGGTATTTCACATTCTTTAGTAACCGCACCCTACACTGCTTGGTATAGCTATAATAAGCCTACTCCTAGCCAAATAATTTTCGTATCATTTGCCGCAAGGTTTAATTACCGCGCTACACTTTTTTAAGCATGCTGTGCGTTTGCCGTATCCATTTTATTTTCGTTCTTTTTACGCCCCTTCTTTGAAAATACAGCCACAGCCACCTGCACGGCAGCAATCACAGCCATCCACACTGTCCACTGGTCTACAAAAATCATTGTATTACGCATGTCCTCCGTGAGTATAAACACTATGACCGCAGCAGCCGTTGCAATTATGCTTGCCAACCTCATAATACCTTTGCGTTTAAGCTCCGCAGGGTTCCTGCGCTCTACATCAGCCGCCTTTCGCTTGTTCTTCTTTCCGGCAAAGTAGCCTATTACCAGCACCAGCATTATTATGCCTGTAGATATTGCCAGCAGCAGGTTCAAAAGCGCCCATTCGGGGGTTTTTGCGGCCAGCGGCACTTCGTTTTCATCCAGCGTTACCAGATCCGTGCCTTCTGCTCCGCCCTGATTGGCTGCCGGGCCACCCGCCAGTGGAGTTTGCTGATCCGGCAGGTTTACCGTGGGAGGCGCAGGGGGCGTAGTGGTAGCCGCTGTTGCCGCTGTTGCCGCCGCTGCCGCCGCCGTTATTGTTAGCGTACCGGGAACAGCTCTTACATTGTAGTTTTCCGTGCCGCCACGCAATGTAACATTTATTGCGTATGTACCCACCGCTTCACCCGCAACGCGGCTTACCGTATATGCGGGAGTTTGGCCGGGAAGGAAGCCTGCCGCTGCGGCAGTCAACACCGGATCCGCCTCACCTGCTGCCTTAGTTGCGCTTGCTGCTGTTACCGTTGCTTCCAGCGGCGTCACAACAATGCCGCCCACACCGTAAACCGTGCTTCCATCAACGTTGGCTCTGGCAATTATGGTATCTCTGCTGTCCGCAACATCAACCGCCGTGGGCCGTGCTGTTGTCCACGTACCATCCGCCATTTCATATTCTATAGCGGCGGTGATCTCCTCTCCGCCTGCATCTGTAAGCCTTGCGCCTATAGTGTAGGCCGCGCCGCTATAAGGCGCTGTTAAATAGTCCACCGTAAGAACCGGCACCGCAGCGGGATTTACCAATATGCTTCCATTTACATAGCTTATGTCATAATTTTTTGCAGCCGCACCGCTTGCAACAACCGCGTAAGTGCCCGCCGGGCTGGCCGGGGTATAATCGCTTGTGGCTGCGGCAGGCCTTGCAAGGCTGGCTTCCGTGTCACCTCTAACAAAGCCCGAATAGCTCACGCCATATTCCGGCGGAGTGGCTCCCTGCGTCACCACATAGGTTCCCGCGGTTGCCGTAAGAGGCGCTTTTGTAATGGTGTAGTTGGCATTCTCCACTATTATGTTGGAATAATTCGTGTTTTTGGCAACATCCGCGGTTATTGCATAGCTGCCCGCATCTTCGCCCTCAGCGCGGCTCAGCCTGAAGCGAATGGCCGAGGCAGGCGCGCCTTTCACCGTTGCCGTAAGCGCTTCATCCTGCGCGCCGTAGACTTTTTGCTTTTCGTCTATCGTTATTGTTACAGGCGTTTGCACCGGTTTTACTTCAAGATTTCCCGGTTCGTAGTTAAATTCATAATTGCCCGACCTATCCACAAGTCCGGATGCCAATATCTTTATATTTGGCGTGCCTGCCGCAGTTACACCCGCTATATACTGCGGATCTACCGCAAAGGCTATAGCGCTTTCATCCACTATTACCGTCTGAGTTTCATTTTTCTTGAATCCTGTTATGGGTTTTATGCTTAGCCCGTCAAGCTCCTCACCAAACTGTACGCTTGCATCGTTCACCGTCACATTTAGCGGCGCCTTGGTAACTTCAATTGTTGCATATCTTTCAGCCAGATCATAATTTGTTCCCGCTCCGCCCGCTGTTGCCTTCACATACACCCTGCCAACATTCATGCGTCCTGGTATTCCGCCGCTCCACGCCGTGTACGAACCCGGTTCTCCTGTGGTTGATACCTCATAATTTATTGCCAGCCCAAGCGTATTTGTGAGCTGCGGGTAGTGCATATCTGCATTGTATTCTGCTATAACGCTTTCTAGGCTGAATTGCTGAGTTCCTATGGTCTGAGCACCCACCGTGAGCACTCCCGGCCGGTAACTGAAATAATAATTGCCCGAAACATCCTCAAGACCTTTTGCATTTATTGTTATTCCTGAGGTTCCGGCAGCCGTCACCCCCGCCACATACGCCGGCTCAATATCAAACGCCAACGCCCGCTTATCAACTATTTCCTGCTCAGATTCCCCGTTAACAAAGCCCTCTATGGATTTTAGAGAGAGCGCGCTGCTTGGCAGTGACAGGCCAAAGGTCACGTATGCGTTGCTTGCCGTGGCTGTAAGCTTTGCTCTTTCTATCTCTACTTGGGCAACCGCTTCTTTATATTTGTAGTTTGTATTTTCTCCGCCAACTGCCACTTTAACATAGTATATGCCCGCGTCCTTATACTTCGGGTTTTCAAGCTGCGGAGCCTCATTCCATATTATTCCGTCCGCCGAGGTGTAGAACCTTGGCTCTTGCCCTGTTTTATTGTCCACATCTATGCTGTGTTCCGCAAGGCCTGTGTATGTGGTGATTTTATTGACTGCTATCAGCTCTCCCTCTGCGGCGGACTGGTTCACAGTCAAAATTCCCGGCCGATAATCAAAATAGTAGTTGCCCGATCGCTCCTCTAGCCCCAGCGGCCATATTTTTATATTTGGCGTTCCGGCGGCTGTTTCGCCCGGCACATACAGAGGATCGGTCGTAAAGCTCAACGCGCCTTCATCCACCAGCGCTTCCTGCGTTTCATCTTTCTTAAAACCCGTTATTGGCTCTATCATAAGCCCACTCAAATCCATACCAAAAAATACATCGGCGTCTTTTGCTGTAACACAGAGTGGCGCTTTGGTCACTTCTATAGTTGCGTATCTTTCCGCCAAATTGTATATTGTGCCCTCTCCGCCCGCTGTCGCTTTTACATATACCTTGCCCACATTTGTGCGTCCGGGCATTTCGGCGCCCCAAACCATATACGAATCTGGCGCTCCCGTGGTTGATACCTCATAGGTTATACTAAGCCCCAGCGTATCTGTGAGCATGGGATAATACATATTTGCGGTATATTCTCCCTCTGTACTTTCCAAATCAAATTGAGCTGTTGTGATATCCTGCTTTTTGAGGAATCTGGCCGTATAGGTGGCATCATTTTCCACAATTGCTTCCGCCGTAACAGCAGGATACCATTCATGGAAATAGTAACCCTCTTTTCCGGCAGGGCTGGGCAGTGCGCCCACCAGAGCGCCATATTCAAGCTCTTTGTTTACTGTTTCCTTTTCTCCGTCTAAATACCCGTTGCCATCTGTATCAAACTTTATGGTATATTTACGCAGCTGTTCCGCATATTCTGCGGTATACACCGCATCACCTGTTACAGGCGTCACCAATTCAGGCGTCCAACCGCTGAATTTGTAGGTATATTTTTGCGTTTGCGGTCTCACCGGCTCTGTATCCGGCACCTGCAATTCGCTGTTGTGCCGGTAACTTTGTTTGGATATTTCCTTTCCGTCCCAGTTTTTAAACACGACCTCATGAGTGACTGGTACACACTTTGCGGTTATCACCAAATCGGTTTGTATAAGCAGAGGCTTAGCCGGAGAATATGTCCACTCGCCTTCAAATTTGTAGCCCTCATCCGGCTGCACACTGAAAGATGCCAGCCCGGAAACGCCCTGATTGAAGCTTATTTTGTTCAAAAACTCATTCAAACTTACACCCGGCAATACGTCGCTGTATTCTGTCTTTGTTACCTCAGCGCCAAATTTTCCGTTTTCCACATTGAATGTTACGGTCTTGTAATCTAGTTTTTTCCAGTTTGCATAGAATGCACAATCCGCATCAGCAGTATGCTTTGCATCAAGCGCAAACTCTGCCTCTCCCTGTTTCCACCCATACAGCTCATAGCCCGCCCGCTTAAACTTTGAACCGTCGTAAAGATCAAATTGTAAATTTTTGCCCGTTTTATGCGTATAGTACTCTTCCTGCCCGTTGCTGTCATTATAATTTGAGTAGTATGTGATATTTACAGTGCCCGCGGCATTGGCAATAAAATACGGGTAAAGGTTTATTGGGTTGTTTGCGCCATCCACCTTTATGGAACCGCCGGGATAATACACTTTTCCCGTGCCATTTACCTGCCAGCCAATAAAAGTATGGTTTTCTTTTTCCAATGTGCCCATGCCCTGCACCGGCGCCGCATTTCCCAGATCGTAGCCAAGCGGAGCCGTATCTTTTGGAGGCATACCCGTGGAATCACCATTATTGTATATCACTTTAAACCCGTCTGTTTTCCAGTTTCCATACAATGTAACGTCACCATTTGCAGTATAATTTCCAAAATCAAACTGCACGAACCGTCCAGAGCCGTCATACCAATACCAGCCCAAAAATACGCCCAGACCCTGCACGGCCTCACCCAGCGTATATCCGCCCTTTTCAAATGTTAGCCCCTCGCCCTCTGCCATTCCCACTACCACTTTGGCTTCCTTATCTGCTAGCGTGCTATAGAAGCTGGCATGATACTTGTTTGCCTCCCATTTTGCAAACAAACCAAGATCACTGTTTGGCATTGCGGCATCATCAAATTTTACCGGTATGTTATAATCGGCATCATAATACCATCCCACAAAATCATAACCGTTGCGTTCCGGCTTTGGCAGCGAGATCTGGCTCAGTTTTGTGCCATACATCACACTTGATATGGAACCCGCCGCATTGCCTCCCATCATATTGAAAAACAGCGTGAATTTATTTCGGCTGTAATAAAATTGATACAATGAAGTGGTGGAGTCATATTGTCCACCGGCTCCAACATATGTCATTCCTTCAAGACTCTTTGCGGACAGATCACCTTCCAGCAAAATATCCTGTGATAGCGCTGCGTTTTTTGTAAAACTTCTTTCTATTTTTCCAAATGTTTTTTTCTCTCCGGCTTCCCCCGGAAGTGATTCCAGCCAATACTCCACTACTGCGCTGTGGGTAGTGCCCCACCCAGCGCTGTATGTTATGCTGTTTCCGCTTATGGGAATAAGATCACTTGTTAGCGTAAAACGCTTTGAAACAAGCCTATTGCTGTTGCTTACATTTTTATTGCTCCAATACATGAACTTGCTTCCGCTAGAATGGCTGAACGTTGCGTTTGCGCTGCTAGGCCAATTGTTTTCTATATCCTGCTCAAATTTTGCGTTGAACTGATATTTTTCGCCCGCGGAGCTATACTGTGCTCCATTAAATATCATGGTCGCCGTTTTGTTAAAACCCGGATCCAGATTGAAGATAAGCTTGTAGGATATTCGCTTGTAATACACATTCACCACACTTGTTCCGTCTCCCGCTATTACGGCGGGTTTTGAAAAGGCAAACTGTGAATATTTCATAGCCGGGCTTGCCGCCTTCATTGCATCTGTTATTGCAACATCAGCAGAATTGCCCGCAGGCTCAACTATAGAGCCTGCAGCGGCTCCCTGTTCCTTATTTTTATATTGCGTGTATACATACATATAATTGTCTTTTATCTGCGCGGGATCGCCTTCAACATTTGGCTTTTCCACCCAATATACTATGGAGTACCCCACCTTTTCCGCATCATATACGGCGTAAAGATTTGTTGTGCCGGTTATGGGCGTGCTGAAATCAAACCTCGCCGCGCTTTTATCTGTTATATCCGTTTTATTGTCTAAAGACCAGTACGCAAATTTGTATCCGGTGCGCGTGGGTATGGTGCTCGGTTCGGCTGCCCTCTGCCCCGTGAGCACATATTGTGACTGAACTGCGGAGCCGCGGGAATTGAAAAACACATAATATGCGCTGTCAAAGCGTGGTTTGAGCACCTTGCTTTGCGTGAGGCTTTCATTAAAATCAAAGCTAACAGATTCATCCGCCTCGTACCAATACATAAACCATTTGCCGTCAGGCGCGGTTGGCGTCCATGTGGGCTGCCCCACCTTACTGCCGCTGTTTATCCACTTAACCTCCACCGCTTTGCCGTCCATATCCAAAAATGTTACGGAAATCTGCGCGGTAAAGCGCGCGTACAGCGTTATATCACTTGTTATAAGGGTGTCAAAGTCAAACTTGCTGCCATAGGCGGCGTCTGTAAACCAGCCTTCAAATGAAACCATTCCTTCCGGTATTTCCGGATTCTCAGGCTCCTCGGCCCTTTCGTTATGCTTTACAGATACAATACTGCTTGCGTCTCCCACCACAAATTTTACATCATGCGTTACCTCATCACCCCGTTGAGGCTCTTTTATTTCCTTATCTGCCTCTCCCGCCAATACCGCCTTAAGCGTAAGCTCGCCATTCAAGGTAAGCTCTTCGGTTATGGCAAGCTCTTTTAAATCCGCAATTTCGCTATCGTCTTTTGTATTTTTCCAGCATTTGAAATCTTTATGCTCTATAAACGGGATATCCGCCTCCGCAATTTTTTCGCCCGCTTTTACGCTTATAGGCGCACCATCATTTATCAATTTACCATCGGCATCCCAAAACCAAACGGTATAGCTCACTTCAGCAGGACCCGGTTCGTCATCTTCGTATATGGGCGGCTCTGGCTGAGGCGGCGCTTCTTCAAAGCCGGTATCCGCAGCCACTGTTTTTTCCAATACCGCCGTAAGAGTGATTGATTCCGTTACCGGCGTGCCTATATCGTACGCGCTGCCATTTAACTGCCAGCCCGCTATTTGGCTATCCGCCGGTATGCCCGGCAGATTGTGCGGCAAGGCTACAGCCATGCCCTCCTGCGTAGGCACCGAGGTGACAGCCCCTGCAACGTCCAGCGATACATCATAAAAAGAAATATTGGTTTCATCTTCTGCCAAAACACCCTGCTGCACAATGCCTATCAGCATCACAACAACAAGCAGTATAATTGCTATACGCCTTGAGGATACCTTTCTTTTCTTTTTACGATTTTGCCTAATTTGATATCTGGATGTGTATTTTTCCATGATTTTTCTCCTTTTCCCTGGTTGCGTGTGTTTCATTATGTCTAGAATGACGATCATGGATTTCTTTGCCTATTAAGTTTTTTTATATTAAAGTAAGATCATTTTACTTTAATACCTTATACTTTTTTAAAGTCTATTTTTACATACAGTTATTCATTTTTTTACATTATTATACCAAATCACAGTCATGTGAGCAGTCACATAACTACATATTTTTCTAATTTTTTCATTTTCTTCGCAATACCCATCATTCGCCTTTATTATCCACTTTTTCAGCCACACAAGCTCAGACGAAGTAAAGTTTGATATATATTTGACTGCCCGTGACATCAAAACAACATATGTATAACTGAGTGAATAAAAATATTTTTATAAAATTTATTTGCGCTGCTTATAGTTCCCGCTTTTCTCGCCTCCAACAGTAATGAATACTATTATGGCGCTTCTAATATTTTCGGCACGGAAACACAAACAGGGGCGGATACAGAGGCAGTGGAGGACACCTTCGGAAAAAGTGACACCTATGTGCTGATGGTGCCAAAAAGCAGCACCGCAACGGAAAAGCAGCTTTCTGATGGGCTGCACAAGCTTGAGAATGTTACAGATATAATTTCTTATGTAGATATTGCCGGCCCGGAGGTGCCCACCGAATATGTGGACAGCAATACGCTCTCCAAGCTGGTATCTGAAAACTACAGCCGAATGGTTATCTCCGTTGGTGTGGACTATGAGGGCGAACAAGCTTTTTCGCTGGTAGAGCAGGTTCGGGGCATTGCAAACAAGTATTATCCGGATTCTTATTACCTGGCGGGTGAAGGCGTGAGCACATATGACCTGATGAACACCATCACCGCTGATATGGTGAAAGTTAACCTGATTGCAATTGCGGCGGTGTTTGCGGTGCTGCTTTTTGCAATGAAATCTATTTCTATTCCCGCGCTGCTGGTATTGGCGATTGAGACTGCCATATGGATCAATCTCTCTATTCCGTATTTTACCGGCTCTACTATATTCTATATCTCTTACCTTATTATAAGCTCTATACAGCTTGGGGCAACGGTGGATTACGCAATATTGTTTACCGACCGCTACAAGGAGTTTCGCCAAAGCATGGGGAAAAAGGAAGCCATCAAAAAGACGGTTTCGGCGCGCACGATATCTATATTCACATCGGGCAGCGTACTCACAGTTGTGGGCTTCCTGCTGGTTATGATTTCATCGCACGGTGTTTTATCTCAACTGGGGTATTTCCTGGGTTATGGCACACTGTGTTCACTCATAGTGGTGATATTCGCCCTACCGGGGTCACTGTATATCTTTGACGGATGTATAAATAAAACAACACATAATGCAAATTTTTTAAAGTAAAGTAAGGAGGTTTCAAGCAAATGAAAAAGTATACAAAGTGGCTGGCTGCCTTTCTGGCGGCAATAATGATAATAGGCGCTGCGTCACCCGCGCTTGCCGCGACGGCTCCAAGCCAAAAGGAAGAGGTGGTTTATGCCACGGCAAACGGAAACGGAACGGTGAATGGCGTTTATGTGGTAAACAGCTTTGCCGGCGGGGATATTACCGATCATGGCAGCTATAAGGAGGTAAAAATGCTGACCTCCGAAACGCCGATAACCCAAAGCGGCGATACCATAACCTTTTCCGATCAATCTGAAAAAGTGTATTACGGGGGAATAATGGACTCATCCACGCCAATTCCATGGAATATTTCCATTCGCTACTTTTTGGACGGAAGGGAATATTCCCCCGCAGAAATCGCCGGAAAGAGCGGCAGGCTTGAGATGCGGTTCCAAATAACCAAAAACGAGGCGTGCAAAGGAAGCTTCTTTGATGATTACGCATTGCAGGCCACCTTCCTGCTGGATTCGGACAGCTGTGCAAATATTGCTGCTCAAGATGCCACCGTTGCAAATGTGGGCAGCAAGAAACAGCTTGCGTATACGATACTGCCCGGAAAAGGTATAGATACGGCAATCACCGCCGACGTGGCGGATTTTGAAATGGATGCTGTGACAATCAACGGCGTTAGGTTGAATTTGGATGTGGATTTTGACGATCAGGAATTGATGGATGAGATTGGCAAGCTGATTGACGCCACAGTAAAGGTGGATGACGGCGCGATTTCACTGGAGGATGGCGTGCTTGCGCTCAAAGGCGGCGGCTCCGGGGTTACGGCGGGCGCGGCGGCGCTGGAGGACGGAGCAGATGTTTTAACTCTTGGTATATCCGATCTACAGACGGGTATCTCTTCCGTGCAGGCAGGCTTGAACCAGCTAACCGCGCAATCAGGCACATTGATTGACGGCTCCTCTAAAATAAAGGAGGCCTTGTCTCAAATAGAGACGGCGCTGAAATCCATACCGGTTTCGCAAGAGCAGATCTCCGCTCTTACAAAATCCTCGGCGGAAATAAAAGACGGCATAGCGCAGCTGTCTGAGAGCGCCGCAGCACTGCAAAGCGCCCTCAGCTACTCACAATACAAGAATGCGCTGGCTCAAAACGGTTTGGATATAGACGCGCTGAAGGCGGGAAACGCGCAGGTCGCCTCGGATATTGTGACGCAGATCGCTTCCATACAGGCTATTATTGATTCGCTGGATGAAAGCGATCCCGTACAGGCTGCGCTGGCAGAACAGCTGCGCGCCCAAATAGGTCAGCTGGAATCTGCGGCGACATTACTCAGTGGCAATAATGCGGCTATAGGCGGAACGGAAAGCTATTTCGGCGGTATATCCGGAGCGGCGGACAGCCTATACGCGGGTGTTTCGTCCCTGCAAACACAATACACGGCGTTTGACTCGGCAATTTCAGAGCTTGCCGCCACGCTGACGGGTATGCTTTCCAAGCTGGCGGAGCTTACTGCGGGCGTTAATCAGATCGTGGCAGAGTATGACAAACTGGACGGCGGACTTCGTGCATATTTTGGCGGCGTATCTCAGCTTTCAGACGGATATGTACAGGTTGTGGATGGAATATCTGCTCTTGCCGCAGGAAGTAAGGAGCTGCAGGAGGGCGCCGGAGCTTTGAATGCGGGCACCAAGAGCCTTTATGACGGGTTGATCACGCTTTGCGAGGGAACGTCTGCGCTTTCAGGCGGCACAAGCGAGATGCGGGAGCAGGTATCTGGCATGGATACTGCTGCGGATGAAAAAATAAACGAAGCTCTGTCTGCCATAGAGGGCGGCAATGCGGAAACAACATCTTTCGTATCATATAAAAATTCAAACATTACTTCCGTACAATTCGCAATAAAGACGGAAGCCATCACAGCGCAGACGCCGGACAGTGCCGTAGCCGCGCCGGAAGCGGAAACCACTTTCTGGCAAAAATTTCTAAAGTTATTTGGAATA
>CAYXBW010000047.1:0-19279 GCA_964463305.1 uncultured Christensenella sp. | reverse complement strand
TCCAAAAATACGTCCTCAAGGCTGGAATCACCCTTAACCTCTTCCATAGTGCCATGTTTTATGAGCTTGCCCTGTTTTATAATGGCAATTTTATCGCACAGTTTTTCGGCAACTTCCAGCACGTGTGTGGAAAAGAATATGGCGCTGCCGCTTTCCGTAAGTTCGCGCATGAAACCCTTTAGCGTGAAGGCTGCCTTGGGGTCAAGCCCCACAAACGGCTCGTCCAGCACAAGCAGCTTGGGCGAGTGCATCAATGCGGATATCAGAGCCAATTTTTGCTTCATGCCGTGCGAATAAGAGGATATCACGTTTCCCAGATCCTTTGTTATCTCCAGTGCATCAGAATATTTTTGTATGGCGGCCTCGCGCGCGCCCTTTTCTACCTCAAAAATATCTCCAATGAAATTGAGATATTGTATACCGGTAAGATGCTCATAAAGATCGGGATTGTCCGGAATGTAGGCGGTGATCTTCTTGCAGCCAACCGGATCTGATTTTACGGATATACCGTTTATTTCAATTTCGCCCTCGTCAAAATCGTGTATACCCACTACAGCCTTTATTGTTGTGGTTTTGCCCGCGCCGTTATGGCCTATAAAGCCAAATATGTCGCCGTCGGCCACCGTAAGCGAAAGGTTGTCTACCGCCTTTTTTCCGCCCCTGTAGGTCTTCGTTAGATTTTTTATAGTCAGCATAAAATACCTCTCCCAAAATTTTAAAATTAGCCAATCGCATTAACCAATAACAAGATTATATATCATGGTCACGCGACTGTCAATAGCAAAAAGTAAAATATTAACTCAGAGAAACATACGCCGCTCCTTATTGCGGCGTTCTCTCCTTTTTATTGCGGCGGCCCACTCTGCGCGCTCCTCTTCTGTTTCCAGCACCAGCTCAGGCACGGGACGGGGGCGGTCATTTTTATCTATTGCCACCATAACCATATAGGCGCGGTTCACCAGCTTTCGGTTGCCGTCCATCTCCTCCACAAAGGTGTCCACGCGAACCTCCATAGAGGTGCGGCCTACATGCGTTATTTTTCCCCACAATGTAACGGTGTCATTCATGCGGGCAGGTGCGCAAAACTCCAAACTGTCCACAGTGGCCGTGGTTACATCAGAATTTGAGTGCCTGCGTGCCACCACCGCCGCCACAATATCTATCCACTGCATCAGCACGCCGCCAAAAAGGCGGTTTGCACCGTTTATATCGGCAGGCATAAGTATATGCACCTGCTCTGTAACGGAATCCTCTACACGCTTTGCTCTGTTATCCATACAAATATCTCCATTTAAAAGTAGACCTATGCCACATGCGTACAAAACGCATAGAAATAAGGCATTGTGCGTTTTCCATACAATTATACATCCTCCGCAAAAATTAGAACAGTCCTGCGGCAATGTTTTTTATTATATATCAGGTACAATGCCGCCTGTCCGCAGGTGTTGTACATAATACTAAAACCGGGCACGATTTTTTAATATGTCATGAAGGGTCTCGCCGGCAAAATTTTTTCATGGCGCCAACGTTCAAACTTTTCGGATAGCTGATTATATATTGACAAGTGCTTTGTGGCGTAATACAATATATTGTAGGGATGATATAGGTATACAACTACTGATGGATATACCATGCTCATTACCCAAACGTCTTAGAGATAGCTCAAGGCGAATAGTTTAGTTAAATATGCTCCACAAGCATATAATCAATACACATCATCTCTCTTGGCAAAAACGCCCGCACGCCCCGTACATTTCGTATAGGGCGTGTTTTTCGTTTCATCAATATATTGTGCGGCGCGCCCGGCTGACGGTGTGCCGCACAATGATATTCAATTCAAAAAATTCCCCCCATGCGGGAGCACTGCACAGGGGGAAAATGTTTTACACGCTTATCAAACCCATTTCACAAGCTTTCATTGCCGCATATCCTAAAAAGTCACTCTTCCAATTATAAAATGTGCGCCTTTCTATAAATAGCTTTTCACAAATTTGTATTTCACTCAGCCGCTCTGTGTACAACATTGTTATAAATGAAAGCTGAGGTGTATTTGCCAACCTATTACGCACGGTATCCACCAATTTTATCCACCCTTGCAGATATTCCATATGCCTTTCAATTTCCACCATTCTTTGCTCTGTTGTGGCCAGTGAGCTTGCTTTTAGCAAGTGAATGCTACAAGATTGTCCTTCTATACCGTTTGACAATTGATCGCGGAGCCAGTTCAGCTCTTCTCTTTCGTTGTTCCAATTGTAAAAATGTGACTCTATCTCCTTGATGATGTTTCTACTTAGGTATTTCATAATGTCGTTCCTCCAAGTATAGATTGTTCTGAAAATACCGCCCATTTATGCAATATTGCCAAAAAACAACGTTTTGCAGGCGCTGGGCAAATAATTAAGTATATTTTGTTAATAGCAAAAACCACATACGCCCCGCCTCTCTCCGCCCGTTTGCTCCCAATATGTATACCGTCTTTTCCTTTTCATAGCGGCTTTCAAAACGGCTCTGATATGCACAAGGCGCTGTGCGCGGCGCAAAACAGATAAACACTGGCCGCCTCCTTTCCGGTGTCTTAAGTGAGCGCTGTTTCACGGTATGGCTTTTTCATAGATAGAAGCCCAAAAACGTGGTAATAGCTGCTGCTGTTGCGTGGCTTTGGGCAAAAGCTGTGGAAAACCAGCCGCAAAGATACGATTCTTATAAATGGGCGCTTGCTTAAGTCTATTGATAATAACTTAATCTTACATCAAAGTTATATTAATAAAAGTGCGGCATTTATACCCATAAGTTAAAGATAAAAAAAACCTGCCGCATTTCAGCGACAGGTTTCAGGCTGTCAGCTTCACCTGAAAAAATAATGGTGAATAAATAATTGCACCCGATCTTTTTTACAAGCTTGGCTTCTTTGCCTGGCAGTAGTTTATACAGTTTGGCAGTAGGCCAAAAACGTGCGGCGTCTTTTTTTGGCACATACAGGTATGTGAGGCATACCGGAAGTGCCGCAAGACACAATTCTATTTAAAGCGCTGCGGGGAACGGCATCCGCAATTTTTTATACGACGCGCGCTCCGGCTTTTCGCAATGCGCCTTCAAACTTGGCTGCGCAATCTTCCAGCTTGTAGCTTTGGAGTATATCCTCCCTGGCAAGCTCGCCCATTTTTTTGCGTGCCTGCGGGTTTTTCACCGCGTCCGCCATCATATCTGCGCAGGCGCTTGTGTTGCCCGCTTTTACAAGGTAGCCCGTTATATGGTTCAGTATATATTCGCTTGCGCCAAAGGTATCTGAAGCCACCACGGGAACTTCGCAGGCCATAGCCTCTATTGCAGATACGCCAAAGCATTCCTCCGCCGTCATTTGAACCAGCGCGTCCAGCTTTGCGTATATTGCGGGCATATCTGCATTTTTCACATATCCGGTAAACTCTACCATATTGCCCACGTTAAGTGAGGCGGCCTTGTTTTTCAGGTCGCTTTCAAGCGGGCCGGAGCCAACAACAAGCAGCTTTGCCTCACCATGCTTTTCCACATATTTTGCGAAAGCCTCTATAACAGCATCCACATTGTTTATATATTCCAGTGCCTTTACGGAGCCAAAACAAGGCTTTTCGCCGCGCGGCTCGCCGGATTTTTTGAACAGATCCGTGTCCACCCCAAAGGGGGCCACGCAGTATTCTTTTTCCTTTTTATAGTATTCCTTTATTTTGGAGATGATATTGGGCGCTGTTGCCAGCACTACGGCAGCCTGCTTTATTGCCTTCAATATCATACCCTTCCTGTCCTTAATATCTCTGTAGATATCAAGGCCAGTTGATACCAGCAGCAGATTTGCGGCCTTGGCTTTGGCGGCCATAAAGCCGTAGCTGCCCATATCCAGAGCCACCACCGCATTGTATCCGCCGGAGGACAGCGCGGCAGCAGCAGCTGAAGCGTTTTTCTTTGCGCCGTTTTGCGCACTGGTGAAGGGCAGATACTCAATCTTTACAGAATCGTCTATTTCGCCCTGATCCTGCTTGTGGTCGGGCATGGAATAGAGAGAGACATCATATCCGCGCTTTGCCATGGCGTTTGCCCATTTGATTGTGTGCGGACTGTTTGCCGCCCCTAAAAATGCCAGTTTCATAAAAGAATCCCCTTTCATACTGCTCTAAAAGAAAAATACAGCTTTCATTAAGAGCGCCCCGTTTTTGCGGGTTTTGTGCTCCGCATTGTATGCAGTGCGGAACGGTATAGTATAACTTAAACACATCTGCCATAAATATACCGCGTCCACCGGAAGCAAGCTTTTTGGCAGGCCGCCCAGAGGAAAGGCATATTGAACGCGATGAGCTGTAAAGAACAGCCCTGCTGTGGGATGTGTATTATATATTCAGCTTAACTATGCGCTCCACGGCACGTTCTGTATTTTCCTTTGTATTGAAGGCGGTAAGGCGAAAATAGCCCTCGCCCGCGCTGCCGAAGCCGCTGCCGGGTGTGCCCACCACCTTTGCCTCGGAGAGGAGCTTGTCAAAGAAATCCCAGCTTTTCATGCCGCCCGGAGCCTTGAGCCAAACATATGGCGAGTTTACGCCGCCGTAAGCCGTTATGCCCGCGGCCTCCAAACCTTTTTTTATTATGGCGGCGTTTTGCAGATACCCGGCAATAACCTCATCCACCTGCTTTTTGCCCTCAGGCGAATACACAGCCTGCGCGCCGCGCTGTATTATGTATGAAACTCCGTTGAATTTTGTGGACTGCCTGCGCATCCACATGGCGTTCATGGAAACCTCTTTGCCGTTTTCGTCTTTTGCCATGAGCGCCTTGGGTATAACGGTGTATGCGCAGCGCGTACCCGTGAAGCCGGCCGTTTTTGAGAAGCTGCGAAACTCTATAGCGCAGGTTTTTGCGCCTTCTATCTCATAGATGCTGTGCGGCACTTCATCCTCTGTTATAAACCGTTCGTAGGCTGCGTCCATCAATATTAGCGCGCCGCTGCTGTTTGCCCAGTCCACCCACTTTTTAAGCTCAGATTTGCTCAGCGCCGTACCTGTGGGGTTGTTGGGAGAGCAAAGATACACAACGTCCACTCTGCCCTTGGGCAGCGGCGGCACAAAGCCGTTTTCCTCTGTGGTGGGCAAATAGGTCATACCGGCATAACGTCCGGCGGCAGAATCAAAGCCGCCCGTGCGGCCCGCCATAACGTTTGTATCCACATAGACCGGGTATACGGGGTCTGTTACCGCAACCACGCAGCTTTCGGCAAATAGCTCCTGTATATTGGCGGTATCGCTCTTCGCGCCGTCAGATACGAATATTTCGTCTGCATTTATATCTACCCCGCGCGCCGCATAATCGTTTTTGGCTATTGCCTCACGCAGAAAGGCGTAGCCCTCGTAAGGGCCGTAACCCTGAAAAGATTCCGCTATGCCCATTTCGTCAGACGCTTTTTTCATAGCTTCAACCACGGCGGGAACCAGCGGGCGCGTAACGTCGCCAATGCCCAGCTTTATAAGCTCTGCATCAGGGTTTTTTGCGCCAAATTCTTCCACCCTGCGCGCTATCTCCGCAAAAAGATAACTGCCCTGCAATTTTTCAAAATTAGAATTAACCTGAAACATCCCAAAAAACTCCCATCATAAATCAAAATATTTTATACAGTTCCATTCTATACTATACCGCGCGATCACTCAAACATTTTTTGCTTTCGGCCTATAAACTTACGCTGATTATTTGATATATATTATAATAGAGCCGCACAAAGGGGGCAGGGCGGTTGCTATGGCACGGCCACATAAAAAACAGCGGCCGCTCAGTTGCTGCGCCGCTATTGTTATAGATATATCGTCCCCACACGATTTATCACAAGCCAAAATGGAAAAAACTATTAAAAAATTGTATCCGGTGCCATAATACTATAAGCTAAGGCCATAATCATAAATCTATATCATTCATGCGCCTCACAAACGGTATAAACTCGCTTTCGGGCATGGGCCGGGCAAAAACGAACCCCTGAATTATGTCGCAGCCCATTTTACGCAGCATTTCCACCTGCTCTTTGGTTTCTATGCCCTCGGCCACTGTTTTCATGTTCAGCGCGCGCGCCATAGATATTATGCTGCTTATAACCTCGCGGTCTCGCCCGCTGTCCTGTCCCTCGCTGAAGAAGAGGCGGTCTATCTTTAGCACTTCAACCGGCAGATTTTTAAGTATATTTAGCGAGGAATGGCCGGAGCCGAAATCATCCAGTGCGCAGGAGAAGCCTTTTTGCTGCAGCTGGCTCACTATAGACCTAAACAGTTCATGGTTTTCAAAAGCAATGCTCTCTGTAAATTCCAGCTCCAAAAAACCATCCGGTATATTGTACCGGTTCTTTATATCAACATAGCGGTCTATAAAGTTGGGCTGCATTGCGCCCACGCGGGAAACGTTTACGGATATCGTAAACAGGTCGCCCCGCAGCTTATCCACATATCCGGAAAAGGCTTTGCACACCTGCTCCAGCATATATTCATCCAAACGTATTATGAAGCCGTTTCTTTCAAACAGCGGCACAAACTCGTCAGGCGGAACTAGGCCCTTATCTGGCCAGAGCCAGCGAACCAGCGCTTCCGCGCCCGTAACGTTAGTGCCCTCCTGTATGCCTATGCGAGGCTGCAGGTACATTTTAAATTCGCCGTTCACAAGCGCCGCTTCCATACGGCTTTCCATCTCGGTTTCGCGCAGTATCCTTTCGCGCATCTCTTTGGAATATATTGCGCAGCGGCTGCCGCTCATGTTTTTTACAGATTTTTGGGCAACGTTTGCTCTGTCCAGCATATCGTTTAGCGTTAGCTCGTTTTCATTTGGCTCTATGAGGAATATGCCGGCAGACATCTCCAGTTTAAAGCCCTGTGCTGCCGTTTCGTTAAAGTTTTCCAGCATTGCCGCATAAAGGTCGAAGCGCGTGCGCAGCTCCATGGTGTCAGAATATTCGCGCAGGCAAACAAAATTATCTGCGCCCACACGCCCGAACACCTCGCCCTTGCGGGTATCTTGATTTAAAACCATAGCCCAATACTTCAGCACATTGTCGCCCACGGCATAGCCAAGTATATCATTTACGTATTTAAAGTTTTTTATATCGCAATACCACAGAGAATATTGTGTCTTGCTGTTTTGCGTCATAAGCTTTTCAGCATCTATCAAAAACTTCTGGAAGGTGCGCTGCCCGGTAAGGGTGTCTATGAAGGCATATTCTTCCAGCCTGCTGGTGCTGCGCCGGTTTACATTGCGTATAATCAGTATGAAGAAAATGAACAGCGCCACCGCAGAAGCCACTATTAGTATCAGACCGTTCACCATGCTGTCATAGTTGAAAAGCAGCTCGTTTTCGGGCACTGTATAAAAAATATACCATCCGTTGAAGGAGAGGGGCACATAAGCCCCCCAAAGCTCACGCCCGTTGTAATTTGGCGCGGTGGCGCCGCTTTCTCCAGCAGACATGCTTCTTAATATTTCGGTGTGCTGCCAATCCTGCATGCCATCCAGCACGTTTGCGTTTTCGGCGCCGTTAGACGCTATTACCACATTGCCGCGAACATCTATCACCTGAGCGTTACCGGTACGCCCAAATACCGAAGTGCCTATCATGTCAACAATCGCGTCAAGAGGCTCTGAGGCAAAGAGCGCGCATTTTACCTCTCCGTTTTGAACCAGCGGCATCATGAAATAAATCAGGTTATCATCTGAACTGTCAGAGGTTGAAGTGCTGGTAATTATGGCGTTTTCTCCGGCCAAAACACTCTGAAATGCGGGAGCGTCTGTAAGGCAGGTTCTGTCCAAAATATTACCGTTACCATCCTGCCAATATAAAACGCCGCCTGTGTCTGCCAGCCCCATCATTGTAAAATCTGTGGATTCTGCATATTTGGTCAATATGGCCAGTACTGCATCACGGTTTATGGTTTGTTCGCTCTTTAGCATTTCCGCAACGCCCTGTAAGGCCATAAAATCATTTTCTAAGCGGGATTCCACTATCTGCCCGGTTTGAGCAGCGCTGCCCTCCAAGTATTCATTTACTTGATTTATGCTGTTTTGCTCTATGCTGCGCATAAATAAAACGCTTCCAATGAAAAAGGCAACACTTAAAACAGCGGCAAGAACATATATAGTATTCACACTCCAGCGAGGTTGTTTAATTGTTGTTCGTACCATGGCTGCTCCCGTTAACCGTACGTCTCCGCCGTATGTTTTCGGCGGAAACCCTCAAGCGTCTTTGCTGCTCAAACCGCAGTGCGCACAGCTACTGCAGCAGCTGCACTGCGTGTTTTAATTGACATTTCTGGTGCTTGCACACTTATTTGTTGTTATAATACTATATTTAGATATTTTTGTGTGACTTTCGACCCAAAATACGACTAATTTTTTTTGCTGCAAGCTCGATAATATCAAAAAACAGAATTTGTACGACTTTTGGAGCCAATATTTTGCCGTTATTTCACATAATATAATTTTTATAACGAGATATACCCTGTTAACGTTTGCAGCGCTGAGATGCTTGTAAACCTGTAGCAAAATACACACCCGCTATATATTTCCGTAAAAAACAATGTGCTTGTGGCATAAAGCGGATAAGTAAAGACACAATACACATGAGGTCACGGCATATATACAATAACACTTTAAATGATCATTTCACTTCATAAGTATATATCATATCAAGGCAATCAGCAACCCTGTGAAATTGGTGGGGCTGCGGCGCATAGTATTAAAATATACGGCTGTGCCGTTATATTGAGAGTTTTTGACGACGGGTTATGGATACGTGCAAAAGGCGTATAATTATTCCGGTACAAGGAATGATTATACGCCTGTTTGACTTTGTTATACAATGGCTGGTGTAAACCAGTATAATATGCAGCTAAAAGTATGCCGCCGCTTTGCACATTTATGCAGAGTGCTAATTTGCGCTTTCCACATTCAGATCTCCGGATGTGGTATCTGCCTCTATTTTGGTACGGCCATTACCATAAACGTCATCGTTCATCATGAAACCATTTACGCGCAACTTGCCGGATATGCTGTCATAATCTACATAAAAGCCTGCGTCTTTGGGCAAGGTAACATTTACCGAGCCGGATATGCTGCTTGTGCTTACCTCTTCCAGAAGCGCAGCGTTTGCCGCTGTGAAGCGAATGCTGCCGCTGGTGGTGTGGGCTTCAAACTTATTTGGGCTGTCAAAGCTGCCCGTTATACTGCCGGATATTGTATCGGCGCTAATTTCCTCAACGTTTCCGGCTATTTCAACCGAGCCAGAGGTGGTATTTGTTTCTGCCACCTGCGCACTGCCTGTAAAGCGCACCTCGCCCGATGTTGTATTAGCGTTGAATTCTTCACCGGCATTCCCCTTTACATCTATGGTGCCTGAGGTGGAATCTGTTCCTATGGAGCGCGCCGCCACCACGTCTGCTAGCATTATGCGGCCGGATGTAGTGGATGCGTATATTTCGTCAGCCTTTGTTTGCTGGGCACTAACGTCGCCTGAGGTACTGTCTAGATCAAGCTTGGCAAAACTGCCCGCGCTCACCTTTACAATGCCCGAAGCTGTGGAAAGAGAGGTGTATGGCGCTGTGCCGCGCGGTATGTACAGCGTTATTGTGCTTTTTGGCCGCACGCCCATAACATTTTTGCCCAGCTTGCCGCTTTGGGCTATAAACTTTCCGTTTAATATGCCATAGCGCATTATATCATCGTCAGAAAGCTGGCCGGAGGAAGTCTGTTCCACTTTGTAGGCCTGCTCGTCCCACTCTACAACATTTATATCCTCGTCCAGAAAGTCCATAGATATGGCGTTTACTGCGTTCATTGCCGCTTCAAACTGGCTGCCCTTTTCCGCATTTGCGGGCAGCTCGCCGCGCCCAAAGCTCATATTGCCTATGTTGAAGGGCACGCCGTAGCAGCTAAGAGCGGGTATATTTATGTTTCTTTGGATACCCCAAAATCTAAAGCCGCCCATGCCCCATACCATTATGGCGGCCAATGCTATTATAAGCACCACCAATACTATGGTTAAAACTGTTTTTCCTGTTTTGCTCATTTTTCGCCTCCGCTACTTGTACACGTTTATCTTTATTATCTGCTCAACCGCCGCGCCTATAAGGAATATTACCCAGGTGATATACCACGCCATTGTGGTGAAGCTTATTACGAAGTAGAGTATAGTGATTATCAGCCACATCAAGCTGGAATAAGCATTTTTCTGCTTTGCTCTGTCCTCGTTGTCCGCCTTCCACTCTTTGAATTCGTCCACCAGCGTGGCGTCCTCATTTTTGAACAGTGTATATACAGTGTTTGAATATACCAGTATGCCGGTAGCGGCGGCAATGCAGCCAAGCAGCAATATTAGTCCGGGCAGCCAAAGCCCTGCCACCGAAAAGGCGATTATGAATATGGGGCTTGCTATGTATAATGAAATAGCAACCGATTTCAGCATTGCGGCCTTTTTGCGCGCCTGCTCTTTTTCTGCCCGTGCCTCTGGAGGGCGTTCGTCCAGACTCTGAATTAGCTCGTCAACATTGCCAATGCTGTTTTTCACTATTTCATAAGCCTCTTCATCTGAAGCACCCGAATTTTTAAGATCGTTGTATTTGTCTAATAGATTTGTGTATATCTCCTGCCTTAGCTCAATAGACTTTTTCGTTTTGGGAGCTTCTGCAAAAAGCGCCTCCACATACTTGCGAAGTCTTTCTTCCATGTTCTTTCCTCCTTACTTCTAACCCTTTTTGCGCGGGAATCATATCTGCCGCGCGCCCCATTTTGCAAACCGCTTTACTATATTAAGCTGTCTACAAGCCGCTTAGTTCGCTCCCAGTCATCTCTGTTTTTAACGTACAGCGCACGCCCCAGAGATGTAATTTTGTAGTATCTTCTGCGCGCGCCTGTTGTTTCGTCGCCCCAGTAGGATTCTATCATCTCTGCTCCCTCCAGCCTTCTGAAGGCAGAATAGAGGGTGGCTTCCTTAAGCTCATACTCATTATCGGTACGCTCTTGGATGCTCTTGTTTATTTCGTACCCATAACTGTCCTTTTTTATTAGCTGTGCTAATATTATGGTGTCAGTATGACCGCGAATGAGATCTGAAGCAATAGACATTTTATCACCTCCACACACCCTTGCGGGTAGATATATATTTGAGCGTTAAATATATCGTCTATATGGTTATAATATAAACGTATATACCTCGCCTGTCAAGGTATATTTTTGATTTAAGTATATTTTGCGGCATAAAATGTTTTATCTCAGTGATCTTTAAGGCGAATCAGATCTCCGGAACGGCTTTTTCACCCCCAAAAGCTGTCTTGCCAAACAAAAAGGCTCCTATATGCTGAATAAAACAATGGGAGTCTTTTTGGGCAAAGAGGAGCTAAGGTATTTGTATATGCAGTTAAGCTGCGTCAAAGGTCATCATCATCACCGGGATAAAACCAATACCCGCCCGGCGATCCTTCGGGAATGATATCTGTCCAGATGGAGGCCGGCTCATGCATAGCGCTTTCATTCTGCGCATCGCGTTCAATTACTGCGGAAGAGGCGTGCCTGCCTGCCGTTTTTTCTTCTGTTGCCGTGTCCATTATGTTTCTGCCTTTCTATATATAAATAATGAGATAAATAAACTGACGCAGACATGATATATCCACTTATTGATATATATATGGATTGTTTTTAACGAAGCAGCGGCAAAACAACAGCGCGGGAGAGTCTGTTAACTAATTGTTTACATTTCGGCACATTGGCACACGCTTTAAAAAGGCTTGTTTTTTGCTTTGTTATAGGCTTTTTGGCGTGGAAATATGTTTTTGATAGTATGTATATTTTTAGGGAGCAAAACATTTGCGAATTACGTCTAATGTGGTATAATGTAAAATCGTTGGAATGATATATTGCCCATTGCGGCATAGATATTAAAATCTGAAATAAGGGGAATAACATGAAAAAAGTAAAAATAACGGCAATCATAGTTTCTGCATTTGTTGCCATGGGCGTGCTTGCGGGCTGCGGAGCAAAAGAAGAGGCGGCGCCCAGCGCTCAGCCCACAACTGTGGTATCGTCTGAGGAAACTCCGGCTCCCACGGCGGAAGCTGCTCAGGTATCAGAAGCGCCTTTGGAAAATGTATCAGAAGCGCCCGCAGCACCGGAAAACATCTCTCCCACAACCGGTCTTGAAAACACCACTACAACATATAAACCCGTTGTGGTACAGATAGACAACTCCACTGCCGGACGCAAATGGCAGACGGGTCTTTCCAAGGCGGACGTTGTTTACGAATCTCGTATAGAAATAGACGATATGGATACCCGCCTTACCGCGCTTTTCAATGATAATATATACAAAACAGACGCAGGCGATTCACTCATAGTGGGCGCGGTGCGCTCCTCACGCTACTATCACCAGTGGATAGCAAGCGAGTGGGATCCGCTCTATATACACATGGGAGGCCCGGACAAGACAAACAATGAAGAGAGCGATATCTGGGGCGCAAGTGACAAGTATATACACCAGCGCATAAACGGTGCGGGTTCGCACGCTGTAAATCCTGATAAATTCCAAAAGAATGACGCGGGTGACAGCATAGATAATTACGCTATGACAAACGTTATTGCGGACGCGCAGATAATAAACTATGAGCCAAAGGTTCGTCAGGCGTTCAAATTCTACCCGCTGCAGGACTACGCGGATCAGAAGGAAATACAGACCATAAAGCTGGCCTTTGGTTCAAACCCCGGCTGGACGGAATACAAATATGATGCCGCTACAGACAAGCTCACACGCTACATGAGCGGTACGGAGATAACTGATAAGGGCACAGGCGAGGCAATAACTGTACAGAACCTCATAATACAGTATGTACCCTATGGCGATATGCCCGGAGATCCGCCGCGCGCCAAGATGGACGTGTTTGGAACAGGCCCCGCTGAGTTTGTGATACACGGCAAGCATATGCAGGGAACTTGGGAACGTGCTTCTGAGAATGACGCAACCGTATACAAGCTGGACAGCGGCGAGGAGATCACGCTTACACCCGGCAATACATGGATAGCCATGCATCCGAACAACAAGCCAGTGGAAGTAACCTACGCGGACAACACCACATATAAATCAAACTCCTGATAACAGCAAGCCCCAAGACCGTATCCGTAAGGATGCGGTCTTTTTTTGCCGTGAAAAAAGGCTGCGCCTTTAATATGGGAATTGCATATGTGCCCATAAAATGGTATTTTATAATTATATGAAAACAAAGCAATTGTGCCGCAAGATATAAAAACTGTAAGGAACATAAATAACGGGTGCGGTATAGCCCGCACAAAGACGGTCGTTTAAATAATTGAAGTTGGCAGAACGGAGGGCTGAGCCATGAAAAAAAGCGTATACTCACAAAGAGTTTGGTTTTACATATTACTGACTTTTTTTTCGCTGATGGTGCTCTATACATGTATAGAAGTTTTTGTGTTGTTTTCTGACGGTGGTACCAACCACCCCATACATGCGGCTATATCATTTGCTCATTTGTTTTTTTGGTTGCCGGTAACGGTTTTTGCAATAGCCCTGCTGCTAACAAACTATAATCATCTTCAAAAAAAGTGCCACAGCGTAAAAACACACCACAAATACCAAAAGGTATTGAAACGGTATCTGCTTCTTTACGCGGCTGAGATAGCGCTTTCTATGATTGCGCTGTTTGGCGCGGCCTATATTCCGGTGGCCTCGCCAATAATGGTGGTGGCGGCCTATGCCATACTGGTTGTCACTACCGCGCTGCTGCTAAGGCATTCTGTAAGGCTGAAGGACTATATGGAGTGAGAGTGTGTACCCGGTATGGGGCTGCAAAGAGCGCGTGGATCACCTATGCGCGGCATAAAGCGGCGCGGCGGTGAAAACGGGGGCTATACAGTGTTTTTTTAATACAGATATAAAAGAGGCGAGCGCCTTATATTGAAGCGCCCGCCTGTTATTTTGTCAGCTTATCAAGCCTTTTCCTGCTTTGCGCTTTCCTCTCGCACTTTTTCCATAAGATCTTCCGCCAGCAGCACATAACTTTGTTTTCCGTTTTTTATCACCTTGGCGTTGAACAGCCATTTCATAAGCCCCTTTGTGGCGCCCGCGCGATAGAGCATACCTGCTGTAGACAGGCAAACCATCTGCTCCTGAGGCTTTGTTATCTTTGTTTCAAGATATACAGATTCGCTTGCATCGGCAGATTTCAAAGCCGCATATTTCATCATGTCCTCATCGCCCATATCCTCGTACAGCCAGCTCAGATTGGCCCAGATGCGCATATTCATCTGCCTGTAATTAGTGTATCCCAGTGCGCATACCAAAGCTATATAATATCCCGCAAAAACAAAATCAAGCGTGCGCTCTCCCTCAAAATCGAGATTGAGCTGGCTCTTGGCAACGGCAAGCGCGTCCTTTATTTTATCTTTGAACAACACCTTGGCCTCTGTGAAGCATTCTTCAAATAGACTGAAATAGCATTCAGGGCAGGTTATTATTTCGTACCAGGAAAGATTGAAATCACGGTAATCTATACGAAGATCGTAGCGCTGATTTCCCATGGGCACCAGCTTGGAGGCAAATACGCGCTTGCCCTTAAACTTTTTGCCGCAATTGGGGCAGGTATATTCCATATCATATACCAATTTATCATAGTCTGGCTTGGTGATGCTGGGGTAGCTCTTGTGACCCTTGGGAAAGAGCGAAGACATTACCGCCGGAGCAGCAACAGGTGCCGGCTCTGCAACGCTGCCTTGTGCCTTGACATCTTCCGCCGCCTGCTTTGCCGCCTGCTCTCTTTCCAAAGCCTCGGCCTCTTCTTTTTTGGCCTTAGCCGCATCCATTATAGTGCGCAGTATCACCTTTATGTCATCAGAGCCGGTGCCGCCATAGGCACGCTGAAGCAGCGAATACATTATTTTGGGCTGCCCCTTGCATACCATATCAAAATTTTTGTCCGATATGACAAAAACGGTCGTATCTGTTGCGGCTTTGAACACCATACGGTTTATGCCTGTAAAAAAGGCAATTTCGCCGAATGATTCGCCGGGGCCCAAAGAACCGCCTGCAGTTAAACGATTCATAAGAGTAACGGCATACATATCCACCTTGCCGGTTATTATGATATACATTTCAATTGAGTTATCAGGGGCAGATATCCTTTGCCCTGAAGTATAGCGTCTGTGCTGTGAACGGTCTGAGAGTAATCTAATGTCGATCATACAGTATTTCCACCCTTTTGGATTCTTTTTTGACACATCGGCATATGACTGCAAAAGCCTTTAGCTTTTAGCAATTGCTTGTTATTAAACTGCCGAGAGGTCATTTCAACATATATTATTATAAACAAGTATAGCATCAAATATTCATAAATTCAAAATTTTAAAAGGTCTTTGCAGTGTTTGCGGTTGAGCTTACAAACACAGTATATCGCAAATATTTTCCAAAAAAAATGAGCTGTTTTGTGCTTTTGAAAAATATTGGCGTAATATCAGCCGCTATGCGAAAAAAATTCCTGCTGTGTTATGGAGAAACAAAGGTCGTCGGTTACTTCGCCCTCTATCAGCTTTTCGGCGCAGCGCATCAAGCCCTCATAAGTGAATCCGCATTTTTCGAGCACGCGCTTTGAGCGGGTATTGCCTGGGTAGCAATATGCAGATACAAGCATGAGATCTTGCGCCTCAAAGCCATATTTTAAAACCGCCAAAGCTGCCTCTGTAACATAGCCTTTACCCCAGTATGGTTCGCCGATAGCGTAGCCAAGCATTTTTACACCATCCACCTTGCGCCGCGCATCTTCCGCAAAACCTATAGTACCTATAACCTTGCCGATATCCTTGGGAACTATACCAAAAATGTCCATATTGTCCAAAAAAAGAGAATGCATTATCCTTAGGCTGTCACGCTTGCTTTTATGGGGCTTCCAGCCTGCGTTTGGCCCCACGTTTGAGTTTTTTGAAAACTCAAATATATCTGCGGCATCATGCAGGCGTACCGTTCTTAGTATCAAGCGTTCTGTTTCAAGTGTCATTACAGCTCTCCTGGCAAAGGCTTTTTTACTGGTGTTCATGATAGGTGAGACAAGCCGGCGCATATCTCTAAACCAAATAATATATATTTTGGAAGGTACTACAATAATATACCACAGTATCGTTTAAAGTTGAAGCGGTGTTTATATTCTTTGTGATCATAAAGATTTTAAAGATGCATACGCCTCATTACAGCGCTTTACTGAAGTATGTGTGCAAGATATGCCGCTTGGGGCGGGCAAATCAACGTGTAAAATAATAAAGGGAAAACGCGGCAGGAAACGGAATATATATTTATATAGAAAAAACTATTGGGGGATAAACGATGAAATTTGAATTTAAGAACCCTGCAAATTTTAGGGATCTGGGTGGTATTGCCGCAGCGGACGGCAGGCGGATAAAACCATGCAGATTGCTGCGCTCCGGCCAGCTTACCGGGCTTACAGATGCGGAGATCAACGCGCTTACAGAAGATTTCGGCCTGAGGCTTATAATAGATCTGCGTATGGGATCCGAAGCTGCCGCAGAGCCTGATGTGGGCATTGCGGGCGCGGAGTATGTAAACCTAGACATATTCAGCGGGGCGGAGGAGCTGGTGGTGGATATGGAGAATTTTGGCAGGGTGCGCACGGTGGAGGAGGCAGAACGCTTTATGCAGACCGCCTATGACACAATGATAAGCTATGCGGGAGCGCAGCAGCGCTTTGCCAAATTTTTGCGCCTCGCGAGAGAAAACAAAAACGGCGCACTGCTTTTTCACTGCTTTGCGGGAAAGGACAGAACGGGAGTGGCGGCGGCAATGCTGCTCACACTGCTGGGGGCATCGCGGGAGGATATAATGAAAGACTATATGCTCACAAACAAGCTGCGCAGGGAGCGCAACGCTCAAATGATGGCAGAAACGGGCGCGGCTGCGGAAGACATACAGCTGCAACTGCTGGATGTCGCGCTTAATGTGCGCCGCGAATATCTGGCCAAGGCAATGGATATGGCGGCGGATATGTGCGGAAGCTTTGAGGGCTATATGCGTCAAAAGCTGGGTGTTTCGGATGAAGATATAAAAATATTGCGGGAAAACTATTTGGAATGAGTTATTGATGCCCGCTCAATATCCATAACTAAATAATGAGAGCGTTAAATCACACGCTCTCATTATTTGCATTGTCCACGGGGAGCCGCAATACTGTTTTGAGTTTGTACGGCGCTGTTTTTCGCGGATCGCCAAGATATATTTCGTGGTGGCGGCGTATATCGCCCGTCATGTCAATAAGCCCCTGCCGTTCTATGAATTCATGAAGCTGCGCCACCGTTTCGGGCTCTTCAGAATAGGGGCCTATGTGCATCATTTGCACGCAAAGCCCCTCGTTAAAGCCCTCAAGGCGTGCGGCGGAAACGTCTATATCTGGCTTTTTGCGGGCCGTTTCGGCTTTTGCCCATTCAAAAAATTCCTGAGTAACAAATTCTGGCTGCCGTATCATGGAAGTCCAGCGCCATTTATCGCGCTTGTTGAAATCAAAAGCGCCCTCTGAACTCCACAGCCCCTCCAGCGGCGGAACCACATATTCAAAATAACCGCCGGGCTGTTTGCCTGAGAGCTTGCTCATCTTTATTGTGAAGGAAAGCGCATACAGCACGGCAATTGCCGCCTGATACTCATGGGAGGATGGATCTCCGCGCCCATCCACCATTATGAAATTCATATGCGGCACCAAAATCTTTACCGGCGTTTTGGGCGGCATATAAAGATCCTTGTATTCTTTTTTATAGTCCAGCTTGTCCGGCATTAAGCCCACCCCCGTTTTTTATCTATGCTAATATATAGATAAACGGTCAGCCTGTTATCAAACCGCTCCTAAAGTGGCGGTTTTTGTATATAAACAGACCCATGAACGCCATGCAAACGCCCGTGATTATAAAGAGCAGCTGTATGGGCACGGCATCCGCCAGCGGCCCGAAAACCACCATGCCAAGAGGCACCATAGCGGTCATAACAATTTGCATAAGGCTGAAAACGCGCCCCTGCATATTTTGATCTACCTGCTCTTGTATTATTGCCATGGAGGGGGTGCCCATCAACGGCATAGTGGTGCCGGAGAATACCATTACTATCTGGAACATCACAAAGCCGGGAACCACGCCCATCAAAATTGTGGTTATGCCGAATATTACGGCTGCCAGAGCTATTGTACGCGTGCGGTTTTTGAAACCGCCCCAAATGGATATCAATATTCCGCCCACAACGCTTCCCGCAGACCACATCACCTCAGTGAGCGAAAGGCGCCAAACCTCTGCGCCAAACACGCGGGACACCATAAGTGGCGAAAGCTGCGCGGCAGGTGCCAGTGAAAACATAAACAGCGCGTAAAACAGGAAGAACGAGCGAAAGAAGCCGTTGCCAAAAACGTATTTTATGCCGCCCTTCAAGTCGTCCAGATAGCCGCCCTTTATTTTGTGCATCGCTTTTTCGTGCGGTGGTATTTTTAATAGCGACATTATTATTATTGCTATTACCGCTGTTGCAACATCTATAAAAAACGTAAATTCTATATTGGCTATTGAAAGCACTGCGCCACCTACTGCGGGGGACAGCAAAAACATAACGGATTGCAGGCTGCCGTTTATTCCGCCAATGCGTATTATCTTGCTTTTGGGCACTATTTGGGGCAGCAGCGCATTCACAGCCGGAGATTGTATTCCAGAACCTACGGCACGCACGCTCAGCACCAAAAATATCATCCATAAATCGTAGTGACCGGATAAAAAGAACAGCGCAAGTATGAGCGTGGCCGTTGCCACAATCGCGTCTGCTCCAATTATGAGCGCTCTGCGGTTTAACCTGTCAGCCCACACACCCGAAAAAAGCGAAATTATTACCTGTGGGGCAAAGCCGCATACAGAAGCCAGCGTCATCATAACGCCGGATTGTGTGGTTAGCGTTATGTGCCAAATTATTGCGAACTGTACCAATGAAGAGCCGAAAAGCGAAATGGTTTGGCCGGTAAGGTACATTGCGGTGCGACGTTTCCATCCCTTTGGCTCAATAGTGTCCGCATCAGTGTCTATGTTTGGGAGGTTTTTGGATTCTTCCATATTTTGTTTCCTTTCTACCGCGTTGTAAGCGGCTGTGTTGAAACAATATACCATATATGGAGGGCGGAGGAAAGCTGTTTTTGCTAAGCGGTGGGTTTGGGCGGGGTGAGCGGTGATTTTTTCCGTTGGCGCGGGGGTATGCCACTCGCTT
>CAYXBW010000046.1:0-19499 GCA_964463305.1 uncultured Christensenella sp. | reverse complement strand
TCATAAACAATGCGGTTTATGTGCCCCACCTCGTTTATTATTCTGCCTGATATGCGTTCCAGCACCTCGTATGGTATGCGCGCCCAGTCGGCAGTCATTGCGTCCACGCTGGTCACGCCGCGCAGCGCCACGGTGTAGTCGTATGTGCGCTCGTCGCCCATCACGCCTACACTGCGCATGTCTGTGAGCACGGCGAAGTATTGCCATATCTCCTCGTCCAGACCGGCCTTTGCAATTTCGTCGCGGAAAATGAAATCCACATCGCGCAGCAGCTCCAGCTTATCCTTGGTTATACTGCCTATCACGCGTATGGCAAGCCCCGGACCGGGGAACGGCTGCCGCCAAACCATGTGGTGCGGCAGGCCTATCTCTTCGCCCAGCGCGCGCACCTCGTCTTTGAAAAGCTCGCGCAGCGGCTCTATGATATCGTCAAAATCCACGTGCTCAGGCAGTCCGCCCACGTTGTGATGGCTCTTTATAAGCGCCGCGTCGCCCACGCCGCTCTCCACCACGTCCGGATAGATCGTGCCCTGCGCAAGAAAATTCACCTTGCCTATCTTTTTCGCCTCATCCTCAAATACGCGAATAAACTCCTCGCCTATTATCTTGCGCTTCTTTTCCGGCTCGCTCACATCCACCAGTTTATCCAAAAAACGTTTTTCAGCGTTCACATGAACCAGGTTTACGTCAAACTGCTCGCGGAACACAGTGTCTACCTCCTGCGGCTCAAATTTACGCATGAGTCCGGTATCCACAAAAACGCAGGTGAGGTTCTTGCCTATCGCCTTGTTCAGCAGAACGGCACATACAGAGCTGTCCACACCGCCGGAAAGCGCCAGCAGCACCTTTTTATCTCCCACCTTAGTGCGAATATCCTCTATTGCCTGCTTTGCGTAGCTTGCCATAGACCACTCGCCCTTGGCGCCGCACACGTCAAACAGAAAACGCTCCAGCATATCCTGACCATTTACAGTATGCTGAACTTCCGGATGAAACTGTACGCCATATATCCTCCGCTCCTCATCTGCGAAAGCCGCTACCGGACAGGTGGCAGTTGACGCAGTCACCTTAAAACCGGAGGGCGCCTTGTCTATATAATCCATATGGCTCATCCAGCATACAGATCCCGCCTCAGCATTTTTGAAAAGAGGGTTGCTTGTATCGTATTTTATATCCGTTTTCCCATATTCACCGGAGGGCGCCTTTGTAACGTGCCCATCCAGCAGCAGGCTTATCATCTGGCTGCCGTAGCATATGCCAAGCACGGGCACGCCCAGCTTCAGCACCTCGGCGCTGCACATGGGCGCACCTTCGCTGTATACACTGTTAGGGCCACCCGTAAAAATTATTCCTATGGGGTTCTTTTCCTTTATTTTTTCTATATCCGTGTTGTAGGGCAAAAGCTCCGCATAAACATGCGCGTCCCTCACGCGCCTTGCAATAAGCTGATTATATTGACCTCCAAAGTCCAGTACTATAACGGTCTCCCTCATTCTTCGATCTCCTCCAACAATAGTTTTTTCATTTCCGCAATACTTTTTTTATGCTTGCGCGCAAGCCGTTCCAGATCATCCTGCATTATACGCCGCTTGCCCGCAGTGTTTATTACGCGTACCATGCCAAATGTGGTCTCTATATAAAGCACCTCTTTGGGAAGCGAGATCCTGTGTTTCACCTGCATTGTGAGTCCGGTCGCCGTAGAGTTTTTCAAAAGCAGCTCGCAAATCTGCGTGGTATCCTCCTTGCGGCAGTACATTCCCAGTCTGAACGCAGGGCTATGTCCGCTTTTCAGCACTGTTTCTGCCCAGGCATCCAAAGCGCCTCCGCCCAGCAAAAGCTGCAGCAGATATCTCACATCCTCACCTGTCATGTCGTCTATATTAGAATATATTTCGCAAACAAGCTCCCGCTCCATTATATCAAAACCCGCTTTTCTGCGCGTGATTTTCCAGCATCAGTATATATGCCGCGCTGGAAAGCCTGTTCAGCACCAATTGTATGCCCGCATCCGCCGGGCAATCCTCTCCCGCGCTAACGGCATAGCGCTCAACGCGCCGTATATCTGCTCTCAACAGATTTATCAGCGCCGTCATTTCGTCTGTGTGCTCGTCCGGCATGTATGTCTCAAGACCAAGCTCTTCCTTTGTGCGGTGCGAAACATCCCTCAGCTCATCAAGCTCCATGCCCATTATTCCGTCTATTTCCGGCTCCACCCTCAGCGCCTCGGCACGCATCAATTCCCTTACGGCACGAACGATATCCTCCATGCCGGATATTATCTCCGTATAGCCGTACTGCCTGGCAAAGGCGCATACATGCACCGCCCGCGCATACAGGCTGTCTATCTCCCCTCTAAGCTCTATACGCGGATGGTTTTTGCCCACGCATTCGCTTCCAAAAAGGGAGGTTTTCTTTTCGTCGCCCCTCATTCCGTATCTCCATTCAGGGCGTGGTCTTCGCCCTCGTTATCATTTTTTTGCAGCTTCCTGCGCTTTAGGTTCACCAGCACCAAGCCCAGCACAAAAGCCGCCACCATAACCAGTATCCCGCCCAACACCAGCGCGTCTCTAGTGCTCACTAGCTCTCTCTCCGCCTGCGCCAGCGCAAGCTGCGCCATCTCTGGCGTGGCTGCCTCCACCACCGCATCAGATGTGGCCTCTCCCGCCATTATAGTGGCAGTTATCTGCGCCCCACGCGAAAAGAGTATAGCGGCAAAGCCCATCATTGCAGATATGCCATACATCATGCCCACCGTTTCGCGCTGATTGAAACCCCAGCCTATAAACTTGTGGTGCATATGCTTTTTATCCGGCTTGAACGGATTCTTCCCGTGCACCAGCCTGCGGAACAGCGCCATGAGCGTATCCAGTATGGGCAGCGCCAAAACCAGGAAGGGAACGCCAAAGGAAACGAGAGCGTTAACCTTGAAAAAGCCCTGTATTGATATTACAGAGAGCGTAAAGCCTATAAACATGGCTCCCGTATCGCCCATAAATATCTTTGCCGGGTTCATGTTGTATGGTAAAAAGCCAAAGCAAGCTCCCGCCAGTATAGCTATAACTATAGTCAGCGCCAAACTGTCCGGTCTTATTGAAAACGTGGAAACTATGAGCAGCGAAACGCAGGATATACCCACGATTCCGCAGGCCAGCCCATCAAGACCGTCTATGAGGTTTATGGCGTTCGTTATAGCCACTATCCAAAGCACTGTTGCCGGTATTGCAAACATGCCTATATCACCCGTGGCTATCTCCGTTATAGTTATGCCGTTCATTACAACTATGAGCGCTGCCAGCACCTGCCCTAAAAGCTTCACCCACCAGCGCAGCCCGTATATATCGTCCAGCATTCCTATTATAACTATAACCAGCGCGCCGCACAGCAAGGCAATGTATTTCACATCCATCTTGTCGTACGCATTCACAAATATGAGCACAGCCAGCGCGAAGGCAATAAAAATAGCCAGCCCGCCTACTGTTGGTATGGGCTTGCTATGCATACGCCGTTCGTCCTTGGGAATATCCACCGCGCCAATTTTTACGGCAAATTTTCTTATAACGGGCGTAACTAAGAGCGCAACTATAAAGGCCGCTCCCAGACCCGCCAAAATGAAAATAACCGTTCTTTGGTTCATATTATAAAGGCGCCTTTCTCAAGGTAGCAAAATTCTTTCAAATCAAAACGTACTAATTGGGAATGCTGAGCCAAAAAACTTACAGCAACATAGAGTCGCGCTTACCATTCCAATTCCGCACACACTTTCACACTGTAAGACAAAGGTGATTTTATGCCAAAAAATAGCAGCAATTTGAAACACCTTACCGCCTGCCTCCACCTTTAGAGTATCGGTACAGACAACATAAGCGCGGCAAAGCTATTAACCTTGCCGCACCTGCGCTTACTTTAGATTTTATTATACTAGTTTTCCTTTTTGAATGCAACATCGCCGTTGCTCACATACATCTTAACTTTATCGCCTATACTTATATTTCCAGACAGTATCTCCTCTGAGAGCTTGTCTTCAACCACCTGCTGTATCATACGCCTTAGCGGCCGCGCGCCGTATTGGTCGCTCATGCCGTCTTTTGCCATAAGCTTGGCTGCGTCCTTTGTGTAAGAGAGGTCTATTTCTCGCTCCAAAAGCCGCTTTGTTACACTGCCCAGCATCAGCTCCGCTATTTGCTGTGTATCCTGCTCTGTAAGCTTGTGGAACACTATTATATCGTCTATCCTGTTTATGAACTCCGGACGGAAGGTCCTTTTCAGCGCTTCTGTCATACGCTCCTTCATTTCATCGTATTCCTTTAGCTGCGCCTTTTCATCTGCCTCACTGCTGCCAAAACCTATTCGGTTCTGTGCCATATCGCCCGCGCCCACATTGGAGGTCATAATTATTATGGTATTTTTAAAGTCCACCGTGCGTCCCTTGGAATCTGTGAGCCGTCCATCCTCCAGCACCTGCAGCAGTATGTTGAAAATATCCGGATGCGCCTTCTCTATTTCGTCAAACAATACCACGGAATAGGGCTTTGTGCGCACAGCCTGCGTGAGCTGGCCGCCCTCCTCATAGCCCACATAGCCTGGGGGTGAACCTATTAGCTTACTGACGGCGTGCTTTTCCATATATTCGGACATATCCAGCCGTATCATGGCGTTCTCATCTCCAAACATGGATGCCGCCAGCGCCTTTGTAAGCTCTGTTTTGCCCACGCCCGTGGGACCTAAGAATATGAAGGAGCCTATTGGCCTAGCCGGGTCTTTCAGACCCGCTCTTGCGCGGCGTATTGCCCTAGCCACCGCCGTTACGGCTTCAGACTGGCCAATAACGCGCTCATGCAGCATATCTTCAAGATGCAGCAGCTTTTGGCTCTCGTCCTCCGTGAGCTTGCTGACGGGCACGTGCGTCCAGCTTGAAACTATCTGCGCTATATCGTCCTCGGTCACTATGCCCTTCTGCTTCGCCACCATGGTCTGCCATTCTTCCTTGCGCGCCTCTATATCCTTCTTTATTTGAGCCTCCTCATCTCTAAGCTGCGCGGCCTGTTCGTACTGCTGGTGGGTGACCGCCTGTTCCTTTTCGTGCTCCACCTTCTCAAGCTTTTCCTCCAGATCTCTTATATCCGGCGGCGAGGTGAACATGGCTATGCGCACCTTGGAGGCCGCCTCGTCTATAAGGTCTATAGCCTTATCCGGCAGGAATCTGTCTATTATATAGCGCTGCGCCAAATCAACTGCCGCTTTGATCGCTTCATCTGTAATTGTTACCTTATGGTGCGCTTCGTACCTGTCTCTCAGTCCCTTCAATATCTCAAGCGCTTCCTCGCCAGTAGGCTCGCCCACGTTTACAGGCTGGAACCTGCGCTCCAGCGCCGCGTCCTTTTCTATATACTTACGATATTCCTCCAGCGTGGTTGCGCCTATCACCTGAATCTCTCCGCGCGCCAGCATGGGCTTCAGTATATTAGCCGCGTCCATTGCGCCCTCGGCAGCGCCCGCACCCACAATTGTGTGCAGCTCGTCTATGAACATTATAACGTTCGTGTCCTTTTTCAGCTCTGCCAGAGCGTCTTTCAAACGCTCCTCAAACTCGCCGCGGAACTTGGAGCCCGCCAGCATACTGGCCAGATCCAGCATGAAAACACGCTTGTCTCTCAGCATATCCGGCACGTTGCCGTCCACTATCTTTTGCGCAAGCCCCTCCGCTATTGCAGATTTACCCACGCCCGGCTCACCTATCAGTACCGGATTGTTCTTTGTGCGGCGGGAGAGTATTTGTATTATACGCTCTATCTCCTCGCTTCTTCCTATAACGGGGTCAAGCGCTCCGTCCTTTGCTGCCAGTGTTAGATCTACACCAAATTTATCAAGCTTGGGTGTGGTGGACTGGCTTTCCGTCTCCGCTATTCCTCCGCCGTCGCCCAGCATTAATATTTCCTGCTGCATCGCGCCCATATCAGACCTGAGATCGTGCAGCATACGGAAGCCCATGCTCTCTCGCTCGTTTATCACCGCAAGCAAAAGATGCTCTGTGCCTATATAGCTGTGCCCCAGCTGCCGCGATATTGCTACGCTCATTTCAAGTATTTTCTTTGTGCGCGGGGTATAGCCCATCACCTGCGGGTTGGAACCGCCGCCATCCACAGATACGGAATCTATATATTTTTCGGCTACTTCCTTTTCCACGCCATGCTTTTTTAATATTTCGGCAGCCGTGCCGCCCTCAAGTATTAGCCCCATAAGCAAATGCTCTGTGCCCACATAGCTCTCGCCCTTGCTGCCTGCCACGCGCGCCGCTTCGTTTACCGCCTGCTGCGCTCCTGAAGTAAATCTGGACATATTATTCATCATATATATACACCTCTTTTCCGTTCCGATCCAGCATTTCTTTTAAGTTAACCTCAAAGCTCACACCTAAACCGAAGCGTAAAACATAATTTTTTTAATTTCACATCATTGTGGGCGAAACATTTCCGCCCGCAGCTTACCTGCTCTTATTCCTTGCCGCCTTGATCTTTTATACAGGCATGGATACTAGCACTAAACTACAGTTTTTTTATCACAGCTCGCCCGTAAGCTTCTTTTCCATAATATATATCCTGTCTCTAAGCTCTGCCGCGCGCTCGTATTTTTCTTCTGATACGGCGGTGGCAAGCTGCTGCTTAAGCTCTTCCAGCGTCTCTTCCTTTTCCTTTGGCAAGGGCTTTGCAGTATCTGCACCCAGCGAGGGCAGTTTTAGACCCATCGCCTCAAAATCTGTATCGCTAAGGCTGCCTGTCTGAGCCTCCGCCGCAGGCGCGCCCACCATTATAGCCTGCTGCATATCCTCGAACATATTTTCGAAGCCCGGGAACATCCCAAACATTTGGTTAGCATTCACTCCCGCGCATTCCATACATAGATTCTGTTCGTATTTCACTCCGTTTATTATCCTTGAGACGTGTATGTTCGCCTGATTTTTTTTACATTTATCGCACAACATGTTCCCTTACCTCCATTTTTATTGGTAAATCAATTTTTTGTTGTTTTGCCGCGCTTTTGGCGCAGCTTCCGTTTATTTTTTTATATTATCCTAAAAAGCATCTCTCTCAATATATCTGCTCTTAACGCATTTTTCGCATCTCCTGCCCTTGCAAGCGTTTTATCTGCCACGGCGGAAAGTATGAGCGCCTTTATTCCCTCGCTTATAAAACCGGATTGGTATAGCCCCTCCACTATCTCAGCCGCCTGCCGCATATTTATGCCGCTTCCCGGCATTGAATCCGTGAGAGTGTTTATATAGTCCGATCTATCAAGATCAAGCTGCACCACCCTTATGTACCCGCCGCCGCCCCGCCGAGACTGAATTATATATCCGCGGCTGGGTGAAAACCTTGTGGTAAGCACATAGTTTATTTGGGAGGGCGCGCAGTTGAACCTATTCGCCAGTTCATTCCTTTGCAGCTCTGTAACTCCGTCCTCTTCCAAAAGCTCCTTTATAAAAGTTTCAATGTGATCGCTCAATACAGACATCTGCCCACCTCCTATCTTTGACTTTCTTTGACCTTTAATATTATTATACATCACCTTTGCAAAATGTGTGCTGTTGTTAACAAATTATTTAAATTTTTTTGTATTAAAAATTTACGCTATTGCAGCGCGGCAGATTTGGTGTGCCTTACATCCATTTTATGGCGATATGTCCTTTGTTAAAAGCATTTTAGGCAGGCGGTTTGTACCGGCAAAACTTAATATACTGCGCTCTTATATGCTTGCGGCTTAGCCTTTTTGCAGTCATTTCCCATTAGCATATAAAGCAATTCTCCGCCCCCGCAAGCCTTTGGCGTTTCGGTCATGCAGCATAGCTTCACAGCTCTATGTCCTTTATCAGCTCCGGCATGCGTCCCTTTATTTTTGTGTTTATCCAGTCCTTTTTAAGCTCGCGCAAAAAATGATTTCGCTGCTCTCCCTGAATAAGTACGCCGCTGTGTTCCATAAGTATTTCAAACTGCGCCGCCGCCGAAACCGGACGACCCAGGTAACCATTTTCTACGCAAAATTCCCTCAGCGAAACAAAGTATGCAAAGGGAGTAGATATTCCATTTTTTGTTATATAATCAAGTGCGTTCCTTGCCCTGCCCGTATTGTAGTATCTGTTTAAAAGCTCATCTATATCCTTTAGCAGGAACAGCCCTTCCGCAGGCATATCCGCTGTGCAAAGCACCTCATATGGCGGATGCGCCCTATACATTATGCCGTAATTCCCCGCCTCACTAATTAGGCGCGAACCCTTCAAAAGCTTTAAAAAGCCCAATTGCAAATGCTGCGGATAAAGCGTATATATGCGGTCAAATGAATCCGCAAAGCTATCCATACCCTCAAGCGGCAACCCGGCTATAAGATCCATATGCAGGTGTATGTTGCCCGCCGAAAGCAGCGCCCGTGCGTTGCGCTCTACCATGGCTATATCCGTGCGGCGCGCCACTGCCGCAAGCGTTCGCTCATTGCAGCTTTGCACGCCCGCCTCAAACTGTACCCTTCCCTGCGGCATACCCGCGCATATTTCCAAAAATTCCTCATCCATTATATCCAGCGCCACCTCAAAGTGAAAGCAGGTCTGCGTATCAAGCGAACATATATGCCGCAATATTGCCTTGGCGCGCGCCTTGTTAGCGTTGAAAGTGCGGTCAGTAAATTTCACCAGCTTAACGCTTCGCGAGGTGAATCGTTCAATATCCGCAAACACCTTTTGCAGCGGCTTTTCGCGCAGTGGCACATCATCGCCGGAAAGGCAATAGGCACAGGAAAACGGACATCCGCGAGATGATTCGTAATAATATATCTTTGTAGCATCATATGTGTAGTTTGAAAAGGGCGCGGGCAATGCGGAAACATCTTCCGTCACGTTATACTTTTGGTTTCCCGCCACTTTACCGCCCTCACGCACAAGCACGCCATTTGGCAGGGCACTCCCATCAGCCCAGTACGCCAGCAGTTCGCCCACCGCTGTTTCACCCTCGCCGCACAAGACCGCGTCTATGAAAGAGCAGCTTTCCATGCGTGCTGCCGCGTCAAACGAAACCTCCGGACCTCCCAGCACTATGCGCGTTTCTGGCAGCAGCTTTTTTATATCCTCCGCCAAAGCAAGCACATAGCCTATATTCCATATATAACAGGAAAAAGCGGCAACTTTTGGCCTTGCCTCAAATATATCAGCCAGCACGGCGCTCATGTGCTGGTTTATGTTGAACTCCCGCCATTTTGCGCAGCACAGCTCCGCCAAAGTATAAACCGCAGGGCATGTATGCACATAGCTGGAATTCACGCCTATAAAAAGCACCGCGTCATTATTTTTCGGAATAAACATAGGTCACCGGATAGTTTGCATCGTCCTGCTCAAAATAATCTATTATATATATCTTGCCCGTTTTGGGGCTGGGTATAAATGTTCCCGTTTTTGAATAACCCAAAAAGTCTGTTTGGCCGCTTTCCACAGTGTATTTCAAGAATGCATAGGGAAATTCGCCGCGCGCGCCGTCATATGTCTGCGTTGTGTAATAAATCACGCTGGAATCTGCATCAAAGGCCACATCCTCCACTATTTCGTTTTTGAGTATGTTCCGCTCCTCACCCGTTTTCAGGTTTATGAGGTCAAGATTTGAGCTTGGCGAACCCTCTCCCGTAACCACATTGGTGCGCGCGGCCATCAGCCTGCCGTTAGGCGACAGCGCAAATCCCACTCCGGGGGCGACCTCCTGCCGCTCCGCCGTTTCAATGCTCACACTGTATATTTTCCCCGCGGCTGCCTGCTGATCTGCAAAATAAAGCTTGTCTCCGCTTATGGCAAGAGCGCTCTCCGCTCCGTTTTTCTCTTCAACAGAGGATACCCTCTCCCCTTCCGGCAGGGCATAATCATACATTGTGAGCTGCATATCCCCAAAGCCCGTCATTGCGTATATCACATCTTCCCGCTGATCCCACACAAAGGACGAGGTTATGTTTCCAAACCCCTCTTCGCCCAAATTCTGCAGCGCATTTGTACCAAAATCATAAACATAAAGCACTCTGTCTGAAATGCCGTCCTCCAATATGGCCAAATACTTTCCACTTGGAGATACAGCCGCCTTATTCACGCCATAAAGCTCGGGTATGTCTATTTTATTCTGTGTGCCGTCTTTGCCCATAGAGAATATTTCATATTTCAAAACAAGTTCTGTTTCTTTGCCGTCTGCCGGCCGCACCTGCCTGTAGAATATTATGTCTCCTGAGGGAGAGGTGCAAAGATATTCGCCGTTCTCTATCAGCACGGGCAGCGGAAATTCCTGATCGTCCACACCTATTACAGGCTTGCCGGTAGAAGGCGGCGCTGTTTTTCTCTCCAAAACGGGTCGCGCGTCCGTATTCATTTCAAAAACGTAGGCCTGCTGCGTTTGCTCCAGCCCCGAACTTGAGTTTATTTCATCCGCCTTTTTTTGCGCCGATTCCTTGTCGGCATAGGCTCCGGATATCAGCATAACATTAGTTATACCGTCACACATTGTGGGTGTGAGGCCGTATCCATCTTTCAGCTTGCCCTGCTCATATTCCTCAAAGGCGTCCAGCCCCGCAAAAAAAGCCTTTCTGGGGGCAACACGCTCCGGCTCCAATGATATGCTCAGCACAGAATCATTTTCCTGTGCGGTTGCACGAACAGTATCGTTCAATTGAAAATATACGGAAAAATCTTCCGCGCCCGCCGCGCCGGATTTAAACATTCCGTATACCACGCTATCTGTAAAAATTTCGTTTTTTGCCGCAGAATCCATATAGCTCACGTCCAGCTGCACCTTGAGCCGCGCCGGATTAGGCAAAAGGGATATAGTATACGCGGGAACGGAGGACACCATTGTTTCGGGCGCGCCCTCTACGCGTGAACCCTTTATGAAAGACATATTTATAACGGCCGTTGTGCCCTGCATCTCTATGCCTATTTCTTTTAGGTTTACACCCTTTCCAAGCTCTTTGTTTCCTCCTGAGAGCTGCTGTGCTGCCATTATGCTGGCATCTCCCGCAACGCCGCTGTCGCATCCGCCCAAAGCGATACAGCAAACAAGCAGCAATATCACCGCCGCGCACAGCCCGTATTTCTTTTTGCTTGTACCCCTTTTCATAAAACCGTGCATCACGCCTGCAGTATAGCGGCGTATTCTTTCAGCTTCTCCTTTATCTCTGCAATGTCCGCAAAGGAACATTTTCCGTTTTCATATACTATATCTCCGCCCACCATAGTGAGCTTTACATCATTTTCGTTTGAAGCGTACACCACGCTGCCCACAGCGTCATAACCGGGACTGTAGCGTATACCGCCTGCATCTATAATTATTATATCTGCGTTTTTGCCGGCTTCTATTGCTCCGCTGTCTATATTTACAGCGCGCGCGCCGTTTATAGTGGCCATGCGCACCGCCTGAGCTGCCGGTATTGCCTGCGGGTCAAGCGTTATGCCCTTTTGCAAAAAGCTTGCCAGCGTCATTTCGCTCATTATGGAAAGCTTGTTGTTGGATGCGGAGCTGTCCGTTCCAAGCGTCACGTTTATTCCCGCGTCCAGCATTTTTTTGAGCGGCGCTATGCCGCTTGCCAGCTTAAGGTTGCTGCGCGGGCAGCTCGCCACCGTTACTCCGCGCTCCGCCATTATTTTTATATCCGTATCGTCCACCCACACACAGTGCGCCGCTATAACGGGCACATCCAGCACACCCAGCTGTTCAAAAAGCTGTATGGGTGTTTTTCCGTGCTGCGCTATGCAATCCTCGTGCTCCGCCTTCGTCTCCGAAACGTGCACGTGCAGGCCCACTTGCAGCTCCTTTGCCATTTTGGCTATCCTGGTCAACGTTTCGTTGTTTACCGTATACTGAGCGTGCGGCGCCATATAAACTATGGTCCGTCCGCAGTTGTGGTATTTTTCGTGGCAGGAAAGCGCCTCAGACAGCTTGTCGCCCGTCATCTCCGGCGTGGGCGAAACTATGCCTCGGCACAGCACACCGCGCAGGCCGCTCTTTTGGGTGGCCTCGGCGATCGCGTCTATATTGGAATACATCTCGTTGAAGCAAACTATACCAGAGGCGGCAAACTCATAGAGAGAGGCCAGCGTGCCCCAATATACCATCTCGTCCGTCAGCTTGTCCTCTGCGGGAAATATTTTGTTGAAAAGCCAGTCCTGCAAAACCATATCATCGGCATAGCCGCGCATCAGCGTCATGGGAAGGTGTGCGTGCATATTGAAGAAGCCCGGCATTACTATATCGCCCGCTGCGTCTATCACCCGTCCGCTTTCGCTCGGTGCGCCCTCTGCACTTCCCACATAGGCAATTTTTCCATCAGCCACGTCCACGCGCGCGCCTGAGATCACCTCGCCGCTTTCGCCATTCGTTATCACCGTGGCGTTTTTTATTGTTATATCATTCGCCATATAGATACTTTCTCTGCTCATCAGTAAGCACGTCCACCGCGCCGCCCATAGCCTTGAGCTTGCGCACTGCCACGCTATAGTCTATTTCGTCCGGCAGGTTCATAAGGCCGTTCTTCATGCTCTTGTGGTTTTCCATTATATATTTCTGCGCCAAAAATTGCAGCGCAAAGCTCATATCCATTATCTCTGCAGGGTGCCCGTCGCCCGAGGCCAGATTCACCAGCCTGCCGCCCGCCAGCACATTTAGTATACGTCCGTCTTTTTGCACATAACCCTCCACGTTTTGCCGCATGGGCACAACGCTCTCGCTAGTGCGCTTTAGCTCCGCCACGTTCACCTCGCAGTCAAAATGACCAGCGTTGGATAGCAGCACGCCATCCTTCATTTTATCAAAATGTCTTTTATTTATAACATCCTCGCAGCCCGTTACAGTTACAAAAACATCTCCGAGAGCCGCCGCGTCGTCCATCGTCATCACGTCAAAACCGTCCATCAGCGCTTCCGTTGCCTTTATGTGGTCTATCTCCGTCACTATCACCCTTGCGCCCAGTGCCGCCGCGCGCTTGGCAACGCCCTTGCCGCACCAGCCATAGCCCGCCACAACAACGCGCTTGCCCGCCACTATTAAATTTGTGGTGCGCATTATGCCGTCCCATACAGACTGCCCCGTACCATAACGGTTGTCGAACATATATTTGCACTGCGCATCATTCACGGGTATCATGGGTATTTTCAGCTCGCCCGCGCGCTCCATCGCCTTTAGGCGCAGCACGCCCGTGGTGGTCTCCTCGCTGGCGCCCCACACCTTTTCCAAAAGCTGCGGAAACTCCGCGTGCAGCATGGCCACAACGTCTCCGCCATCATCCACTATAAGGTTGGGTTCCGTTTCAAGCGCGCTCCTTATGTGCTGCTCGTACTGCTCGGCAGTTTCGCCGTGTATGGCAAAAACCTCGGCGCCGCCCTCCACAAGCGCTGCCACAACATCGTCCTGCGTGGAAAGCGGGTTGGAAGCGCAGGCGGCAACCTCCGCGCCGCAGGCCTGCATCACCTGTATCATGTAGGCCGTCTTTGCCTCAAGGTGTATGCACACCACCATGCGCACGCCCGCAAAGGGCTTTTGGGGCGCAAACTCCTCCTCAAAACCGCGCAGCACGGGCATATAATGCTTTACCCATTCTATTTTCTGTTTGCCTGACGGCGCCAGCTTTATATCTCTTATATCGCTCATCTCTTACACTCCCTTCCCTCCAGCCGTGCGGCCAGACCACTTATATATTCCTTGAAATCCGCTGCCAGATCTTCTCTGTCCAGCGCAAATTCACAATTCGCTTTCAAAAATCCCAGCTTATCACCCACATCGAATCGCTGCGCGTCAAATTCGTAAGCATACATCTCCTGCTCCTTTTGCAGCAGCGCCAGTGCGTCTGTAAGCTGTATCTCCCCGCCCTTGCCCTTGGGCGTTTTCTCCAGCATGTCAAATATTTCCGGCATTATTATGTATCTGCCCATTATGGCTATGTTTGACGGCGCCTCGGAAGGATCTGGCTTTTCCACCAGCTGCGTCACCCTGTGCAGCTTGCCCTCCGGCTGGTCTGTGGCTATTATGCCGTATTTGCTTGTTTCGGGCATCTCCACCCGCTGCACGCCCAGCACGGTGGCCTTGCACTGCTCGTACGCGTCTATGAGCTGCTTCAGCGCGGGCAGTCCGCAGTTGTTTTTCACCACGTCATCGCCCAGTATTACAGCAAAGGGTTCTCGCCCTATTACCTCCTTGGCGGTGAGTATTGCGTGCCCCAGCCCCAGCGCCTCCTTCTGGCGCACGTATATCATGGAGTTCACAAGGTTGGTGATATCCTCCACGATCTTTAAAAGATCCTCCTTGCCGGAGTTTTTCAGCTCATACTCAAGCTCTATAGATTTATCAAAATGGTCTTCAATGGCACGCTTGCTGCGGCCGGTTATTATTACCACCGTTTCAATACCGCTTGAAACTGCCTCCTCCACTATGTACTGTATTGTGGGCTTGTCCACTATGGGCAGCATCTCCTTGGGCTGCGCCTTTGTGGCGGGCAAAAACCGCGTTCCCAGACCCGCCGCGGGTATTACAGCTTTTCTTATCTTCATTTAGCCGGCTCCTTGGTATCTATATTGTTTTCACTATAAAACTTGTCCATTATATCCTGCATGGCCTTTTTTGTGTGCCGCGCCATAAGCACCACCTTCTTTGGCTCCACCAGCCCCTCCGCGCCCTCTACATCGCTTATATAGATGGGCTTGCCAGCAATTATTTTTATTCGCTTCCTGGCCGGAAAAACTATTACAATGGGCAAAACGGGCACGCCGTTTTTGACCGCAAAGTGAAAGGCACCGTTCTTAAACTTTCTCAGCTCCCTGCTGTAAGGCGCTATTTCGCCTTCGGGAAACATGTGTATTTTTTTGCTTGTGTTTTGCAGCACATCGCCTATCTGCTCAGAAAACCGCTCAAAGTTTTTTATATCTTCCGGCAGAGGAATACCACGCATCACGCGTACAAACCCACCCAGCAAAAACGCCTCAAAGTTGTGCCGCAGCGCAACGAAGTATGGCGTATTTGGGTAAAATAAATAAGTAAGCATAAAGGCGTCTGTGTTGTGCACATGGTTGCATATGGTAACGGCGGCGCTTTTTTTTATGGCGCGCACATTTTCTACGCCCTCCACACTCATACCATAGCGCAGCTTATAGTAAAGATAAACAAAAGGCATACCAACAAACATTGAGAAATAGTATAAAAATCTAAGTCCCCAATTCTTTGTGACATACCTATAATTTTCATCTAGTTTAAGCTTTATGGGCGCCCACATACGCTCTGCCGGGCCTCGCCGCTTTCGCTTTGATTTCAGCAGCCCAAGCTCTGTGCTCTGCGTATCCTGCCCCGCCTCACCCTTTTGGTTTTCGGGTCGCATCCTACTCTCCAATAATTTTTATCATAACGCGCTTTGTTCTGTTTCCATCAAACTCGCCGTAAAAAATCTGCTCCCATGTGCCAAAATCCAGCTTGCCGTCCGTAACGGCCACCACAACCTCACGCCCCATTATGGTACGCTTTAGATGGGCATCCGCATTGTCTTCATAGCCATTGTGCGCATACTGGCTGTATGGCTTTTCCGGAGCAAGCTTTTCCAGCCATTTTTCCATATCTCCATGAAGACCGCTTTCGTCATCGTTTATGAATACGCTGGCCGTTATGTTCATAGCATTCACAAGGCAAAGCCCCTCTTTTATACCGCTTTTTCTTAGCGCGGAGTCAACCTGTGGCGTTATGTTTACAAACTCTCTTCGCCCTCTAATGTTCATATCCATAACTTCTCTGTAGCTCTTCATGGCTTTTATACCTCCAAACGACCGTTTTTATGTACTATTACAGACATATTATACCATGGAACGGCTGCCGCATTTCTTAAAATAATATAACGTTTTACGCCCTTACTTGCTCTGCCCGTAATAAGCGTTGGCGCCAAACTTTCTCTCATAATGCTTTTTTAGCAGCGCGGGCTGAACCGTAGCCAGCGTTCCGCCCTCTCCAAGCAGACAGTTTATTGCCATCTCCGCTACATATTCCAGCACAGCGGCATTGTGCACGGCCTCCATCATGGTTCTGCCCCAGGCAAATGGACCGTGATTTTTCACCAGCACCGCCGGAACGGAATTATAGTCTATGCCGCGCTCTTTGAATGTTTCTATTATAACATTGCCCGTATTTTTCTCGTATTCGCCCATTATTTCCTCGTCTGTGAGTTGACGTGTGCAGGGTATCTCACCACAGAAATAATCTGCGTGCGTTGTGCCCAGGCAGGGTATTCCCCGGCCCATCTGCGCCCATATAGTGGCAAACTTTGAATGCGTGTGCACTATTCCGCCCGTATTGTCAAATGCTTTATAAAGCTCTATGTGCGTGGGCGTATCCGAAGAGGGGTTCACGTTTGAAAATACGTTTTTGCCCGTCATATCCGTAACGGCTATGTCGTCTGCGGTCATGTCATCGTACTCCACACCGCTGCCCTTTATAAGCATATGCCCATCCTCGCGCACAATTGTGGAAACATTGCCCCACGTAAATATTACCAAACCCAGATTTGGAAGCTCTTTGTTTGCCAAAAGCACCTTTTCACGTAATTCTTTATACATAAAACAAACTCTCCTCTCAAAGCAAAATATTGCTTTGCTGATATTTTTATCCATTCTTTTGCGCGGCAACCGTCTTGCAAAGCCACAACACCATATATTCATAAAAAAGGGGTTATTTCTAACCCCGTTTTTTCTATACTACGCAGTTAATCACGCATCCGCGATTTTTTTAAACGCTCAGGGTAAGCGTGAGTATCGCGTCATGCTTTTCCGCCAGATTTATTATTTCTTCGGTAAGCTCTGTGCCCGCTTCCAAACGGAACATTCCGTCATCGCTCAGCACCTCGCTTTTCACCGTCTTGCCCAGCAGGAAGGTTATGGATTCCTGCTCCAGCGCGCTCCTTGCGGGAGCCTCCTCTGCGGCAGCCGGAACCTCAATCTCAGCTACGGGCACTTCTTCTGCAATTACCGCCTCTTCCACAACGGGCGTCGCTTCTTCAATGATCGCCGGTTCTTCTGCTATCTGCTCTTCTATTACCGGCTCAGCAACCGCCTCTGCAATAGCCGGCTCAGCGGGCTTTGAAACCGCGCCTTCCTCATTTATGAACACCATTTTTCCGGCAAGTGTTGCAATGTTTGAGGCCGAAAATTCGTACCCATCGTTCAATATCACCCTGTCCATCTCGCCCGTTTTTTCTTCAAACGTAAAATCTGAAACAGTGCCAATTATGTTACCGGAGCTTGAGAGCACGGTGGTGCCTAATATGAAGAAGCCTTTTTCTATCTCCTCCATTATCTCCTTTGATTCGTATATATTTATTGCGTTTTCCACAGAACCCGTTATTATATAGTCCGCGCCTATAGCCTCTACATCCGTTACGTTCATAACGCGAAACCCGTACCCGCTGCTGCTTTTTAGTATGAGATACTTTATTTTTTTAGATTCGGTATCTATCATAAAATCCTGCGCGATACCGTTTTCCATACCTTCCCTTATACCGATCACTCTAAGCCCCAACACTTCAGACGACTTTTTCATAAAACTCTCCTCCGCAACTAATTGTAAGAAACTAAAACACCGTCATTCTTCCAATAATTATATAACATTATTGTTTGCTTGTCATCGCATATTTTGTATTTAGTGCATTTGTTTTTCATATATATTGCGAGTGGCGGCACTTAATTTCCCGTTCCCTGCATTATTACCCCGCGTATTTCGTTATATTTATCGTGGGATATCTGCTCACTTGAAACAGTGCGCCCGTTCTCCAAATAATGGCGGAAAACCTCTACCTCGTAACCCTCACGGCTCTTTGATTTTTCATGCTGCTCTCCCTCCGGGTAGTCTTCTGTGTAAACCACCTCCGCATGGGGCGCTTCTATGTAATCAAGCTCACGGCTCTCTATTTCTATTTTATTTTTGAGCGGCTGACCAAATATATCTATTTTAAGCACCCCGCCGGAAAGCGACGCACCTATATACATAGGATAATTGGAACGGTTTTTCATTTTCAGATCAACATCATCATAATTTATTTGCGCATCAAGCCCCACTTTTGCATAAGAGGGCGGCCATAAATTTTTTGCCCGCTCCACAACTTCCATATCCGCAAGCAGCGCGGCATTATATAGTGTGCTGGCAAACTGCCCCACTCCGCCGCCCACCTCGCGGCCCTGCTTTTTGCCATCCTCTTCTACAGAGGCTTCCACATATCCCTTTTCCTGCGTTATTCCGCCCGAAATGTCAATAAGTGATATTTCACCGCCCGGCTCTACCACAATACCGTTGAACGCGCCGCACATAAGCTGCATATTCAAAGCTCTGTCTGCATCCTCGCCGGCTGCTGTCTTGTATTCGCTTATCAGCTGAGAATTTTTTTCCAGATCCTGGCGCGTGAACTGCGGCATCAATATTTTTGTGGAGGCTTTCACAGGCTCAGCCGACCCGCTGTTTAAAGAGGCTGAAATATCTCTGCACAGCTGGTCTATATCTATTCCCCTGCCCTCGCTGCCATCCGTGTATTTAAAATCGTTTGTAGATTTTTGGTATTCGGCGGTGGCATCAACCGGCGCGACCTCATATTGAGAAAAGGCCTGTTTTAAGTTTTCATATAATGCCTTCTCATCTATTACCAGCTTTGTTTTAAGGTTCTGTGCCTCATGAGCCTTTTCAAAATCATCAAAGGGGGAAACGCCTTTTTTATCGTATTCGTAGGCCTGAAGCAAAACATCCTCTGCATCTGTTTTAACGCCCAGCTCCGCAGCCTTAAAAGTTCTGCTTTCTCCCTCATAAACAATGGTTTTATTTATAGAATCAAGGTATTGATTTTCATGCGCCAAAACCAGCTTCTCAGCCTCGCCAAAGCTTAGCCCGCCCACCTGTACTCCGTCTATCAACACATCCTTGCCAAACACCTGCTGCTTTGCGTCAGACTGTATTCCGCCATACATGCCCAAAAATACTGTACTGAAAACAAAGCCGAATACGATAAGCAGATTCATTACAAATCTTCGCCGGCCAAGCTTTTTGTTCATTTCTTTTCTCAGCTTGTTAGGTACCGTATTCATCTCGTCTTTTCTTTTAACGTAGTCAAAACAACCTTCATCTGTTGTTTCTCATCCGGCGTCATAACATACCCCGCGTTTAATATTTCGAACACTTTCTTTATAGCTACATCGTACTGCCGTGTGCGCACCATATCTTTCAGCTCTGCCATATCCGCCTTTTTCGTTTCGTGCGGATCGGTTTTTATTCTTGTGGCACGATCCTGCTTTGCATATGTCTGCGCGGCAATAGCGGCGCGCGCTTCTTCTTCTGCCGCTATTCGTTCTTCTTCCTCGGCCTGACGGCGTGCTTCTTCTTCGGCCGCTATACGCGCCTCTTCTTCAGCCTGACGGCGTGCTTCTTCTTCGGCCGCTATTCGCGCCTCTTCCTCGGCCTGACGGCGTGCTTCTTCCTCTGCCGCTA
>CAYXBW010000045.1:0-19700 GCA_964463305.1 uncultured Christensenella sp. | reverse complement strand
TATCAAACACCGTATTTTTTAACGTAGTTATCTATCCCCGTTATTATTGCATCCACTAAGCTGTTCTGATATGCGTCTGTTTGAAGAAGCTTCTCTTCTTCCTCATTGGAGAAAAAGCCACACTCCACTATGCAGCCGGGCTGAGAGCCTTTTTTTAAAAGGCGCCAGTTGCCGTTGCCTATATTACGGGGATTTTCCGCACTTGGCCCATCATTTAAAGCAGACTGGATCTCCTCTGCAAATTGCACTCCATAGTCCTTGCCGTCATTTTTGTTGCGCAGGTAAAATACCTGTGCGCCTTTCACGGATTGATCGTCAAAATTGTTTTGATGTATAGATACCAAGAGCTGTGCGTCGGCATTTTCAATTATTTCTTCACGACGCTGCATATCAGCTTCCTTGCGCTTTTCAATATCGGTTTCATCTGCCGGGCCAAGGGGGGCATCATCGCTGCGGGTCATGATCACTTCCACGCCGCGCGAGGCTAACGCCTCCTCAAGCTTTAGAGATATCTGTAAGTTCACATCTTTTTCCAAACGCCCCGTTGTTGTTCCTGTGGTGCCGGCATCTGTATCTCCATGGCCGGGATCGACTATTATGCGTATACCCTCCATGTCACGCTTCTCACCGCCCACCTCCGATGGTGCACAGCCTGTTATTAGCAATGCCGATATAATTAATATGGCAATTGTGTACATAGTTTTTTTTATGTGCATAAATTTTCCTCATATAACTTGCCTATAAAAGCGCAGCAAGTTTTTACTTCCTTATTTATTTTACAAAGCAATCAATAGCAGGATCTAATATATGCTATCTTTAAATAGCAGTATTACAATATTATATATTATATGCCAAAAAAGTTGTAATGATGATGAAAAAAATTTTGCATAATCAAAAAAGGCTCCCAGCGGAGCCTTTTGTATATATTAAACGCTTGCGCGTGTTTTCCGTTTTCTTTAAATCAATTATACAAGTAAATTATTAATAAACGCTTAACGCATTTTAAATGAATTGTGAACTTTATCTAAAATGAAAAAGACTGCCTTGCGGCAGACATATTCAGTATAAAAAACACGTGACGACCCGCCCTAAAATCAGGCTTATACCACAACAGCCAAAAGCTATGCAGCCACGGCGTGATCGTATGAAAGAACAAAGGGTTTATATGTTGGGATTTTCAGATTTTATAAGGTTTTTGGTTTCTTCCAGCTTTTGCAGGAAGGCCTTGTCCATATCTCCAAATTTGTAGCCGCTATGATATATGAGCACGTCCTTGTAACGATGCCGCGAAGCAACGCAGGGCTGCTGCACAAGAGCATTTCTCTCCAATACATCGGGAGGCATGGGCGCCGTCCACATATAGGTGTCATCTATGCGGGACAGCAGGTCAAATTGGCTGCCGCGCGCGTAAACAAATATACGTTTCTTGCATCTGTGCTCGTTATCCGCACGGTTTTCATCCACCGAAAGATAGGGTATGGACATATCGCCGTGCAATACCTCAATGTAGTCGCTCAAATCTGTAAAATCTATATTTTGCATTGCGGCCAGCGGACTTTTTTTAGAAACAAGCAATGCGTAGCCAAACTCCATTATATCCTCATGCGCCAGCTTTTTTTCAGACAGAAAGCGCAGAAAATACTCTTCATACTCCATCTGATAGCGAATAACACCAAGCTGGCAGCCATCTTCCAGCACATTCTTTATGGTACGCATGGAATTGGTTTCCCTAAAGCTCATTTCAATCTCAAGGCCTCTTTCCAGCTCGTTCAGGAAAGATGTAAAAGCATAGGCAATGTAGCTGCTGCGCGGAACTGAAATGCGAAAGGTGAGCTTATTTGTATTGCTGGGGCTGTACAGCGCCTCCACTTGCTCCACTTGCTCCAATATATTGCGGGCATAGCCCAAAAATTCGCTTCCCTCCACCGTGGGAACCATTCCTTTGGAGGTGCGCCTGAATATGGCGATGCCCAAAGATGTTTCCAGCTCCTTTATGGCTTTGCTCAAATTGGGCTGGTTCATATATAATTTTTCTGCCGCTTGAGATATAGAGCCGGCACGCTCCACCTCTACGGCATATTTTAAATGTTGAATATTCATATAGCCACCTCAAAAAAGATATTTTGCCCGCTCAGGCGAAAGCGGGCAAAGCGTTTATTTGCTTTCACAACCTCAGCTGCCGGAAGAGTCTGTCATTTTTTCCAATTGACGCGTAAGCAAAGACAGCGAAGCTGCCAGATTCTCGTTTTGCACTATTACATCATCTGAAACGGAAAGCCTGATAGGCGCAAAATTCCATATTGCCCTTACGCCGCCCGAAACCAGCAGATCGCTCACATGCTGTGCAAAATCTGAAGGAACGGTAACTATGCCTATTCTTATTCCCAGTCTGCGGCAAAAATCTGCCAGCTTGTCTGTATGCATTATTTTTGTGGAATATAGCTCGCTGCCCACTATGGCAGGGTCGTTGTCGAAAGCGCCCACAATGCTTACACCTATATCAGAAAACCCTTTGAAATGCATTAGAGCATGGCCCAATTGCCCAACTCCCACCAAAACGGCCTCGTTTACGTTGTCATAGCCGAGGTATCCCTCTATGCAATATATGAGCTCTTCAACTTCAAAACCGCGCCGTGGCTTGCCGCCGCTGTGTGATACTGCGGCAAGGTCTTTTCTCACCTGAACCTCGTTAAGCTGCATGCGTTTTGCTATGGCAGGCGCGGAAACGGTGTGCGTTCCCTCGTTTTTAAGGGATTTTAAGTAATCATAATAATAAGGCAGTCTTTTGAATGTCTGAATAGATATAGATAGGTATTTGCCGTTCTCTGCCATGATTTCACCGTATCCAATACGCATTTTAGCCCAATCCCATGTAAAAAACATGACATGTTTTTTACGGCGCGAAGCGCGTGTGGGGTGGATGAGACGAATTCCTCGCCTGTTTTGCGCGGAATAGAGCCTCGCTCTTGGGCGAGACTTTCTCAAATTAAAAAAGCTACATTTTAATTTGAGAGTAGTATTAATATTGATTTAGATATTGTATCGCCTTTTGTAAAGCCTGTCAAATACCATACGATATATACTTATCGATAAGTATATATCGATAAGTATATATCGGTATTCCGTATATATATTTCACATGAAGGTACAAGGTTGCTAAAATCATAACTAAGAGAAAAAAGGGCAGAGGTCGGCTGGCGTATAAAGTAGTAAAAAAGCCGGTATCTAAATGAATAAGCCATAAGACCACCTTGACCGGGGGCAGCTAGCAACGATGAATATACATTAGAACCAGTGAATCAGCAGCGCAACGAGAAAAAGCATGGTACGGTACTTACAGCAGTCCACACAGCAGTTGTGAGGGCTCCCGGTGAGGGTATAAACCCTAAAAAATAATAGGCAACTACGCGCTTGGTATATTACCAAAGGCGCTTTGTTTTTGGAAGAGGGCAAAAATGCAAGAACAGTCGGTATCGCGGCAAACGCTGAAAAGGCTGCCATTATATATAAATTATCTTAAGGCGCTGCCTTGCGAGGCGGTGAATGTTTCGGCAACCAGCATAGCGGCGGGGCTGGGGCTAAACGATGTGCAGGTCAGAAAGGACCTTGCGGCGGTAAGCTCTGGCGGAAGACCAAAAACAGGCTATGTTAAGGAAGGACTGCTGGCTGATATACAACGTTTTTTGGGTTATGACGATAAGGACACCGCTGTCATAGTTGGCATGGGAAACCTGGGGCGGGCGCTTAGAAATTACAGCGGCTTTAAAGAATGCGGCCTTGATATCGTGGCCGCTTTTGACGTTGGAGCGGACAGCCTCAGCATAAAAGATACTGTGTGCAGCGTGCTGCCGGTAGAAAAGCTGACGGGCTTGTGCAGGCGGCTGGGCGTGAAGATAGGAATAATAACGGTACCGGCTGCGCAGGCAGAGAGTGTTTGCAAACTGCTGGTTTCGGGCGGCGTAAAGGCTATATGGAATTTTGCGCCCGTGCACATAAAGGCGCCGGAAGGTGTTCTGGTGCACAATGAAAATATGGCGGCCTCGGTAGCCATACTTTCCAAACACACAAAAACATACGCGGCGCAGAGTAATGAGCGCGCGGGAGGGATAAAAAATGAACGAATATCTGAAATTTAAAAAAGCAAACTGCAAGCACTGTTACAAGTGTATACGCCATTGCCCGGTAAAATCAATAAGCTTTGGAGACAATCAGGCGAACATAGTGCAGGATGAGTGCATACTCTGCGGTCAGTGCTTTGTTACCTGCCCTCAAAATACTAAAAGCATAAGGGACGATCTTCCGCGTGTGAAGGAGCTGATGGCATCGGGCGCGCCGGTTTATGCCAGCGTGGCGCCCTCTTTCTTGGCAAATTACCCCGGAGTATCTTTTGATGAAATGGAGCGCGCGCTCAAACAGCTGGGTTTTGCGGGTGCGGGCGAAACGGCTGAGGGCGCAACAGTGGTAAAGCGCAAGTATGATGAAATGGTAAATTTGGGAGCCAGCAGCGTTATAATATCATCCTGCTGTTCTTCCGTTAATATGCTGATACAAAAGTATTTTCCTGAAGCGCTGCCCTACCTTGCGCAGGTGGCTTCGCCCATGCAGGCGCACTGCGCCGCCATAAAGAAGGCGGAACCTGATGCCAAAACGGTTTTTATAGGCCCGTGCATATCCAAAAAGGCGGAGGCAGACCAATATCCCGGCATAGTTGATAGCGTGATGACATTCGAGCGGCTTTCCGAATGGATGAAGGAAGAAGGCGTGGGGCTTGTGGCTGATGAGGGCGATGTGCGCGGTAAAGCGCGGCTTTTCCCCACATCGGGCGGTATATTGCGCAGCATGGAGCAGCAAAACAAAAACTACAGCTATATAACGGTAGACGGTATGGAAAACTGTATAGCAGCTATAAAGGACGTGATAGCCGGCAGCATGGAAAACTGCTTTATAGAAATGTCTGCTTGTGTGGGAAGCTGCGTGGGCGGGCCTGTAATGGAACGCCAAAACCGTATTCGCTCCACTGTTGTGGTGGATAGGGCGGCAGGCGCGGAGGATTTTGTGGTAACGCAGCCCAAGGATGCAGAGCTGGAAAAGAAAATAGTTTTCCTGCCGCTGAAAAAGACATTGCCCGGCAAGAAAGCTATAGATGATGTATTGAGAAAAATAGGAAAAACACTGCCGGAGCATGAGCTGAATTGCGGTTCCTGCGGTTACGATACCTGCAGAGATAAGGCAGAAGCCGTGCTGATGGGCAAGGCGGAGATATCCATGTGTCTGCCATACCTTTCTGACAGGGCGCAGTCTTTCTCTGACACAATAATAAAGAATACGCCCAACGGCATTGTGGTGCTTAACGAAGCGCTGGAGGTGCAGCAGATAAACGATGCGGCCTGCGAGCTGCTGAACATAAAGAGCGTGGGAGATGTGCTTGGAAGAAACGTTGTTTGCATACTGGAGCCTTACCCCTTTATAGACACGGTGGAAAGCGGCAAAAATATATATGACAACAAGGTATATCTGGCCGAATATCAAAAATATGTGCGGCAGACGGTGCTATATGACAAGAGCTATAACGTGCTTATATGCATAATGCGTGATATAACCGAGAAAGAGCAGGAGCGCGCCCATAAAGATGAAATGAATGAACGTGCCATAGAGATAACGGACAGGGTAATAGAAAAGCAAATGCGCACCGTGCAGGAAATAGCGTCCCTGCTGGGCGAAACAACTGCAGAAACTAAGGTTGCGCTCACCAAGCTGAAGGAGACGCTGTCTGATGAATAATCTAACTACTGATGTGGCGTACAGCAGCCTGAACAAAAAGGGAGAACATCTTTGCGGAGATTGTGTTTCCATAGTGGAGCAGGAAGACGGCGTTGTTGTGGTGCTGGCGGACGGCCTGGGAAGCGGCGTTAAGGCGAACATACTCTCCACGCTGACCGCCAAGATAATATCCACAATGGTGGCGCAAAATATGCCGCTTGAGGAGTGTGTGCACGCAATAGTGGCCACGCTGCCGGTGTGCGAGGTGCGCAAGGTCGCTTATTCCACCTTCACAATAATACGGATATCAGAAAACATGGAAGCGGAAATAATACAGTATGACAACCCGCACGTAATAATGCTGAGAGACGGCAAATATGTGGATCTGCCGGAAAGCTCCAGCATAATAGACGGAAAAACCATATACAGCTCCAATGTAAAGCTGCGCGAAACGGATACGCTAATAGCCATGAGTGACGGTGTTATACATGCGGGCGTGGGCAGAACGCTCAATTTTGGCTGGCAGCGGGATGACATAATAGAATATATGCAAAGGCTGTACAATCCGGATTTCACGGCGAGGATGCTTTCGGCCATACTGCTGGAGCAATGCAATTCGCTATATGAGGAAGAACCGGGAGACGATACCACGGTGTGCACCGTGAAGGTGCGCCACAGAGTGCCGGTTAACCTTATGATAGGTCCATCCTCCAAGATGGAGGATACGAATAAAATGATGGCGCTGTTCTTTGGCAAGGAGGGCAAGCACATAGTGTGCGGCGGCACCACCTCCACGCTGGCGGCAGAATTTTTGGGGCAGGAGCTAACTATAGGTCTGCCGCAATATGAAGATCCTGAGATACCGCCTATAGCCAAAATAAAGGGTGTAGACCTTGTTACAGAAGGTGTTATAACAATAAACCGCGTTCTGGCTTACGCGCATAATTATAGAGAAAACAACAACGACGACTATCTAAAATGGATGCGCAAAAAGGACGGAGCGTCACAGATAGCCAGAATATTGCTGGAAGAAGCTACAGATATAAACTTCTATGTGGGAAGAGCGGTAAATCCGGCGCACCAAAATCCGGATCTGCCAATAGGCTTCAGTATAAAAATGCGGCTGGTTGAGGAACTGGCGGATACTCTGAAAAGCATGGGTAAAAGAATAAAAGTAAGCTATTTTTAAGGAAAAGAGCGAACCTAACAAGGCGCAAAAGGTAACCGCCCCCATCTGCACAATGACAGCAAATACCGAAAACGCCAAAGGTGTTTTCGGGGTCTGGGGAACACGGAGCGACTGCCCGCAGTGCGGGATAAAAGGAGCGAAGCGAGTAGAAATCCACAGCGGGTGCGGGCGGAGCCAACGGTCTTAACGGTATCGGTCACATAAATTTTTTAGGAGGAGTTATGGAGAAGGGTTTTGATTACAGTGTAGTAGACGGCATAGTGGAGCAGTGCGGCGGCCAGAGCAGTGCCGTTATAGCCATCCTGCAGGGGGTGCAGGAGCATTACCGCTATTTGCCGAGGGAGGTTTTTTCCTACATTTCAAAGAAGGTAGACGTGAGCGAAGCAAAGCTATATTCAGTAGCAACGTTTTACGAGAACTTTTCGCTGGAGCCAAAGGGCAAGTACGTGCTGAAGGTGTGTGACGGAACTGCCTGCCACGTGCGAAAATCTATACCCATATTGGAGCAGCTGAGAAAATCCCTGGCGCTTCCGGAGGGCAAAAACACCACAGACGATCTCATGTTTACGGTTGAAACGGTATCCTGCCTTGGCGCGTGCGGTCTTGCGCCCGTGCTTACGGTGAACGACAAGGTATACCCGGCCATGACGCCGGACAAGGCCGAAGAGTTGCTGGACGTGCTAAAAAAGGAGGACGCTGATGCTTAAAAACAGAGAAGAACTCAAAACGCTGCGGGAAAGCTGCAAAAAATCGGCGGCGGCGCAGGGCAAAAAAATATTGATATGCGCGGGTACGGGCTGCATCTCAAGCGGCTCGCTTGAAATATACGACAGACTTAAGCAGCTCATGGACGAGGCGGGCATACCCTGCGCGGTAGCGCTGGAAGAGGAACCGCACGGAGATGTTGTGGGGCTGAAAAAATGCGGCTGCCACGGCTTCTGTGAAATGGGTGTGCTTATTCGCATAGAGCCGCAGGGCTGGCTTTACACAAAGGTGAAGCTGGAGGACTGCGAGGAGATAGTTTCCGAAACAATAAAGCAGGGCAATTTCATAGATCGTCTGGGCTACCAAAAAGGCGGCAAGCTCCACAAAAAACAGGACGAAATACCCTTTTATGAGAAACAGACGCGCACAGTGCTGGAGCACTGCGGTCAGATAGACGCGACCTCGCTGGGCGAATACCTGAGCGTGGACGGCTACACCGCACTTGAAAAAGCGCTGTTCGATATGGACGGCGAGGAGATAATAAACGAAATAAGTGAATCCAATCTGCGCGGACGCGGAGGCGGTGGTTTCCCGGCGGGCAGAAAATGGGGTCAGGTGCGCCGCCAAAAGGAAAAGAAGCGTTACATAGTGTGCAACGGTGACGAGGGCGATCCGGGCGCGTTTATGGATAGGTCCATAATGGAGGGTGATCCCCACCGTATGATAGAGGGTATGATGATAGCGGGCGTTGCCTGCGGAGCGGACGAGGGCTATGTGTATGTGCGCGCGGAATACCCCATGGCGGTTGAACGCTTAAGAATGGCAATAGCGCAGGCGGAAGAACTTGGTATATTGGGCGAGGATATACTGGGCAGCGGCTTCAATTTCAAGCTGCACATAAACCGCGGCGCGGGCGCATTCGTATGCGGCGAGGGCAGTGCGCTCACAGCATCCATAGAGGGCAAGCGCGGTATGCCAAGGGTAAAGCCGCCCAGAACGGTGGAAAATGGACTGTTTGATAAGCCCACCGTGCTAAACAATGTGGAAACATTTGCCAATGTGCCCATAATAATAAACGAGGGCGCGGCCTGGTACAAAACAATAGGGCCTGAGAAAAGCCCGGGAACAAAGGCTTTCGCGCTTACGGGAAATATTGAGAACACCGGCCTCATAGAGGTACCTATGGGCACAACGCTCAAGGAAGTCATATTTGATGTGGGCGGCGGCATGCGCGGCGGCACAAAATTCAAGGCGGTGCAAATAGGCGGTCCGTCCGGCGGCTGCCTTACCGAAAAGCATATGGATCTCCCGCTTGATTTCGACTCACTCAAAAAAGCGGGCGCTATGATAGGCTCCGGCGGATTGGTTGTAATGGACGACAACACCTGCATGGTGGAAGTGGCGAGGTTCTTCATGAACTTCACGCAAAACGAATCCTGCGGAAAGTGCGTACCCTGCCGTGAGGGCACAAGGCGCATGCTGGAGATACTTGAGCGTATAGTGAACGGCGAGGGTGAGGATGGAGATATAGAGCTGCTTTTGGAGCTGGCGGATACCATTTCCGCAACGGCGCTCTGCGGCCTCGGAAAAACGGCGGCCTTCCCCGTGGTAAGCACAATAGAAAGCTTCCGCGATGAATATGAGGCGCATATATACGAAAAACGCTGTCCGGCGGGCGAATGCCAAAAGCTGAAGGCCATATACATAGACGAGGCGCTGTGCAAGGGCTGTACAAAGTGCGCTAAAACCTGTCCGGTGGGAGCTATTTCCGGCAAGGTGAAAGAGCCGTTCAAAATCGACGCGGCAAAGTGTATAAAGTGCGGCGCATGTATAGACAGCTGCGCGTTCAAGGCCATAAAGGAGGGCTGATATGGATACAAAGGAATATGTAAAAATTGACGGTATACCCGTTGCTATAGAGGGAGAAAAAAACCTGCTGGAGCTTATTCGCAAGGCGGGAATAAAGCTGCCCACGTTCTGCTATCATTCGGAGCTTTCCATATACGGCGCCTGCCGCATGTGTATGGTGGAAAACGAGTGGGGCGGGCTGGATGCCGCCTGCTCTGCGCAGCCGAGGGCGGGTATGGAAATACGCACAAATACGGAGCGGCTTAGAAAATACCGCAAGATGATATTGGAGCTGCTGCTGGCGAACCACTGCCGCGACTGCACCACCTGCCAAAACAACGGGCATTGCAAGCTGCAGGATCTGGCCGAGAGGTTCAACATCGCGGGCGTGCGTTTCCCCAATACGAAGCACCAGCCGGATACGGATGAATCCTCAAGGTGTATAACCAAGGATCTCAATAAGTGCATACTCTGCGGTGACTGCGTGCGTATGTGCAACGAAATACAAAACGTGGGAGCGATAGATTTCGCGCACCGCGGAAGCGATATGACAATAAGCACGGCTTTTGACCAGCCTATATCAGAGTCGCCCTGCGTGGGCTGCGGCCAGTGCGCCGCGGTTTGCCCCACGGGTGCCATAGTTCAGAAAAACGACACGCAGAGCGTGTGGGAAGTGCTGGACGACCGCGGCTGCAAGGTGACGGTGCAGATAGCGCCGGCGGTGCGCGTGGCGCTTGGAAAGCAGCTTGATATACCGGAGGGTGAAAACTCTATGGGCTATATAGTGGCGGCTCTCAGGCGGTTGGGCTTTGACGAGGTTTTCGATACTTCCACCGGCGCGGATCTCACCGTGCTGGAGGAAGCCAACGAGCTGCAAAAGCGTTTGGAAAAGGGCGCGGATATGCCGCTGATGACATCCTGCTGCCCGGCCTGGGTAAACTATTGCGAAAAGCACCACCCCGAAATGCTGGAGAATGTTTCTACTTGCAAATCTCCTATGCAGATGTTCGCGGCGGTGATAAAGGAGCAATACAACAGTTCTTCAAGGCGTGTGGTACACGTTGCCGTTATGCCCTGCACAGCCAAAAAGTTTGAGGCGGCCAGAGACGAGTTCAAAAAGGACGACGTGCCCTATGTGGATATAGTTATAACCACACAGGAGCTTATACAAATGATACGCGAGGCGGGCATAGTGTTCGGCGAGCTGGAACCCGAAGCCGTAGATATGCCGTTTGGCACAATAACGGGCGCGGGCGTGATATTCGGCGTAACGGGCGGCGTGACGGAGGCGGTGCTGCGCAGGATAGTATCAGACAAGAGTGCTACCGCGCTGCGCGAGATAGCCTTTAAGGGCGTGCGCGGCATGGATGGAGTTAAAGAAGCCAAAATAAAGCTGGGCGAGGCTGAGATCAGCATAGCGATGGTGAGCGGTCTCAAAAACGCATCAGATCTTATAGCGCGGCTGAAATCCGGCGAGTCAAACTATGATTTTGTAGAGGTCATGGCCTGCCCGGGCGGTTGCGTAAGCGGCGCGGGACAGCCATATGTGCCCGAAGCGGAAAAGGAAGTGCGCGCGAACGGGCTGTACGCGGCGGACAAGATGTGCAACATAAAGCGCTCAGAGGAAAACCCGCTCATAGTTTCGCTGTACGGCGGACTGCTGAAGGGCAAGGTGCACGAGCTGCTGCACGTGGAATACAAGTAATGCTAATTTGGAATGGGGCGCTCTGCGCCCCGTCACTACGCGGTGCGTCTCATGCAGTTCCAAACGCGCTGCGCGCTATAAAAAGCGTATAACGTTTTTTATATGGAACAAGTATAAGTGAGGTAATGAAACAATGTTAGATTTAAATGTTTGCATAGGCAGCTCCTGCCATTTGAAAGGCTCGTACAATGTTATTCAGGCGTTTACGCAGCTTATAGAGGAAGAACAGCTGCACGATAAAATAGAGATGAAAGCCCAATTTTGCATGAAGCAATGCCAAAACGGTGTTTCGGTATCTATGGGTGACGAGGTGTTCAGCGTGGTGCCGGAAACGGCGCGCGAGTTTTTCCGCGAGCACGTTATAACGCGGCTGTAGAACCAATCAATATACCAAACCCTGCGAAACTTTGTTTCGCGACTACTCCTATATATTTATGAATGCGAAAACCTCGGTTTATGCCGGGGTTTTTGCTTTTGTTTTTTTGCTTGCGGAGGGCTTGCGTGTGTGGTGGCTTTGGCTGGATGGTGCATTGTACGGGCTGCGCCTGCGACAGGTATGATGGGGGCCAGGTAAAGGAAAAGGACATATCATGTGGAGCGATATGTCCTTTTTTAAGTTGCCTGCTTTGCAGACTCAATTATTTTGTATTTTGTTTATGAGGCTTTTACGCGCATCCAGGCTTCCTCATATAGCTTTAGCACATCCTTGTCAAGATGCTGGTAGTATTCGCAGTTGCTTAGATCGTCCGGCGGATTGAAAGCGTTGTTTTGCTTTATTTCCTCAGATACATATTCCAGCGCGGCAGGCTCTGGCGTGGAATAGCCTGTATACTCAGCATTTTTAGCGGCTATCTCCGGCGATAGCATGAAGTTTATAAATTTCAGAGTTGCGTCATAAACCTCGCCGATTGTATTTTTTGTTATGCACATACCGTCTACAAATATGTTTGCTCCGCCCCTGGGTATCGCGTAGGCCAGATCCTCATTGTCCTGCATGGAGTATGCCGCGTCGCCCGCGTACATTACGGCCAGCGCCGCGCTGCCGTTCACCATTGTCATTCTAAGATCATCAGTACCGTAGGCCAGCACAAGCGGCTTCTGCTCTATAAGCAGGTCGGCTGCGGCGTTTATCTCCGCCGGATCGGTGGAGTTCAGGCTGTAGCCAAGTTTTAAAAGGGCAACGCCCAGGCTGTCTCTTATACTGTCATACATAAGTATCTTTCCGGAATACTGGGGATCAAAAAGTACGTCCCAGCTGTCAACTGTACCGTTAACCATGGTTTTGTTGTACAGTATGCCAAAGGTGCCCCAGGAATATGGTACGGAATATTTACAGTCAGGGTCGTAGCCGCAGTTTTGAGCCGCGAAATCTTTTACATATTGGAAATTCTCCAGCTTTGCCTTGTCTATTTCGGCAAGCATATCTTCCTTCATCATACGCTGCAGCATATATTCGGAAGGTATCATCATGTTTATTTGCGAACCTTCTGTGGCGGCTATTGCATACATAGCCTCGTTTGAATCTGTAGTGGTCATATTTATTTTTATGCCGGGATTTGCCGCCTCAAACTGCGGTATAACATCCGGGTCTATATAATCGCCCCAATTGAGGAAATTCACGGTAACGTTGGCCGAATCGGCTCCGCCGCCCGCACAGCCCGCAAGGGTGAACGCCAGCATAACAAGCACAAGAAACAAAGCAATTTTTTTCATCAATACATCATTCTCCAATCTCTTTTAGGTTTACCTCCAAAGACTAGGAAAACCTTATTTGTAAAATTTAATATAGCAGTGCATAAGTCGTAAAATGCCGAAAGGCGTTTTCCGGGGTCTGGGGCTGTTGATCTCCAGCTGTTGCCGCAGCGCCCGCAACCATCACCTCTGCAAAGGTTTTCGCCGCAGTGATTTCAAATTCACCACTATGAGAAGCGATATGACCACAGCAAACATTATTGCGGAAAGCGCGTTTATCATAGGGTTTATGCCCACACGCGCCATGCTGTATATGTATATGGACAGGTTTTGCGTGGCTCCCTGCGTGGTGAAAAAGCTTATCATAAAATCATCAAATGACATTGTGAACGCCAGTATGAACCCTGTAACTATACCCGGAGCTATCTGCGGAAATATAACCTTGCGCACGGCGTAGCCCGGCTTTGCCCCCATATCAAGTGCGGCCTCATAGGTGCTTCTGTCCATCTGCCGCATTTTGGGCAATACCGAAAATATAACATAGGGTATATTGAATGTTATGTGCGCCAAAAGCATAGTCCAGTAGCCGCGAGGTATATTGAAAAATATAAACAGCAGCAAAAGAGATATGCCCGTAACTATGTCTGCGTTCACCATGGGTATGTAGGTCAGGTTCACCACAGAGTTTTTAGCGCGGCTTTTATAGCTGTCTATACCCACCACGGCCAGCGTGCCAATGAAAGTGGCAATGAGCGCAGATAGTATGGCTATGGAAATAGTTACCCAAAGCGCTTCGGCTATCACCGGGTCTTTGAAAAGCTGTTCGTACCAATGCGTGGAAAAACCTGTCCACTTAGCCATGTTTTTAGACTCGTTGAACGAAAAGAGTATCAGCGCGCCTATGGGCAGATACATGAAAAGCAGTATCACGGCTAAATAGAAACGTTTAAAAAATTTTGCCATATATTTCACGGCCGCCTACATTAGGCCGGCGCCCTCTCCTTCCTTGTCGTATCTGCGCATTATCCACATGAACAGTATTGTCAATATCATCATTATCACGGCAAGCGCAGAGCCAAAATTCCATTCGCTCATAAGTAGAAATTGCATTTCTATGAGGTCGCCGTACATCATGAAATGGCTGCCGCCCAGCAGTCTGGTTATAACGAAGGTGGTCATGGCGGGCATGAAAACCATTGTTATGCCGGATATTATTCCGCCGCGCGTAAGCGGAAGAGTTACCTTCCAAAAGCTTTGCAGCTTGTTTGCGCCCAGATCCTGCGCCGCGTTCCTGTATGAATTGTCCATCTTTTGAAACACCGAATATATGGGCAATATCATGAAGGGCAGGAAGTTGTACACCAGCCCGAAAAGCACCGCGCCACCCGTATACAGGAATTGCACGGGCGGAAAACCCATTGCTGTTAGCCCCTGGTTTATTATTCCGTTGTTGTCCAGCAGCGCGCGCCACGCATAGGTGCGCAGCAGAAAATTCATCCACATGGGCAATATGAAAAGCAGCGATATTATGGCGCCCGTCCTTGCCTTCATGCGCGAAAGCAGGTAGGCCACGGGATAGCCCAAAAGCAGGCATATTGCGGTCGCCATAAAGGCGTACAGCACGCTGCGCCAGAATATGCTCATATTCGTTGGTTCAAAGGCCATTGCAAGATTGCTCATGGTAAGCACAAAAACGCCATTTGAGCCTACGTCTGTCACGGCGTACAGAAGTATCAGTATAAGCGGCGCAACGGTAAACACCGCTAGCCAGCATATATACGGCAGGGCAAAGCTTTTGCTGGTGCCCATACCCAGCTTTTTTGCGCTGTTCATTGTACTGCCGCCTCCGTATCATCCACGCGTATTTTATCGAACTGGCTGGCCTCCATTACGTGTATGTCGTTAGGCTCTAGTATAAAGCCCACCCTATCCCCCACCTCGTATTGGTCGGTGGAATGTATTAGCCATTCAAAGCCGTTTTCGCCGCTCATGCGTATTTCGTAATGCACACCCATAAAGAGTGTGGAGGCAACTGTTCCGGCGATCATGCCCTCGTGTATATCTTTGGTTATTTCTATATCCTCAGGGCGCACCACCACGCGTACCGTTTCGTCATCATTGAAGCCGCGGTCAAGGCATTTGAAATCTTCACCCGCAAAATGAACTAGGTAATCCTGCTTCATGGTGCCCGTTATTATGTTGGATTCTCCTATGAAGTCCGCCACGAAGGAGTTTTTTGGCTCGTTATATATCTGCACGGGGGTGCCTATCTGCTGTATCACGCCCATGTTGAGCACGGCGATGGCGTCGCTCATGGTGAGCGCCTCCTCCTGATCGTGCGTAACATATACGAAGGTTATACCAAGAGATTTTTGCATACGCTTCAGCTCAAGCTGCATCTCCTGACGAAACTTTAGGTCAAGCGCGCCCAGCGGTTCGTCTAAAAGCAGCACCTCCGGCTCGTTTACAAGGGCGCGCGCAATGGCAACACGCTGCTGCTGACCGCCGGATAATTTGCTTATATCACGGTCACCGTAGCCCTTTAGACCCACAAGGCGCAGCATATCCTCCACCTTATTATCTATTGTGGCTCTGTCCATTTTTTTTATTTTCAGCCCAAAGGCTATATTTTGCGAAACATTGAGATGGGGAAACAGCGCGTAACGCTGAAACACCGTATTTACCTTGCGCTTGTAGGGCGGCACTCCCTTTACGCTTTCGCCAAACAGGCAAACATCACCCGCGGTGGGTTCTTCAAAACCGCCTATTATGCGCAGCATTGTTGTTTTGCCGCAGCCGGAGGGGCCAAGCAGCGTCATAAATTCATTTTGCTTTATATAAAGGTTTATATCTGTCAAAACCTCAACGCCGTCAAATTCTTTATATACATTTTTAAAATCTATAGCATGATCGGCCATAACTTACCCCCAATTTATACTGTTTCCGCAAGCGTTTTGCGCGCGGTATTACTAAACTTATCTCAGCCGCCACTAAAGGCGCATATATGGTATTTGGCACGCCACGCGCTGTCATGAGCGGGCGGGCGGCTTAGGGTCAAAAATTTGGCGGGGAGGAGATCCATATCACCTCGGCGCGCTTTTTCCCCGTGTTTTTTATATGGTGCGGCTGATCTGCCTTATAGTAGAAGCTGCCGCCTTTGTGCACCCGGTGCGCGCGGCTTCCAAGATGCAGCGTTATATTGCCGGATACAACATAGCCAAACTCTTCGCCCGCGTGAGGGTTGTCCTCCTCGGTGGCCTCGCCCGGCTCCAGCTGCAAAAGTATTGGCTCCATGCTGTTTTTTTGTGCATTGGGCACCAGCCACAGCACTCGTCTGCCGTCATCTTCCTTTTCGAACATATCCGCGGGCGAAAAAGCCACTTTTTCAGGCTCACTGTTTGAAAAGAACTCTTTAAGGTCTGTACCCAGGCATTCCAGTATATCGGTGAGCGTGGCAATAGACGGGGAGGTGAGATCCCGCTCAAGCTGAGATATGAAACCCTTGGAAAGCTCCGCTCTGTCCGCAAGCTCGCTTTGCGTAAGCGAAAGCTGCTGCCGGAGGGATTTTATCTTTTCTCCAATACTCATTACGCACCACCAATCAACATAATACAATACTTTGTGTTTACTAACGCTAAACAAAGCCGCGAATTTTATTAAACCACAGTGCGGCGGTGTTGTCAACAGAAAAATGGCTGTGTGAAAAACTTTTTACACAGCCTTGAACAATGGCTTTGCGCCCCGGCGTATCAAAAGAGCGGAGGCCTGTTTCTTTTGTTAAAAAAAGGCATTAAGTGAACTCTTTTGGATAGTATTTGTAAACATTTAGAGGAGATGGGTTCACTTCCATTCAGCCAGTGTGTAGCCTCCGGTCACGCAGCCCACATCAGCATCGGGATGCAAATAGAGCACGCCCGTGCAGCAGAGGTTTTCTATTGCGCAGCCCGGGCCTATATTGGCCACATCCGCGCGTACATGCTTTGCCTCTACACAGGCAAGCTTTATGCTATTTGCCTCTATGCGGTCTATAACGGAAAGCTTTTTTGCCATTAAACGGGATTTTTCACTTTGCGTGAAAGATAGTATTGTGGCTTGCGTACAGTTTAGTTTTTCCGCAAAAACCGAGCCGCTTGCGTGCAGTGCGTCCGTTTTCAGCGTTCCGCCCACGCACAGCAGGCCGGAGCACTGTATATCCTGCGCGGACAGATCACCATCCACACTGAAGCGGCCGTATATATCAATATTTTCGGCATCCACGCTGCCGGTAAACTTTGCCACTCCGTTGCAGATTATATTTTTGGCGCCTGCGCTTCCGTAGCAGGCCAGCGATCCATCAACATCTATTATAGCGGCCGAAATATCACCCTCACGGCTGCCGGCGCCCGATACGCGCAGCAGACCCAGTTCGCCTTCGGTTATGCTTTCGGTTCCCTTTATGTTTAAAGTTTGCACTGTTCACACTTCCTCTTCCGTTCGCTTGGCTGCGTAGGCATTGAGCGCGTCCTCGGCTTCTATGGCGCTCCGCTGAGACAAAATGTTTACACTGGCGTCAAAAATGGGGGGCTTATCTCCAAAACTCATAACGCAATGATAGCCGCCCGATCCGCGAAACAATGTTACTAAAGTATGACCTGTACAATTTTCCGCAGTTTCTGTGCCAGAGCGTGCCAGCCCTGCCGCCAGATATACGGGCAGTCCGTCCTCATCCACAGCGCGGTTCAATAAATACAGGTACGTTGCCATGCCAAAGCTGAAGCTGTCCTCATCAAGGCGGCGAAGTATACCCGCATCAATGCCAATTTCAAGAAGCTCGGCTGAGGAAAAACCGGTATGTTGCGGTCTTTCATCCAATAGGGCAGAGATGCCGTCAAAGGAGTGTTTTTGTTTTAGCTCCAGTATGCGGGCTATTCTGGCCAATGCCTGTGCGCGTGGAAGGAATGTTTCCTGACCGGAGGGAACAGCACGCTTTACAAACCATTCCTCAGGCAGCAGCCCCTGCCGCTTCCAGCGGTAAAGCTGCCCGTAAGATATGCCCGCCTCTTTCAATAGCTCTCGCTTTGAGATCCAATCCATTATACTCTCCTTTATTATGCGGAATGTAGTGTATATCCGCATAATAGCACAACATTGTTTTGCAGTCAACAAAACTTGGTGAAAGCAGCAAAAAAGCGGGCGCATATCTCAAAATATATATGCGCCCGCCGTGTTTATATTCAGTTTAAAGGTCACTCCTCGCCGTTCCAGCAATAGGTACAGAGCTTGCACGGGCTTATGCCTATAGATTCTTTAAGATCATCCAACCGATGATATAGGAGAGTGGTGAAACCAAGCTCGGCCCGCACAGCCTCTGTAAGCGCGGCGTGCCTTTCGCTGTCCGGATCGGCATAATCCATCAGCACATTGCTAGAAACATCGCCCTCTCGCTGCTGTATGAGCTTTCTGGCTATAAGATCCAGGTCTGAGGTGGAACGCGAAAAATTTAGGTATTTGCAGCCGAAAAGTATGGGCGGGCAGGCGGAGCGTACATGCACCTCACGTGCGCCGCTGCCATACAAAAACTCTGTAGTCTCGCGCATTTGCGTTCCGCGAACAATTGAATCGTCTATCATGAGCAGGCTTTTGCCGCGAATCAGCCCGTCTACGGGTATAAGCTTCATGCGGGCTATGAGATCTCGCATCTTTTGATTGGGCGGCATAAAGGAACGCGGCCAGGTGGGAGTATATTTAATGAAGGGTCTGGCAAAGGGTATGGCAGATTTTCCCGCGTAACCTATTGCGTAGGCGGTGCCGGAATCCGGGACCCCCGCCACTATGTCTGTTTTAACGTTGTCCCTTGAGGCAAGCATGCCGCCGCTCAAATAACGCATCTGCTCCACGTTCACACCCTCGTAAGAGGTGGTTGGGTAGCCGTAATATGTCCATAAAAAGGCGCAAACTTTCATTTCGTCCTGCGGCGGACTAAGCGTTTCCACTCCCTCTGCCGTTATGCGCACGATCTCTCCCGGCCCCAGCTCTTTGTAGTGCTCGTAGCCCAAATTAAGGTAGGAAAAGCTTTCAGAGGCGGCGCAGAATGCGCCCTCCTTACGGCCTATAACAAGAGGCGTGCGCCCCATTTTGTCTCGCGCCGCATATATTCCGTCGGGGGCAAGCAGCAGTATTGTCATGGAGCCGTTTATCATATGCTGTGCATAGCGTATTCCATCCACCATGGTTTGCTGGCTTGCAACCAGTGAGCCAACTATCTCTGTGGGGTTCACCTGAGCGTTGCTCATTTCAGAAAACTGTGACATGCCAGAATTAAAACAATGTTCCATCAATTCGTAGATATTGTTTATCTTGCCAACTGTTGTTATGGCAAAGGTACCAAGATGGGTGCGCATGGTAAGGGGCTGCGGCGCGGTGTCTGATATACAGCCAATGCCCAGCTTGCCAATCATCTCATCTACATCCCTCTCAAATTTTGTGCGAAAGGGTGCGTTTTGTATATTGTGTATCGCGCGCTGGAATTTACCGTCTGCATACACTGCCATGCCGCCCCGGTATGTGCCCAGATGCGAATGATAATCGGTGCCGAAAAACAGATCGTACACGCAATTTTCTTTTGAAGTAACACCAAAAATACCGCCCAAGTTAAACTACCTCCAAACAAATCTATTCTAGAGCGTTTATTTTGCAATGCAAAATAAAGTGCGTTGCCTGGCAGCTTTCGTAAAATATCCAAACGGAAAAATTTACGGAAGCCGCAAAAATACTCTCCCATTATACCACCTTTTGAGATTATTAGTATTTATTTTTGTACAA
>CAYXBW010000044.1:0-19795 GCA_964463305.1 uncultured Christensenella sp. | reverse complement strand
ATACGAGTATCAATGAGTATGAAGACTAAGGCAACATAAAAATCGCGCACTGTTACGGTACGCGACTTGTATCCGGCTTCAAGCCGGTGTGTAATCTTTGCTAAAAAGATGCCGCTGTTCGCGAGCACAAAAATAAAAAAATCGCGCACTATTATGGTACGCGACTTGTGTCCGGCTTCAAGCCGGTGGTGCCGCTGATCGGACTTGAACCGATACGGTATTGCTACCGAGGGATTTTAAGTCCCTTGTGTCTGCCGATTCCACCACAGCGGCCTAAAAACGGAGCGACTGTATTATTATAACACAACCACCCCGTTTTTTAAAAGCAATTTGTAAGGCTTATTTTTCTTCTTCCATATGCTTCTTGGCCTGCTCTATAACCTTGGCTGCCATCTGCGCCGGAAGCTCCTCATAGCGCTCAAACGTGAGTTTGAAGCTGCCCTTTGCCTGCGTCATAGAGCGAAGGTCTGTTGCGTACTTTGTCATTTCACTCATTGGCACCTCAGCCACAACCTGCTGCTGACCATCCATTGGGTTCATGCCCAGTATTCTTCCGCGCCTGCGGTTCAGATCGCCTATTATATCGCCCATGTATTCATCAGGTATGAGCACTTCCGCCTTGCATATTGGCTCTAGTATAACGGGGTTTGCGTTTACGCAGGCCGCCTTGTACGCAAGCCTGGCAGCAGATTTGAACGCGACCTCCTTACTGTCCACAGGATGATATTTTCCGTCAAACAGCGTTGCGCGTATGTTTACCATAGGGTAACCCGCCAGTACTCCATGCTGCAGGCTCTCCTTCAGTCCCTTTTCAACCGCAGGAATAAATTCCTTGGGAACCACGCCGCCCACTATTTTATTTACAAATTCATAGTCTGCAGTGCCGTCCATCATAGGCTCAAAGCGCATCATAACAACGCCGAACTGACCCGCACCGCCAGACTGTTTCTTGTGCTTTCCTTCGGCTTCAGCAGCCTTTCTTATGGTCTCTCTGTACGGCACTCTTGGCTCACTCAGCGCACCTTCCGCACCAAACTTGTTCTTCAGCTTGTTCAGTATTATCTCAAGGTGCATTTCACCCATACCATTGACCAGCGTATCGCCTGTTTCTGTATTTGTGGTAACCTTGAATGAGGGATCCTCCTCCTCAAAACGATGCAGGCCACTGAATACTTTTTCCTCGTCGCCCTGCTTCTTGGCTGTAACCGCCAAAGAGATGCACGGTTCAGGGAACACCAGCTCGCCATATTTCACCAGGTGTCCGGCGGCACACAGCGTATCGCCCGTGGAGGTGTGCTGCAGCTTGGCAAGCGCGCCAATATCTCCCGCGGCTATCTTGTCCATATTTATCATTTTCTTACCGCGCATTATACCCATATTGCCAGTTTTTTCATGCTTTTCCGTATTGGCATTCTCAAGCTGCATATCAGCAGAAAGCGTGCCGGAAAAAACCTTTATTATGGATATCTTTCCAACAAACGGATCGGCGATAGACTTCATTACCTGCGCGCTGAATGCACCTGCCGGGTCTCTCATTATCTCTACATCTTTTCCCGTCTTGTCTACTGCGGTTTTTGCCGGCATATCAGCAGCGGATGGCATCACGTTTAACAGCTCATCCATGAGGTTTTTAACTCCCAGATTGAGTGAAGCCGCCGTAACAAATATGGGGGCTATCGTGCACTGCCTTATACCCTCTTTTAACCCTTTTAATATATCGTCCTTTGAAAGCTCTTGTCCATCAAAGTATTTTTCCATCAATTGCTCATCATTTCCGGCAGCGTTTTCCATCAAGGTGTCTCTCATTGATGCCACTTCGGCTGCAATATCTGCGGGAACTTCGGCTGTTTTTCCGTCAAACATTACCGCCTGCATGGAAACTATATCCACAACGCCCACAAACTTTCCGCCCTGCATTATTGGGAATTGAACGGGCGTAGCGGCGGGTGCATATTTGTCCTGCAGCGCTCTTACCGTTTTTAAATAATCCGTATTTTCCTTGTCTATCTGGTTCACCAGAAATGCTCTTGGTATACTGTGCTGTTCACAATATGTATATGCTTTCTCCGTACCAACAGGCACATGATCCTTAGGACTCAAAACTATGAGAGCGCTATCGCAAAGGTTGTATGCGGCAACCGCCTCACCCACAAAATCAAAATATCCCGGTACGTCAATAAGGTTGTACTTTTTGTTTTTCCACTCTACCGGCGCAAGCGCTAAACCTATTGATATCTGGCGCTTTGTTTCTTCCTGATCATAGTCTGTAACGGTATTTCCATCCTCCACGCGGCCCATCCTCTCAGTAGCGCCGGAGTTGAACAGAAAAGCTTCCGTCAGAGTGGTCTTTCCCTCGCCGCCATGCCCCACAACAGCTATGTTCACAATATCCTGCGGATTGTACACCTTCATAAGAGATCCTCCAAAAATAATATGTTTTTATTTATATCCGAAATCTTTAAGTCACAATTATAATGTTATCTGCCAAAAAAAGTATATATTTCAAAAATTAGTGGTTTCTGCCTAGTCAAATATGCAGATAACAATTTCAGTTTAACAGATACGCCAAAAAAAATAAACGATTTTTTCAATTATTATGGAATTTATTTGAATCTTGTGCAATAATGTATTTGCGCATACATAGCGTCATTTTTTGTAATACGGGGGAATATGTAATATTATGCAGGATGAGAAAAATAACAGCACGGCGGTAAACGCGGAGGATGCAGCGCAAAGCGCCGCAGAGAATACCCATGCCGCAGAGCACGCGGCCGACACCGTATCCACAGGGCAGATAGCGGCAGAAAGCTATATTGATGAAGAAAAAGAAATAATATCCGATCCGGATTCAAAAGAGGAAAATTCAGAGGTAATAGTTACAGATGCCAGCGAGGTAGCAGAGGAAGAACCGGAAGAAGAGTTTCACTATGTTCCAAAACTCTCGGAAAAGCAACAGAAGATATGGCAGACCGTTATGGGTCTTGTGGCCGGTTTCGCGGTTTGGTTTTCACTGGGTCTCAGCACCGCATTTCAAGACAACGGCTTTCTGAGATGGCTGTTTTTGCTGGTGTTTGTTGTTGTGATGGTGGTTCGCGCACAGATAGAAAAGCGCACGGGAGTGATACTTCGCACATTCATGAAGTTTTTCCTTATAGGTCTCATAGTATTCCTGGTTGCATTCATAATATATGGGCTGGCCACCGGCAAGTTTACCACTCCGGCCGCCTGATTATAGTCAATTAAAAAATGTGCGCTCCGCAAGGAACGCACATTTTTTTTATTATATTATAGACTTTCGCGAAACAGTTTCATCTGCATTTTAAATATTTCCGCATTTGAGGGCGGCGAAAAGCTTATAGCGTCTGCTCCGCATTGTATAGTTTCCACTATTGTTTCATCCGTAGGCCCGCCCGTGGCTATTATTGGCATATACGGATAATTATTTTTGATATATTCAATTATTTTGCAGGTGTTGGCCGAGCCTGAAACGTTGAATATGTCCGCACCTGATTCTATTCTGCGCTCAATATCCTCTTTTTCCGAAACTATAGTGACCATTATGGGTATATCCAGCGTCTTGCTCATTCGGCTTACTGTTTCGTTGTCTACATGCGCATTTGCCACCACACCCGCAGCGCCCATATATTCGGCCTGTTTTGCCATCTCCACCGTCCGCTCTCCCGGTGTGTTCACCCCTCCTACGCCGCAAAAAACCGGCACATCAGATGCCGCCAATATCATGTTGTTTATTACAGGCTGAGATGTGAAGGGATACACCGCCATAAGCGCATCCGCGTTGTGGTTGCGTATTATTGCCACATCGGTTGTAAAAATAAAGGACTTCAGCACTTTTCCAAAAATGCTGATGCCCGGTACTTCATTTATGACCTCAGGCATTTTGACAACAAAATACCTTTGCTTGCCGTTGAATTCCTTTACTTCCATATATTCTCTACTCCAGTATTATTTCCAGCTTGCTTATGCCTTCCGCCGTATCCAGGTTGTACGCCTTTAGCAGCGTTTCCAGCACAGCCGCATCATCTTCTATTATAATACCGTTTTCAGTTTCCGTCACACTTATATTCTGACTTTTGGCATATTCCATTATAAGCGTTTTATTTAAGCCCATCCCGCGCACGTCAAGTATATAGCGCACCTCGCCGTCCACTTCTTTGCGCTCTATCTGCGGCATGACCGCCCCGCTCTGCGCATCCGCTCCCGGCTCGGCTCCCTGTACAAAATTACCGCCTGCTTGCGGCGCTGCGTTGCCAACCTCCGGCACATTGTTTTGCGCGTAAGGCTCAGCATCGCCTTGAGGCTGCGCCTGAGCGCCCTGCTGCTGAGAATTTCCTTCTATAAGCTTGCCCGCACCGTTTTGGTTGGTTACAGATCTATTGGGTGAAGCCACGCTTCCCTCCTGAGACTGCACCTGCGCGCCCTGCTGCGCATCCTCAATCTCTCCCTGCTGTGCATCCTGAACCTCTCCCTGAGCCGGCTGCGCCGAATAATCCAGAGAGAATGCCTGTCCCAAAACATTTCCACCACCGGCATTATATCCGCCGGCGCCAAATATCATTACGGACATTATTACCACACCGCAAGCGCAAGCCGCAAGCGCAGGTATGAGCACCTTATAATTCGCGCGGCGTTTTTTGTTTGCCGTATGGGATATCTCATTTTGCCAGGCATACCTAAATCCCTGCGGCACGTCCATATCCGTCTCTTCCAAGTGATCAAATATTTCCATCAGCTCGTTATAATAGCGCGCGCATTCAGGGCATGCCTCAATATGGCGAAACATGTCCTGCTCCCGCTCCTCAGGCAAATACCCGTCAAGATATGTATTTATAAGTTTTTTGCATAATGTGCAATTCATAAAAAACCCTTCGTCTCTGCTTGATTTTATATTAAGACGTATGCCCAAAAACATTTGTTCCATTCTTTTTTACAAGTCCGTAACAAATTTACGCTGATTCGCGAAAAAATGTGCAAAACCGCACTTTCTGCAATATAATTGACCATACTGAAAGCCAAAAAAGCCATAAAGGCTTTTTTGTATGCGATTATATTCTATTATATCCGTTATTTTAAACCAAAGCAATAGCGCGTAGCAAGGCTCTTATATTTTTGCGCATCGGCTCAGCCGCATTTAGAATAGCCGCAGGAACGGCAAATGTTGCAGCCTCCCTCATGCTCTAGCTGTGCTCCGCATTCCGGGCATTCTGAGCCATCTTGAGCCGCCACCCTCTCATCGTGCGTCAAAAGCGGCGCTATATCCTCGCTTTGCATTTTTGCCACCGTTTGCAGTACACGGCCTATTGCATCCGGGCAGGACAGCACCTTAACATCCCCGCCCTTTCTGAGCGTTGAGTGGCAGCGTATTCCGCGCAGCTGATCCACCAGCACATCAACATCCATGCCGGAGCGCAGTGCCTGAGAGATCAGCCTGCTTGTAGCCTCAGACTGTGAGGGGCAGCCGCCCGCGCGTCCCAGGTTTGTGAATACCTCACAGATACCGTTTTCATCATAATTCACCGTTATATAGAGGTTGCCGCAGCCAATTTTCACCTTTTGCGTGATACCCTGCGTCACCTCCGGCCTCATGCGCGGCACTATGCCCAGATTATCGCAGCTTTCACACCCTCCTGCTGCTACGGGTTCCTCCTCCGCGCGGTTTACCTTTCCTATATTAAGTACCTGCGCCTCTCTTGAGCCATCGCGGTATATGGTAACGCCCTTCAGCCCCATTTCGTAGGCCAGCTCGTACACGCTGCGTACATCCTCCTTTGTGGCCTCGTTGGGGAAGTTCACAGTTTTTGAAACGGCGTTATCTGTATATTTCTGAAAAGCCGCCTGCATCTTTATGTGATATTCTGGAGTTATATCGTGTGAGGTAACAAATATCGCGCGAAGATCCCCCGGCAGTTCTTCTATATGAGCTATGGTTCCCTCCTGAGCAATTTTTGCCATCAGCTCACGCGAATAAAGCCCGCGCTCTTTTAGCACCTCTTCAAAATACGGATGCCCTTCCGCCAGCTCGTCGTTATCCATTACGTTTCTTATATAGGAAAGCGCAAAGAGCGGCTCTATGCCGGAAGACGCGCCGCATATTATAGAAATAGTTCCCGTGGGCGCTATTGTGGTAACTGTGGCATTGCGCTGCACCATGCCCTTCCGCTGCAATTCACTGCCATCATAGGCCGGGAATGTGCCGCGTTTTTGCGCAAGCTCAAAGCTGGCGTCTCGCGCTGTGTCCCGCATCAGCTTCATAAGCTCCTCCGCAAGATCTATAGCCTGCTTGGAGTTGTATGGTATGCGCAGCTTGAAAAGCAGATCGGCAAAACCCATTACCCCCAACCCCACCTTGCGGGTGAGAAGCGTCATATCTCTTATTTGCTGCAATGGATAGTTGTTCACCGTTATAACGTTGTCCAGAAAATGCACGGCGTCACGCACCGTTTGAACATATCCGTCATAATTGAAGCGGTAGTTCCCTCCCTCCTTTACGGCAAAGGCGTCAAGGTTCACAGAGCCGAGATTGCAGCTTTCGTATGGCAGCAGCGGCTGCTCTCCGCACGGGTTTGTGCTCTCCACCTCACCCAGCTTTGGTACGGGATTGTCCTTGTTTATTCTGTCTAAAAACACTATGCCCGGCTCACCGTTCGTCCACGCCATGTTTACTATAAGCTCCCACACCTCGCGCGCCTTGAGACGGTTTTTCACCTCGCGCGTGTGCGGCTCTATAAGCTCATATTCCCCGTTTTGCGCCAGCGCGTTCATAAAAGCCTCAGTAATACCCACGCTTATATTGAAGTTAGTTATTTCCGATGTCTTTTTCTTGCACTGTATGAAATCCATTATATCCGGGTGATCCACGCGCAGTATTCCCATGTTTGCGCCGCGCCGCGTGCCACCCTGCTTTACCGCTTCCGTAGCCGCGTTGAATACGCGCATAAAGCTTATAGGCCCGCTGGCAACTCCGCCAGTGGAATCTACCGCGGAGCCGGCGCTTCTGAGCCGTGAAAACGAAAAGCCGGTGCCGCCGCCGCTCTTGTGTATGAGAGCCGCGTTTTTCACCGCGTCAAATATATCCTCCATGCTGTCCGCCACCGGCAGCACAAAGCAGGCGGAAAGCTGACCAAGATCCCTGCCCGCGTTCATCAGCGTGGGCGAATTTGGCATAAAGCGCAGCTCCGTCATCATTTTATAAAAAATATCCTGCGTAACTTTTACATCCGCATCTATATCAAATTCTTTGTCCGCTTCAGCAATGGCTTTTGCCACCCGCTTGAACAGCTCGTCCGGCTCTTCCACGGGCTGGCCGTCTGCGCCCTTTTTTAAATAACGCTTTTTCAATACCGTTTCTGCATTCTTGGTCAACATAATAAAAATACACTCCCGCAATATATTTTGTGTTTTGTCTGTTATTTCAACACAATATATAGTACATCAAGCGCAAAAAAAAATCTACCTTTATTTTTTTCTTATACTGAAGTATTATTACGTATTCTGCAAAATGTTCACTGCTCAAAAAAACGCAGCTAAGGCTTAAAACCCGCCATTTTTTTCATGCTCTGTCATAAAAATATTTTAACATTTTCACGGCCTCTTCTCCGGAGGAAGAAAAAAATCCCACATTGCCGCAACCCGTTTCTGAAAGTATGCCCTCCTGCTCAAGCACCTGCTTCACCCGCCGCGCAGTACCGTACATGCCGTCAAACAGCTCGCATTCCCCCAGCAGCTTCCGCGCCACATCCCCAATCTGCTCACTTATAAATGAATAATGCGTGCAGCCTATAACCAAAGAGCATACATCCTGCCCTCTCAGCGCGGAAAGCTTTTCGCAGATATACGCCTTTATGTGAGGAGAGCAAAGCTCACCCGTCTCCACCAGCTCCGCCAGCTCTCCGCAGGGTATATCCACCACCCGCTCCTCTATGCCCAACCGCCCCAAAAGCGCCTTGTAACGCGCCTGATTCAGCGTTGCGGGGGTGGCCAGCACGGCTATCCTGCCGCCGCGTTCGCTTGCGGGCTTCACGGCAGGCTCCATACTTATAATAGGTATGTTAAAACGCTCGCGCATTGTTTTTACCACTATACTTGTAGCCGTATTACAGGCGATCACAATCATTTTTACTCCGCGCGAATATAAAAATTCACCGCAGGCAAGAGATAGACGCTTTATATCTTCCTCGTCCCGCGTGCCGTACGGCGCGTTTGCATTGTCGCCATAATATATGAAATCTTCGTTCGGGAGAAGCTTTACCGTCTGCTTCAGCACACTTATGCCCCCCACTCCCGAATCGTAAAAACCAATTGGCAGTTCATTGCCCTTATCCATTCCATAATTATATATCATCAAAGATTACTAGTAAACCCCAAAAATTGCTTGCAATTGCCCTTTATATATGGTAGGATGTTTCTTGTTGAATTTTTAATATTTAAAGACGGGGGTGAAATAATTGCCAAACATTAAATCAGCTAAAAAGCGTGTAAAGGTTATAACCACAAAGACGCTGCACAACAAAATGATCAAATCTTCTCTTAAAACAGATCTGAAGAAGTTTGATGTGGCTGCCAAGGAAGGTTCTGCTGAAAAGCAGGTGCTTTACACAAAGGCTGTCAGTGCTGTAGACAAGGCCGCTTTGAAAGGCATAATGCATAAAAACAAGGCGAACCGCACAAAAGCGCAGCTGGCAAAAAAATTGCAGGCAACTGCAGAGTAATTCTAAACCCCATATCAATATAAAATCAAGGCCGGTTTGTCCGGTCTTTTTTGCATTGCCCCCGCTTCTTCTATGCGCAAAGCGCCTTGCGGTATCCGGCAGCCCGGCGCGTATTGCCAAATCTTGCTTACCATTAACCGCGCATTCATGGCACGCAGCACCCCGCGCTGCAAAAGCAGCACCAAAAAATTTTGCGCGCATTTTGTTTCCCTGCGCGCTACCTCGCGTATACCTCAGCCAGCAAAGGGAAAAGGTCTGTCTTGAGCACCACCTCGCCCTGCTTTGCCATAAAATCCATCCTGCCCAGCAAGTATATTCCCTTTCTAAGCCGTGCCGCAGTATAAGACTTTCCGTTCTGCACTGCGCGCTTTGCCGCCCACTCCTTCGCTCCCGTCTCCTCCATAACATGGCTCATAACCTTTGCGGGCGCAAACTTCGCATCCATACAGGCTCTGGCAACCAGCATCTGCTTAAAATTTCCCGAAATCATACTTATTAGCCCCATTGGGCTGGGGTCGTCCGCTAGAGTCCTGTCTATCAGCACTTTGGCATCTGCCAGCCTGCCCGCGCAAAGCAGATCGTGTATTTTGAAAACATTGTATTGCGCAGAGCGCGATACATATTTTGCTATATCCTCCTTGGATATATTGCCCACGCACACGCTTGCCAGCTTATTCAGCTCATTTATGAGCGTGCTGAGATCACCGCCGCAATACTCTGCCATTTTTTGCGCATTGTCCCTGGATAGTATTAAGCCGCTTTGAAATGCCGCGTTCACCGCATAGGCAGACAGCTCCGCTTCAGAGAAAGGCTCACAATCCACCACTATGCCCTCCCCCGCTATTTTTTTATAAAGCGCCTTACGCTTATCCGCCTTGCCGCGCGCGCAAATTATAAGTATGCAGCCATCAGGCATCTTAACTCCGTTTATTGCCTCCGTAAAGGCTGCGGCACAGGCCGTAGAAAGTATATCTGTATTTTTTATTACAATAGCGCGCCGTTCGCTCATAAAGGGCAGCGTCTCCATTGCCGCAGCCACAGCACCCATATCCGGCCGCTCTTCAAAATAAGATATATTTAGCTCAGGCGTAGAAATATCCAGCGCGCCCAAAAGCGCCTGCAAACCGCTTGTTTTGAGGTATTCCTCCTCACCGCAAAACAGCACGTACTGTTTTATTTTCTTCTCCGCGAATACTTTAAGCGCGTCTCCAAATTTCATAAACCACTCACTTCATAGTTTTTATTTTATAGCCGTCTCCGCCGCGATATATAGTTACCGCGCCGCGCTCAGCTGTGCTGTATACGCTTATCCCGGCGGCTTTAAGCAGCTCCAGCGTGCCTTCTTCGGGCAGACCCTCTTTGTTTGCATTTTTAACGGAAATAACGGCGCACTCCGGCTTCGCCTCCTCCAGCAACGCCGCACTTACGCTGCCATCCTTGCCGCCCTTAGCCGGCTTGAGCGCAAAAACACTTCCCAGACCTGCAAGCGCGTCCGCGTTATTTTGCGCCAGCAGGCACACCGGCCTGTTCCCATCATATATCATAACAGAGTAATACTTTTCGTCTCCGGCGGCAATTTTTAAACTTATACCGTCACCAAGTTCTATTTTATCATACAAAGCGTATTCGTTCATCGTAATTTTTTCGTCATGATCTTTTCGCTCAAACCCTTGGGGCGTAAGCATACTTTTCACCCGCCCCTTCTGCGCTATGTCTGCAATGTTGTTTGTGCGGTCGTTTGTTATGAGCGCAAAATCATACACAAGGCGATTGTTTTCAGTATATTCCGTCAGCTGAGAGCGCTGCGGAGTACCGCCGTTATCTATAAGGTAATCGCCCTTTTCAGTATGTATATGAGCAATATCGCCCGTGCCCACATCCAGTATATTTATATAAAAATCATCCATTGCGTAAGAATTGTACGCCATTCCCCAGCTAAGTACGGTAAAAGAAATAAGCGCGGCGCAAATAATCGCTTTTGCGCGCCGCCGTAGCATAAGATAGTCCGAACATACAAATATCAGTATAAAAACAAGTATGCCGGCCGTCACGGGAAAAGCGTTTGTAAATATATGCCCCGCCGCTCCATCCGCAAACAGCGCGTTAAGCCAGAGCAGCAGCTCAGCAGCAAGCTGCGGCGGCACAGCCAGCAGCGCGGCCAAGGGAGGAAGCGCGCAAAACAAAGCAAATAGCCCGGTAAAAAGCACTATAAGCGTGGTTAGCGGCACGGCAAAAAAATTTGCCATGATCGCGCCTAATGATACAGAGTTGAAATAATAGGCGGTCAGCGGAAAAACAGACAGGCTGGCAGCACCCGAAGCGCCCAGCGAAGCCGAAAAATAGTTTGTAAACCCTATGCGCTCAAACCAGCGGCTTATGGGCGGCAGCAGGCATAAAAGCCCAAACACCACCCCGTAAGACATCAGAAAGCCGGGCATGAAAAGCTGCGGCGTGCGGTATGCCAGCGTAACCAAAAACGCTATAGACAAAAATGTTAGCGTGTCCCGCTCCCAAAACAGCCACCGCCCCAAAAGCAGCAGCACCGCCATTATTACCGCGCGCACCACAGATGGCGCAAGACCTGTAAGCAGAGCATAACACACCAGCACGCAGATGCTCAGCGGAAAGCGCAGCTTGCGAGGCATTTTAAGCTTTTTTAGCAGCAGCTGCATAAGAAAAGCTATTATTCCTACGTGCAGTCCGGATATGGCAAGCACATGCGCTATACCGGTCATGCCAAAATCTTCCCTTAGCTGCTCCGGCAGTTCGCCCTTCACGCCCAAAAACATGGCCTTTGCAACCGGCGCAGTTTCCACAGAATAATATTCGTCTATACTATCCGCTATGCTTTCCCTCAGCCCCAGAAAAAAGCCGTACAGCCCCGGCACATTGCCTGATACGCTTATCTCCTGTGCAAAACAGGAAAAACCAACGCCGTTTGCCGCCGCATACATGCGTTCGTCAAAACCACCAGGGTTGCGTACCGCGGAGGGATAGTTCACCTTGCTTTCAAACTTTATCAAATCTCCATAGCTCAGCCGGCTGCGCGAATACAGCAGCACATCCCTGCTGAACGTTATGCTTTCATCGCCCTCAAGCCGCACATCTGACAGTTTGTATCTGTTGTACGCACCCGGCTGTACATCCGTAACGCGCCCCGATATAGCATAGGCCGCGCCGTCCTCCACACCCGTAAAATCCACGCTGTACTGCGCCCTAAAAAGCAGCCCCCCAACAAAAAACACAGCCGCATACAAAAACAGCAGCGCACGCGGACGCTTTATAAAAAACACTATGGCAAAACCTGCGCCCGCGCATATCAGACCCGCCGTCAGCGGCGCAGCATCCAGGCTGAGATAATATGAAACGGCGGCTCCCGCCATGAAGAGCAGCGCCATGAAAAATATGGGTCTGCTGTTTAAAACACGCTCCACCAAGACCTCCCAATGCGCATTCCGAATTTGCTATCCGGTACGCGATGCAAAAAACAAAGCTGTCGATCTATAGCATTATGATAATACACGTTTCAGCGTATGAGCGCTTCCCCGCCAGCGTATATGTGCGGCGCGAAAAGTATATAAAGCATTGCAAAAGCGTCTGCCTTCATCAGGCGCGCTCCAAAACCTTGGTTTTAAGGCGTTATATACTTTCTCTAAACCCGAAATATTTAGATATATTTTTAACCACGGTATAAAACATCATGGCAACAGCCACAGCGGCGCCGTACTGTATAAAGTTGAAAGGCAGCGAAGCAACCATATACAGCTGATCGAAGGCGAAAAATTCGAATGCCGCATAGCCCCCCACCATTATTGCACCGGCAGCAAGAGCGCCCAGCAAATAGAATCCAAAGCCCTTTTTGCGCATTAAAAGCCCCGCCGCAAGCCCCATCAATCCCTTTATGATAAGCGTGGGCAGCGCATACACCGCAGAGCCTACCGCCAGATCGGCAAAGCAGCTTCCTATTGCCGCCGCAATTGCCGTGAGCGGCCCGCCCAATATGTAGGCGCACATATATATCACAATATCTCCAAAATTGAGGTATGCGCCGCCCGTACCGGGAACGGGAAATTTTATGAGCCAGGTTATAACGAATATAAGTGCCGTCATAACTGCCACTACCGTTATTTTTCTTGTCTTTTGTGAAACTCCTCCGCTTTCATTTACCATAGAAAACACCCCCTAAACCAACCAAAAAAATTTAAAATATTTATAATGCGTATTTTACGCATTTATAGCAAATCAATTCACTAAGGCACCGCTGCGCATCAATTTTTGATTATACCAGGGTTTTTTATAAGCGGGTCTATCAGGCATATATTGCCCTCTCCCAAGTAATCTATACGCTCACCATCCAGCAAAAACTGCACGCGCTTTATGCCCTCTATTGATGTCATTGTGTCCACTATTGAGTATAGCATAACAAATTCCTTATCCTCAGACACGCCATCCATCGTTTCGGCCACGCTGTTGTCAAAATCTATCACCAGTATATCGTTCGCCACATACACGTTTTTTACATTGCCTATAGAAATTCCGTCCGGCATTGCGGGGTACACCCCGTCCTCAGATTCCACCGGCCCGCGCATAAGCTCTTTCAGCACGGTACGCGGATAGTACGCCACACTCTGCTCTATTACGCGCGGCGTGCCCACCAGCAGCGAGGAGGTGTTGTTGCCCGGCAGGTATATTGTTATGCTGGAGCCTATCAAATCACGGTAATGATCGGCAGTGTATACGCCGCTTCCGGACTGCATTGTGCCCACCACCACCTTTACGCCATATATATCCGGCAGAAAGCTGGTTATTGTGTATGTGAGCGCGGCAACCGCCAAGCGTCTGCCATCTTGGAACGTTTCTGTAAACGCCCAGGGGTCCTTATCAAAATGGAGCCAGGCTATCTTGCGCCCCTGCTCGTCCTCCACTATTTCGTAGCCCAGCAGCTTTATTGTGCTGTCCAGCACCGGTTTGTGGTTGAATGTATCCTCCGGTCCGCGAATGAGCTGCTCCACCAGCGTTAGTATATAATCTTTCTTTTTGAAAACCAGCCTGCGTGTTTCGGGCAGCAGGTATTTTTCAGAAGCATCCAGAAAATAAAGCGCCGCCTCCATATCCGGATTTTCCGTTTCAGACCGCCCCTGCAAAACTGTGCGTTCCTCGTAAAGATCGCCACCCAGCTTTTTGAAAACGCCTGTGGGCATTCCCATATATGCGGTCTGCATACCGTTTATGAGTATGTTTATGTTCTTTTTGCCGGTAAAGTCTGACAGCGTGGCCGCAATTGCCGCCTTTGCATTGAATATCTCGTCATCGCTCTTTCTGCCCTCCAGCCCCAAATAGACGTTTATAAGGTCTGGCATCACCTCTATGTAATCCAGCGCAAACCCATTCGCCACGGGCAGCAGCTCCGTTTCCGGCCCGTCTATCAGCGCCTGAACCACATATGCCTCCTTGCGCCCGTCAGGCGGCACGGAGATCTCCCTCGTTTCTGCAGTCAACCGCGTTTGTGATTCGTTAAAGAAATAAAGCAAAGGCGTTATGCTTATGTTTGCCTCCAAATTCAGCTCCTGCATGAGCGGAGTTTCATCATATTCTTTTTTTTCCGTCTCGCGCAGCTCTGTGCAGCCCACCAAAAGCAGCGCCACCGCCAGCAAGAGACAAAATAATTTTTTCATGCTTCCTCTTTTTATACCAATTCCATTTATAAAGTGCTTGCACTTTTTAAAGCGCAAAGCGCGTTTGGTATGGTATGAGACGAGTTCTGCTCTGTTCCTGAGCAGAATGTGACACGCCGCAGGCGCGGCGCTTCCAAAGAAAGCAGGTGCCTTCTTTGGAATTAGTATTACGTCAAAAACTTAGTTTTAAATACATTGTAAGACATTTTCCACACATCGTTCTCTTGAGTGAGTCTCACGGGTATGTTTGCAAGCGTTTTGGGTTCGCCGTCCTGCAATTTTAAGTCGTAATTTATCATTATAACATCAGTAAGCCCGTCCGAGGCCGAAACGCTGTCTACCACCTCATGGTTCGAAAGCGAAAGCTTGGCTGCCACCAGCTCATTTATAAATTCCTCCTGAGAGGGCTTATCTTGGCCATAGGCGTTTTTATAGGCAATATAACCGTACAGCCTGCTCCAATCTTTCTTTTCTATGGCGGTGAGTATCTCGCGCATAGTGTTTCGTCCGTTCAGCTCTATTTCTCCGTTGCGCTCAAACGGCTCCGCCATATCATCGCTGTCAAGCCCGGCCTCCCGCTGCGTCAGGCGGCGCGCCACGCCGTTTTCGTCTACCAATATTATAACGCGCGAATATGTGCCCTGCTCCACAATGGTGTTGACTATAGAGTATACCGCAAGGTATTTCCTTGTTTTTTCATTGCCAACGCTTTCCTCGCTGTCCGGCTCCGCCTGTTCATTGAGCGGCTTTAAAAAATCGCTGCTCAGCGTAACAAACAAATACTGCCCCTGCGCCTCCACATTTATCACCTTGGTGGCGGGGTTTATAAGCGGCACAAAATCCACCCGCGTGGCGGACGGCCCCTTTATAAGCTCGTTTATAACAGACGGCTCCGCGCTCTCATTCACAGGCACATCTATCTTGCGTATCTCGCCCACCAGCAGCTTTTCCATAGATGTTCCGTAGGAATAGCCAAAATATATGCGGGTTTCGGATTTATCTTTACCTACAGATTCCCTAACCGGGTTTATTTGCAGCGGAACCTCCTGCGGCTCCTCATTGGGCGTTTGCTCGCAGCCTATATATATAACCAATATAATGAGTATGGCGGCAAAAACCAGTATGACTTTTAATTTTTTTATATTGCTCTCGCCGCTCCACTTACTTGGTTTATTCATCCTCACCACCGCCTTCCCACTCTGCCTCAGGTAGTTTTTGCTGCACAAGCGGCAGTATCAGCGTAAATACAGAACCCTGCCCCTCGTGGCTTTTTACCTCCACACGGCCTCCGTGCATAAGCGATATCTTACGCACTATATGAAGCCCCAGGCCGGTTCCGCCCGTAACGCGGGCGCGCGCCTTATCAACGCGGTAAAACCGCTCAAATATGTGCTCCAAATGGTCCTCGCTCATGCCCATGCCGTCGTCTTGTATTATGAGGTGCACCTCCGGGCCGTAGCGTTTTATTGTTATATCCACCCTGCCGCCATTGCGTGAATACTTTATGGCATTATCCACCAGATTGTTCACCGCCTGCCGCAGCTTCAGCGGGTCGCACTCTATTTCAATATCATCCATTATATGGAAGTTAACAGACACACCGCGCTGCTCTGCTATTGGCGTGAGAGAGCTGACGCTCTTTTTCACAAAATCTGCAAAGCGCACCTTTTCCACATTTATTTTCAAAATATCATTGTTCATTTTGGATATGAGCAGCAGATCTGTTATCAGGCTGTTCAAACGGTCTATCTCTCCATTTATGTCTGACAAAAATTCCTTATATATCTTCTCGTCCACATTGTCTTGATAAAGAAGCGACTCTACAAGTATCTTCATGGACGCAAGGGGTGTTTTAAGCTCGTGCGATGCGTCGGAGACAAATTCGCTCCTCTGCTTGTCTATATTTTGCAGCCGGCTCACCATCATGTTGAATGTTTGCCCAAGCTCCGCCAGCTCAGATTTTCCCTCCACGTGCGCGCGGCTCTCAAGGTCTCCGCTGGATATCTTTATTGCCGTTGCGGTAAGCTCCTGCACGGGCTTTGTTATGAGCCGGGATATTATAAGGTTTGTAAGTATCACCACCGCGCAGGATATTATGTATATCCAAAGCAGCTTTGTGCCTATATCTCTTATTTGCCGTATTTCCTCTGTCAGGCTGGTGGAATGTAGCAGCACGCCCACCGGCGTTCCGTTGCTTATTATAGATGCGGAGCTGTAAAGCGCCCATATATAGCCGTCATCCGCGGTATCTGAATCTATTTTATGATATCCAAAGGAGGAGGATTGGCCTCCGTACAGTATATCGTTCACTTCGTTTATGGATATCTCACGTCCGTTGAATTCTGAAAACGAATCCGCCTGCACTATTCCCGAATCACTCAGCACCATCATGCGCCCGCCCATATCCGTGCTGCTCTTGTTCACCAGATTATAAAGCTCGTTCGCGTCTGAGCGCACAAGGTAGGGCGCCACCTGAACGGATATGCTGTTTACATCCTTCCTAAGCGCCTCCACACGCTGAGAAAGCAAATATTCCTTCACCATCTCAGAGACGGCAAAGGAAACTATGCCAAAAACTATGGCAACCAATATCAGATATATTATGGCAAATCTCCAGCGTATGGAGTAAAATATCCTACTTGGCCGTAAAATAGTAGCCTACCCCCCACTTTGTTAAGATATATTCCGGTTTTGCAGGGTTTTTCTCTATTTTCTCTCTGAGCCGCCTTATATGCACATCCACCGTCCTAAGGTCGCCCTGATGCTTCCACACCAGATCCAGCAGCGTGTTCCTGTCAAACACCTTTCCCCTGTTTGATATAAAAAGGTTCAGCAGGTCAAACTCCTTGGCAGTGAGGTCTATATCTTTTCCGTCTATTTCCACACTGCGGTTTATAAGGTACACTTTCATGTCCTTTATCTTTATTACCTGATTGTTTATTGCCACCTTATTGGGCGTGGCTCGGCGCAATATTGTTTTTATACGCGCTTTTAGCTCCAGCATATTGAAAGGCTTTGTCATATAATCGTCTGCGCCGAATTCCAGACCCATTATTTTATCCATGTCCTCGCCCTTTGCCGTAAGCATTATTATGGGCACATCAGACACGCTGCGTATCTTTTGGCAAACCTCCATACCATCCATTTTGGGCAGCATTACATCAAGCAAAACCAGGTCATGCCGTGATGGATTAAATATCTCCAGAGCTTCCTCGCCGTCATACGCCGCATCTATGGTATATCCCTCCTGCTGCTCCAAATTGAAGCGAAGTCCTTTTACCAATGCCGGTTCGTCATCCACAATCAAAATATTTTTAGACATACTATCTCCTTTATACGGAATTGCATGAGACGCGTTCTGCACAATTATTGCGCAAAGCTTCGCTAAGCGAGACATCATCAGAAAAGCAACGCTTTTTTTGATGGTAGTATCAAAATTCAAAATACTCGCTCGCCCATTTATCCAACACTAATTATAACATATAACTAAAAAAATTATATTATAAAACTGTTAAGAAATACATCCACGGCCCTAAAACGTCCCGCAAAAGACAATTTCGGCTTTATTTGGCTTTGGTAAAAACTGCTGATTGCGGTATACTATATTGAGGTAATCGCTGCCAAAATGAGGTGGGTGATTACCTTGGTGTTTTTTGAAAGGACATATATGATATGAAAATTGATACACATATACACGTTTTTGCGGAAAATATACGCGAAAAAGCCGCCAAAAATCTCACTGAAACGGCTGATCTGCCCAGCTATACAGATTTCAGCGAGGATGGCACGCGCCAAAAGCTGCGGCAGTTTGGCATAGATCTGGGCGTGGTGCTGCCCATAGCCACCAATCCCGCGCACCAAACCACCATAAACAACTGGGCGGCTTCCATCTCTCATGACAAGCTCATAGCCTTTGGCACCGTTCACCCCAAGGCGGATGATGTTATGGAAGAGCTGGCTCGCATAAAGGAGCTGGGGCTGTTTGGCATAAAGCTGCACCCCGCCTATCAGCAATTTTTTGTGGATGACAAGGCAATGTATCCTATATATGAAAAAATAGCCTCGCTGGGGCTGCCCCTCTGCCTGCACTGCGGATTTGACCCCGTTTCTCCCAAAGTGATACACTGCATGCCTCAGCCGCTCTCTCAGGTGCTGCGCGACCTGCCGGAATTGAATGTAATAGCCGCACATATGGGCGGAATAAGGTTTTATGATGATGTGGAGAAATATCTCGTGGGTACAAATGTTTATTTCGACACCTCTATGTCTCCCGTTTTTTGCAGCCAGGCTCAGTTTGCCCGCATCATAAAAGACCACGGCGCGGACAAGATACTCTTTGCCTCAGACCTGCCCTGGAGCAACCCGCAGGACGAAATGGATATGATAGAGCGCGCCAAGCTGAGCGAGGAAGAAAAGGAGCTAATATACTGGAAAAACGCTGCCAAGCTGCTGCAAATACCGCCCGCGCTGCTGTAGGCCTCAACTCATTTGCCATAAATCGCTTATTTTCACGCATTGTAAACCTGCGCAAAAGCGGCAATATTAAAAAGGCGCAACACGTGTTTCGGTCTTGTGATATGCGGCGAGGCGTTTTGATGGCGAAATAGTAGCCATTAAACGAAGTCTTCCCCACCCACACCAAACCTTATCAATACAAAAAAGGAACCCGCACGGTTAAACTGTGCAGGTTCCGTATTTTTTGTATGTGCAGCTCCGCTTATGCCAGATGCGCGGGTTTCTCTGTCTTTTTGTCTGTAGGCACTCTGCCGCAGTTGCCGCAATCGGCAGTGCCGCCGCAGGTGGTGTCCACGCGCTTATCCATAGCGTGGTTTATTACCGCGTTGTGAGGATAGTGGCCGCAGGCCCAAAGCTCGTCCGCCTTCACCTTCCAGCGCTCGGCAATGAGATCCGTCTTGGACGTAAGCACGTCCACGCCCTCAAGATCAAGATCCTGTGTGGGTTTAGCGCCGGATTCATTTACGGCATCCCTCAATGACTGCGGGTTATCCAGCAGCGGGCAGGGGCGCAGCAGGTTGTCTGAGAAGGGCTGACCCTCCTGATACTTCCTGAACAGCGGGCTTCCCAGCGCCTCTTCCAGTGTGCACTCGTTTATGTTGTGCGTTGCGTAATGTATGAACGCGCATGGCTCGCAATCTCCGTTTGAATTTATGTGGAAATAACGTCTTCCGCCCGCAATACATCCGCCAACATATTCGCCGTCATTCCAGAAGTCAAGCAGGAATATGGGCTTATATTCGCGCATTTCACGCACGCGCTTGTACATATACTCGCGCTGCTCCGGCGTTACGCACAGATCCAGCACGGCATCTTTTCCTATTGGCATGTATGTGAACAGCCATCCAAACAGGCAGCCGCTCTCTATCATGTGATCTA
>CAYXBW010000043.1:0-19929 GCA_964463305.1 uncultured Christensenella sp. | reverse complement strand
GCACGGCCTGGCGAAAATAGATATATGTTATTGCAAAACTTGGTTTTGCGTTGAAAGTATTGCCTTGTACAGGGAAAAGTAAATAAAAAAGCCGATTCGTTTGAAAATAGACCGAATCGGCTTTTTAACTGCTATTTTATTTGCTCAAATATTTGTCTATGGAATCTGCGGCGGTCTTTCCCGCGCCCATTGCCAGTATAACTGTGGCTGCGCCCGTAACTGCATCGCCGCCGGCATACACGCCGGGTATTGAGGTTTCGCCCGTTTCTTCATTTGTTATTATGCCGCCCCACTTTTGTGTTTCAAGCTCCGGTGTGGAGTTTTTTATGAGCGGGTTAGGGGACTGGCCAATGGCCACTATAACGGCGTCCACATCAAGCGTGTATTCGCTGCCCTCCATCACAACGGGCCTGCGCCGCCCGGATGCATCCGGCTCGCCCAGCTCCATTTTTACGCAGGTCATTCCGGTGACCGCGCCGGTCACCTCGTCGCCCAGTACGGCGGTGGGGGCGGTCAGCAGGTGGAACTGTATGCCCTCTTCCTTGGCGTGATGTATCTCCTCTGCGCGTGCGGGCATTTCCACCTCTGAACGGCGGTATACTATGTATACCTCGCCCGCGCCCAAGCGCTTTGCCACGCGTGCCGCGTCCATTGCCACGTTGCCGCCGCCTATTACGGCCACTTTGCCGTAGCGCTTCATGGGAGTATCATATTCGGGATAGAGGTAGGCGTACATCAGATTGGAGCGGGTGAGAAACTCATTGGCGGAATATACGTCGTTGAAGTTTTCGCCCGGTATTTTCATGAAGCTGGGCAGACCCGCGCCGCTGCCTATAAAAACGGCCTCGTAGCCCATTTCTTTTAGCTCATCCAGCGTCAGTATTTTTCCAACTACCATATCAAGCTGTATTTCCACGCCCATCTGCTTTAGCACGTTTATTTCAAGGTCTACTATCTCCTTGGGCAGACGGAACTGCGGTATGCCGTATTTCAGCACGCCGCCCGCCGTGTGGAAGGCTTCGAATATGGTCACGTCGTAACCCTTCTTGGCGAGGTCTGACGCGCAGGACAGCCCGGCCGGGCCGCTGCCCACAACGGCAACCTTCTTGCCCTTCTTGGGCGGCAGATCCTTCACGCCAAGCGCGCCCTGACCTATGGCAAAATCCGCAACATAGCGCTCCAGACGGCCTATGGCAACCGGCTCACCCTTCTTGCCGCGCACGCAGGTCATTTCGCACTGCGATTCCTGCGGGCACACGCGTCCGCACACTGCGGGCAGTCCGTTTGACTCCGTTATTTTCTTATAAGCGGCGAGGAAGTTGCCCTCCTTCACCTCGTGTATAAATTCAGGTATGGCCACGTTTACAGGGCAGCCTGGCACGCAGGGACGGTTTTTGCATTCAAGGCATCGGTTTGCCTCTGCTATTGCCTGCTCGCGCGTGTAGCCCTTTGCCACCTCTTCAAAATTTGTTACGCGAACGTTCGGCTCCAGTTCGGGCATCTTTGTTTTTTCCAGCGACATATTCCTCTCCATGTTACTTACCCTCCGACATCTTAATGAGATTGCAGTCCTCTTCGCGTTCCTTCAGGCCGTCATACATGGAAAGCCTGCGCATTGCCGCGTCAAAATCCACCTTGTGCCCGTCAAAATCCGGCCCGTCTATGCAGGCAAATTTTGTTTCGCCGTCCACCACCAGGCGGCAGCCGCCGCACATGCCGGTACCGTCTATCATAACGGGGTTCATGCTTACGAGGGTTTTTATGCCGTATTCCTTTGTGAGCTTGGATACGAATTTCATCATGGGAATGGGGCCTATGGCCACCACGAGGTCATACTTTACGCCCGCTTCTATCTGCTGTTTTAAAACGTCTGTAACAAAGCCGTGCGCGCCGTAGCTGCCATCATCTGTAGCTATGTAGAGGTTGTCTGAAACGGCCTTCATATCTTCTTCCAGTATTATTATATCCTTGGTGCGGAAGCCTGCTATCATATCAACCGAAACACCCATAGAATGCAGCTTTTTTGCCTGCGGGTAGGCAATTGCGCAGCCCAGACCGCCGCCTATTACGGCTGCTTTTTTTATGCTGTCGTCAAAATGAGAAGCTACGCCCAGTGGACCAACCACGTTTGGTATGCTGTCGCCTGCGTTTAGCTGACCCAGTTGCCTTGTGGATTTGCCCACCTGAGCAAAAATGATTGTAACGGTGCCTGCCTCGCGGTCATAATCTGCTATGGTGAGCGGAAAACGCTCGCCCCGCTCGTGCGTACGAAGCACCAGGAACTGCCCGCTCTGCGCTTTTTTGGCTATGAGCGGCGCGTCTATAACCATTTTGGCTATGTCGTTCGCAAGGATTTCCTTTTGGATGATTTTAAACATTACAAACTCCCTCTTTTTTTATCAGTATTAATTTATCAATATCTATTATATTACATAATAGAAGCCTATTTTGCAATTGTAAATTGCATATAACGCCGCACATAGAAAAAAACTATGCGCAGATACTATATGAACTGCGTTCAAATAATGCTTTCATATGTGGCGTTTTAGCGGTATAATGGGCATAGAAACACTTTGGGGGGTAGGAAATGCCAAAAATAATAGGTGATGTTACCAGCAAAATAATGGAAGCTGCTCTTAAGATATACAGAGAAGAGGGCTTTGAAAGCATATCTATGCGAAAAATAGCCAAGGAGAGCGGCCTGGCGGTGGGCACGGTATACAACCGCTTTGAAGATAAAGACGATCTTTTGACACAGCTGCTTGCCAGCGATATAGAACGTATAAAAACAATTATGATGGAAACCGTTTTTGGGCGGGAGCCGGAAGCCGCGCTGCGAGAGCTTATACGTTCCTTTGTGGAGAACATGATGAACGAATCACGCAGCATTATAAAATATATGCTGGATAACAAATCTCGCAGAGATTTTTCAGAGCAAATACTATACGGTGCTTCCAATCAAATAAAGGAGCTGGTGGAAGAGCTTTTGATACGCGTTTATTGCAAAAAGAACCACCCGCTAACAGAGGAGGAGTCTCCACTATTGGCGGAGATGGCGCTTTCCATGATGCAGGCCGCGGCACATGCGGAGGGGGGCAGCGCAGCCATGCGCGCCGATATGATATGCGGGCTGCTGTTTTGCTATGCGGAGTGGGACGGGCTTAAAACTCGTATAGACAGGGGCGAGCTTACTCTCAGCATAAATGAGAGCTATGAGGAGGCAGAAGAAGCCGAGCAGGATTTTTTTGAACGCGTCATGTAGTACGGAATAGTCATTTCACAACAATAAAAAAGCATTTCGCTCTCAAGCCATTGAATTGCCAAACGGTCATCTTTATACTCATATAAAATTGAACATAGAAAGAGGTAAAGAAATGGATACGGCGGCGATCAAAGAGAGAGTGCATGAACTATATTGGAACGAATACACAAACTGCACCAAGTCAATGCTTATTTGTTTGGGCGAACTGTTTGAAGCGGAAATAGATCAGCAGGTTTTTCAATCAACGGTGGGAATGCTCTCAACATCAGGGTTTGGTTTGCAGTGCGGTTTGGTTTCGGGGGGATTGATGTTTATAGGCATCTATTGTGCCAAATTGGGCAAAAACAAAAGCGTAATCCTATCATATTGCAACAACTTTGTGGAAACATTCAATCAAAAATTCGGCTCTTTAAAGTGCTTTGAATTGCGAGCTAAATTGAATAATATGAAAGATCCAAGACATGTTTGCGAACAACTTACAGGGGATGTGGTTACATACACACAATATTTTATACGCAAAGAGATCAAGTGAAAAAACTATAAGCCATAGCCGGCACTTTACCCTAAAGTTTGCGTGAGGCCTGGCGCATGTACGGATATACCAGTGCTAATACGCCTTGCCAGCGCAATTTTTTGGTCAGTAATCAAATAGCTGCCATTTATAAAGTTGCCCGGAGTTTTAAAATGGAGCTAATATAAATCAGCAAAGCGAGTAAGTTAAAAAAGGACTGCTCATTGCAGCCCTTTTTTGCCAATTTTCTCAGTTTGCCGCGCCCGTGGCAGGCTTGTATACCCTTGTGCCCGCCTCGTTATCCAAATATAAAAGGCCGGCTTCCGTGTTTCCCGCGGTTTTAAGGCGTTCTATAAGGCCGCTGGCGTTTTCTTCTTCCTCAACCTGTTCTGTAACAAACCATTGCAGGAATTGTATTGTTTTATAGTCCCGCTCCTCCTGAGCCGTATCCATTATGGCGTATATCCATGAGGTGACCTGCTGCTCATGTGCCAGCGTTTTTTGGCATATATCAAGCGGGCTTTCAAAATTCGCGTCAGGAGCGTCTATAGCCAAAAACTCTATATCAGCACCTACGCGCAGCATATAATTCATTATCATTGTGGCGTGGTCGCGCTCCTCCTGTGCCTGCACATTAAACCAGTTGGCAAAGCCGGGCAGATTTTTGGAGGTGAACCATGCGCCCATTGTGAGATAGAAATAAGCGGAATAAAATTCGTTCTTCATTTGAACATTTAGCTGATCGGTCATTTTTTTGCTTATCATTTGAATTACCTCAATTCTATTTTTTATAATTCTTATAATTCTGTTTATTCGGCATATTGTTAAAGGCTTGCGGCTGGTATACCTTTACTATTTGCCGTTTTTTATCTTGGGCGCGGTTACGGAATTGTACACTGTGGAGCCGGGCGGCACGGATTCTGTGAGCCACACATTTCCGCCTATAATGCTGTTTTTGCCTATTACTGTATCTCCGCCCAGTATTGTTGCGCCCGCGTAAATTATTACGCCGTCCTCTATATCCGGATGGCGCTTGCCGCCCTTTACCGGATGCCCGTCCTTATCCAGATCAAAGCTTTTGGCGCCCAGCGTTACACCCTGATATATTTTTACCCGCTCGCCTATGTTGCAGGTTTCGCCTATAACTATGCCCGTACCGTGATCTATAAAAAAATGCTGCCCAATGTTCGCACCGGGGTTTATATCTATACCCGTTTTGCTGTGCGCGTATTCGGTCATCATGCGGGGCAGCAGAGGTACATCCATTGCGTACAGCTCATGCGCCAGACGAAATATGCTTACCGCCTCAAAGCCGGGGTAGGAAAGCAATATCTCCTCATGAGAAATGGCTGCGGGGTCGCCAAGATACGCCGCCTCAATATCTGTATTCAAAAGCTCTGCTATGCGGGGCAGCCCGCTCATAAAACGGTCTGCAAGACCGTGCGCCGCGTCATGGCATTTGCAGCATTCGCTGCTGCCCTTTTCCTCCAGATGGCAGCGGTTTACAAGCACCTCGGCTATCATGCAATCAAGCAGCACGGAGGCGCGGTTTAGCCTTGTGGATATAGTTTGCGCTAGCTGGTTTTCCTTGCATACCGTTGTATCATATATATTCGGAAACATGGCGCTTCTTATATCGTCTATGAGCGCGGAAACCTTGGCCTTCATGCCAAAGCCGCTTATTGTTTCGCCGGAAATATTTTTTTTGTTTATTTCAAGAAGCCGTTCCGCCGTTTTATTTGCGTCAAAACCGTTTTTATCCATCAAATTCCCCCACGTTTTCTAAAAAAGCATACAAACATTATATTATTGTAATATAAAAAGGTCAAATGCTAATGCGGTTTATTCAAGGGTTGTGCGGGCAATATTTGCGAATAACTGCAAAAGCCGTGCGCCGCTATGCAAACGGTGAGTATTTCAAACAAATTTCTTTCAATGTTGAGGACAATTGTAGTATAATGAATCTCAAACGCTCAATACTAATGCCAAATTGAAAATACCAATTTGGAGCGCGGCGCGGCGCATACAATGCAATTCTGTACGCGCTATGTAAACACAGCTGTTTTGATACGGGAATGGTATAAAAGAGCGGTCTATGATTCGGGAAAGGAGAACGAATAATGCCTATAAATATCAATATGGATCTGCCCGCGGCAAAAACGCTGGCACAGGAGGGCATATTCGTTATGCCACAAGACCGCGCGGCACTGCAGGACATTCGTCCGCTGCGCATAGCTATACTTAACATAATGCCCACAAAGGAGCGTACGGAGGCGCAGCTTATGCGGCTTTTGGCAAATTCGCCGCTGCAGGTGGAAATAGTGCTGCTGCATCCGGCCACACACACCTCAAAAAACACCTCAATAGAGCATTTGGAGGAGTTTTATAAAACTTTTGAGGATGTGAAGCATCAGCATTTTGACGGGCTTATAATAACGGGCGCACCCGTTGAGCAGATGCCTTTTGAACAGGTGAGCTACTGGCGGGAGCTGGAGGAAATAATGGCGTGGAGCCTGCACAATGTGTATGCCACAATGCATATATGCTGGGCGGCGCAGGCCGGCTTGTACTACCATTATGGAATAGAAAAGTATCCGCTCAGTGAAAAGCTTACGGGCATATTCCGCCACACCAAGGCGGAGACGTACAAGCCCATACTGCGCGGCTTTGATGATGTTTTCTGGGCGCCGCACTCACGCTATACTGAGGTGCGCGGGGAGGATATATTGGCTCACCCCAAGCTGGAAATATTGTGTGAGGGTGAAAAAAGCGGTGTATATATAGTATCGGCAAAGCATGGCAGACAGCTATTTGTTACAGGCCATCCCGAATACACTAAAAACACGCTCAGAATGGAGTATGAGCGGGATATGGCAAAGGGATTGGATATTGCCCCCCCGGAGGATTATTTTACGGACGGTGAGCCGGAAAATGAGGTGGTGGTAAAGTGGCGAGGCCACGCTAATCTGCTGTTTAATAACTGGCTAAACTACTATGTATATCAGGAAACGCCTTTTGACATAGCGGCTATAGAGAAAGTGGAGGACAAGAATGAGTAGGATAGAAAAATTGACTGCGCTTATAGGCAAAACGCCTATACTGCATTTGAATTCCATACACAAGAGCATATACGCCAAGCTGGAGAGCAAAAACCCTTTGGGCAGCGTGAAGGATCGCGCGGCTATGTATATGATACGTGCGGCTATGGAAAGCGGCAAGGTGACAAGGGATACCGTGGTGGTGGAATCCACCAGCGGCAATACCGGCATTGCGCTTAGTTTCATCTGCACAAATCTGGGCATAAAGCTTATACTTACAATGCCAGAATCCATGAGCGTGGAGCGCAGGATGCTGCTGGCAGCACTTGGTGCGGAGCTGGTATTGACCCCGGCTGCGGAGGGTATGCGCGGCGCAATAAACAAAGCGAATGAAATTTGCACAGAGCGCGGCGGATTTATGGTCGGTCAGTTTGACAACCCGGCAAACGCAGAGGCGCACAGAAGGTCTACCGGACCGGAGATACTTGAGGATATGAACGGGCAGGTGGATATATTTGTGGCGGGCGTGGGTACGGGCGGCACAATAACAGGCTGCGGTGAAATACTGAAGCAGGCCAACCCCGGTGTAAAAATAGTTGCGGTGGAGCCAAAGGAGAGCCCGGTATTGTCGGGCGGAAAACCCTCTCCGCATAAGATACAGGGTATAGGCGCGGGCTTTGTGCCCTCCGTTTTGAACCGGGATATAATAGACGATATAGAGCAGGTATCGGCAGAGGAGGCCATGGAGACCGGCCGGCTGCTGGGCAGAAAAGAGGGTCTGCTTTGCGGGATATCCTCAGGCGCGGCGCTCTGTGCGGCTATGCGGCTGGCGAACCGCACGGGAAACGAAAACAAAAAAATAGTGGTGATATTGCCTGATACAGGTGAAAGATATCTTTCCACCGATCTGTTTAAGGCGGATTGACCAAAAGGGACATTTTACGCAATTTTGATTGGAGCTAAAAAGACCGCTCAATGAGGGCGGTCTTTATTGCCGCAGGGTATCATAATAACAAATGGAGCTTCTCTTATTTTTTTAGAGAAGCAAATATGAAAGGTGGGGAAAATAGTTTTATGATAGGGAATATTGATTTATGGATGGAGGAGCTTACCGGTAAGCTGAAGCAGTGCTTTGGTGACAGACTGCTCTTTGTGGGGCTGCAGGGAAGCTACAGGCGGGGAGAGGCCACTGAGAAGAGCGATATAGACGTTGTGGTGGTACTGAACAATATTTCGGCGGCAGATATTGCAGAGTACCGCGGCATTGCTTTGGAGATGGAGCATGGCGGGCTGGTTTGCGGCTTCATATCCGGAAAAGCAGAGCTGCTGGCCTGGCCTCCGCACGAAATATTTCAGTTTGGCATGGATACGGAGGCCTATCACGGCAGCCTTGACGGTTTGCTTCCGCCTGTTTCTCAAGAGGATATACTGTACGGTATACGTGTGGGTGCGGCAAACATATACCATGCCGCCGCGCACTGCCTTGCGTTTGGCGGAGATGAAAACGCGCAGGTGCTGCCCGCGCTTGCAAAGGCCGCGTTTTTTCCCATACTGTCGCTACACTATATACGCTCCGGAAAATATATATCACAAAAGGCAGAGCTTTTGCCGCTGCTGCCGCCTGCTGAACGTGAAATACTTGAGCTTGCGGTAAATAAAGAATGTGATGTGCAGCAGGCGCTTGGTAAAATAATGGGCTGGAGCGCGGGCGTTTTGGTTGAGCTTGAGGCCTGACCGCTTTTGTGAAATGCTAAAGTGATCGCAAATAAAAAAATGCCGCTCTTTGGAAGCGGCATTTTAAATTGGTCAGGTTTATATCAGTTCTCCAAAAATACAAGCTGCTGCTTATTCACATCGCCGGAGCCAAGCGCCACTATTATATCGCCAGACTGCCAGTTCTTTTGCAGGTATTCCTTTATTTCAGGAAAGGTGGGTATGTAGAGGCAGTTTCCTGAGTGCTTGTTTATAGCGGCCACAACATCTCGGGCGTGCATTCCCTGCGTGTCTGTATCTCTGCCGGGGTATATGTCCGGCATAAGCACCTCATCTGCATCTGCAAAGCAGGTGGCGTATTTATCTAGAAGCGTGCGCGCGCGGGTATATGAATTGCATTGGAATACCACCCAGAGCTTGCCGTGCGGCACCCTTTTTGCGGCGTCCAGGCAGGCTGCTATCTCGCTAGGGTGGTGAGCGTAATCGTGATACAGCTTAACGCCATCCCGCTCGCCCATAAGCTCAAAGCGTCTGCCCGCCAGGCGATATGATTCAAGCGCCTCCGCGGCTTTTTTGGGTTCCACGCCAAACACCTCTGCGGCAAAGGCCAAGGCGGCCAGCGCATTGTTTAAGTTGTGCATGCCGGGCACGTTCAGCTTTATGTGAGCGACCTGCTCGCCCTTGTGCAGCACGTCGCCCGCGCCAAAGCCGTTCCCGTCAAACTCTGCGTTTTCTATGTACCAGTCGCTTTTACCGGGCAGGTTGTATGTTACGATTCGGCATTTTGCCTTGTCTGCCAGCTTCATTGTAAGCTCATCGGAAGCGTTTAAAAGCAACGCGCCGCTTTCGGGCTGTTTTTGTATGAACTCCACAAAGGTGTTGAAAATATCTTTTATATCGCGGTAGCAGTCCAAATGGTCATCGTCTATATTGTTTACTAATATATGTGTGGGGTGAAGAGTCAGGAAGCTGCGCACGTATTCGCAGGCCTCTGTTATAAAGGAGCCGCTTTTCCCAAGCCGAACACCGCCGTCAAGAAAATCCACCATGCCGCCCACGTGTACAGTGCAATCTTCATCTGTGCCCTCCATTATAAGCGCAAGCATGGAGGTTATTGTGGTCTTGCCGTGGCAGCCTGAAATACAGGCCACCGTATCATAATGGGATGACATCTGGCCCAAAAGCTTGGAGCGCTCGCGCATTGTTATGTCGTGCGCGGCGGCATAGGCAAATTCCGGATTGTACGGCTTTATGGCGGCAGAGTATACCACCATGTCTGCACCGTGTACGTTCTTTTCATCGTGACCTATATATACATCTATACCGTGATCCTTCAGCTTTTGCGTGAAGGCTGATTCTTTTATATCAGATCCCGTTACTATAAAACCGTTTGCGGCCAGTATTTGGGCAATACCGCTCATGGAGCAGCCGCCTATTCCTATAAAATGAACTTTCTTTACCGAATTATCCGATGATTCGCCGTTTTGCATCAAAAAGTCTCCTAATTATTTATATAAAATACAGTCAAAAGACAACTGCTTAAACAATAAAATTATACAGGTATTGAGTGCAATATGCAAGCAAGGGCATATTAGCGCAAAATAGGCTGATTTCGGGCAATTTTAGCCAATTTGAAATAACTAAATATAATACAAATATGGACTTAAAAAATGTGAACAACATATAAAATGGATATTTGCGTTATATGAGCGAGAAATATTTTGAAATTAACAAAGCGCCGAAAAATATTGTAATATTGTTGATTAAGTGTTAAAATAGTGTGAGAAGAATTCTTGACCGGCATACTATTGTAATTTCACCGATTCTTTATATGAAAATCCAGTTGGAGGATAGAAAATGAACATTACGGATATTCGCATACGCAAGATAAGTAGCAGTGGGAAGATGAAAGCAATCGTGTCTATTACATTTGACGATATGTTTGTGGTTCATGACATGAAGATAATAGAAGGCGCAAGCGGACTTTTTATTGCTATGCCAAGCAGAAAAACGCCAAGCGGAGAGTACAAGGACATAGCGCATCCTATAAACTCCGAAACAAGAGAATTGGTTCAGAGCATTATATTAAAGGAATATGAGAATTTGCCGGATGATGAAGAGGCGATTGAACACGCCGGGGCTGCAGAGGATTTTTAATATTGTTTTTCAACTAGGAAATGGCTTTCAGTTATTTATGCGGAAAGCCTTTTTTTGTGCAATGTTTTTGTGTATAATACTTATTTGATACTCTTTCAAATTATATGGTTGATTTGAAGTGTTGTGCGAAATGCGCAAAGCCGCATATTGGCGTGTCTCATGCTGTTCTAAACGTGTTTTGGATTTCATACAGAAATAGTATGAATATGCAGATTTGGGGCACTAAAATGAATTGTCAACATTGTGTCAAAAACGTGCATCGGTTTTGGCGGGTTGACATAACATGTGACTATTATTGCCCTATATGTTGCGAAAACGTGCGCTGCGACGCTGTGGAGTGACTTTTTGTTGTTAATTTGTATTAGTGGACTAAGGGGGACTACTTTTATGCGCTTTACGGGAATAATATTGGCTGCTGGTGATGGAACGCGAATGAAATCAACAAGGTCTAAGGTATTGCACAAGGCGGCGGGTCTGCCGCTCATAGAGTGGGTGATGCGGGCGCTTTCTGCTGTGGGAACGGAAAAGACCGTGGTGGTGTGCGGAAGCAATCTGGCTGAGGTGAAAGGTATGTACCCCAGGGTATGCTGTGTTGAGCAGGCAGAGCGGCTGGGCAGCGGCCACGCTGTAATGTGCGCGCGGGAACAGCTGGAAGATTTTGACGGATATACGCTTATTGTGGCGGGGGATATGCCGCTTTTGCAGGGAGAGACCGTAAAAGCATTTACAAAGGCCGCTTCTGAAGGAGAATATGACCTCATGCTGCTGTCTGCGGATATGGCTGAAAGCGACCCCACAGGCTATGGCAGAATAGTGCGCGCAGAGGACGGAAGTGTGCTGGCAATAGTGGAGGAAAAGGACGCCACAGCAGAGCAAAAATGCATAACCGAAGTGAATATTTCATGTTATTGCATAAAAAACAGCGTGCTGCTGAGATGCCTTGATAAAATAGAACCCAAGAACGCGCAGGGCGAATATTATATAACAGACCTGGTGGGTATAATAAACGCGGAGGGCGGCAAGGTGGGAGCCTACGCAAAGGATGTGCTATGGCAGGGGCTGGGGGTAAACGACAGACGCGACCTGTCCGTTGTTTCCGGTATACTGCGCGGGCTGATAATAAGTGAGCACATGAAAAACGGTGTAACCTTTATAAACCCTCATGATACATATATAGACGCAGATTGCGAAATTGGCTGCGACACGGTGATACACCCCGGCGTAACGCTGGAGGCGGGCTGCGTGATAGGCGAGGGAGTAACGCTGTACCCCGGCTCGCGGATATCTGCCTCCACAATAGGCGCTGATACGGTGGTGCAAAATTCCGTTATACTGGATTCGGTGGTGGGCGAGGGCTGTACGGTGGGGCCGTATGCATACCTGCGTCCTGGCACGGAGGTGGCGAACAATTGCCGTATAGGAGATTTTGTGGAGACCAAGAACGCCAAGATAGGCGAAGGAACAAAGGTTTCGCATCTTACATATATAGGAGATGCAGAGCTTGGCAGCAAAATAAACGTGGGCTGCGGCGTGGTTTTTGTAAACTATGACGGCAAGCGAAAATATAAGACCACAGTGGGAGACAACGTTTTCATAGGCTGCAATACAAATCTTGTCTCACCGGTGAATGTGGGAAAGGGCGCGTACATAGCGGCAGGCTCCACAATAACGGAAGACCTTCCCGAAGACAGCTTTGCAATAGCGCGCTCAAGGCAGGTTGTGAAGCAGGGCTGGAAAGACAAGCGCGGCGAGTGATTGTTTTACCATACATAAAAGCGCGTATATAATAGTATGAAATACGCCAAAAGGTGGAAGCGCACGGTCGTATGTTCACATTCTAACGTAGGACAGGCATGAGGATAGCGGAATGAAATACATTTTCGGGCTGGGCAATCCCGGCGCTGAATATAAGAACACAAGGCATAACGCAGGTTTTCGCGTGGTGGATATACTGGCGGAGCGGCACGGGATACGCCTAAAAAACTCTGACAAAATGGAGAGCATGATTGGTACGGGCGCAATAGATAATGTGCGTGTGATGCTGGTGAAGCCCACCACTTTTATGAACAACAGCGGCTATGCGGTTTCGGCAATAGTGGATTATTACGATGTGGAGCCGGAGGATATAATAGTATTATATGATGATATAGATATACCTTTCGGTACGCTGCGTATACGCGCCAAGGGCAGCGCGGGCACACACAACGGCATGCGCTCCATTGTTGGCTATTTGGAGAGCACGGAGTTTACGCGGGTGCGCCTAGGCATAGGCAAGCCGCAGTTTGGCCTGCACGCCCATGTGCTGGGCAAGTTTGAGAAGGAGCGGCAGGACGAGGCGGAGGAAATGTTTTCACGCGCGGCGGACGCTGTTGAGTGTTTGCTGCTTGAGGGCATGGGGCCGGCGCAGGAAAAGTATCAGGAGCCGCCCCAAAAGGATACGTAATAAAGAGTGCGGAAAACGGAGCCGTGCGGATCTGCCCGCGGAGCCGGTTTTTTGTGCTTTGCGGTGATAGGAGAAGCGGCGAAATGATATGAGCCGCTTCGCATAACAGGAGGCAACATTGAAGCATACCCTGGGCGGTATTATAGAGCAAAGCAAAGCGTTTGGCGAAATTTTGGAGCATGTACGGGGAGGGCGGCTGCCCTGCTCTGTTTTAGGTTTGTCTCAAAATGCCAAGCCATATTTTGCGGGCAGCCTTTTGAGCAGCACAGACAGGCCGGTTTTGTTTATAACTGCCACAGAACAGGCCGCGCGGGATTATGCGGCGGCCTGCGGTGAGGATGCCGCGCTTTTTCCGGAGCTGGATATTAGCCTGAGAAACGTGGAGGCAAAAAGCCGCGACAGTGAGATGGAGCGCGTGCGCGTGCTCAAGAGCGCGGCGGCTGGAGGGCTAATATTTTTGCCTGTGCGCGCCGCCATAACACGTTTGCTGCCGCCCGCCGTTTTTTCCGCAGCCTGCATAGAGCTAAAGGCGGGCGAGAGCTATGGCATGCAGCAGCTGCTGGACGCGCTGGTAAAAAACGGCTATGAGCGCGCGGGTACGGTATATTCGCGCGGGGAATACGCCAAGCGCGGCGAAATACTGGATATATTCCCGCCCGACAGCGATAAGCCGCTGCGCATAACATTTTTTGACGACGAAATAGAGCAGCTAAGGCATTTTGAAACGGAATCTCAAAAATCCACGGGCAAAAAGCTGGATAGATACCTGCTGCCTCCCGCCACGGAGGTTGTGCTTACTGAGGAGGCGCGCAGGCGTGCAACGGATTATTTAAAAAAGCAGCCCGCGGAATGCGCGCGCACGGCGGCTGATATACTATATGAAATAGATGAATACGGTTATTTTGAGATAGCGGACACTTTTTTGCCGGTAATGTATGACAGCGCCAACATATTCGATTATTTTCCCGGAGCGCTTTGCGTGTATGACGATTTTGAACGGGTGCACGCAGAGGCCAAGCGTATAATAACGGAATTTACAGAGGAGCACGCGCGGCTTTTGAAGAGCGGGGAGGCCTTCCCTGTGCAGGTCGAAACGCTGCTTAGTATGCGCATGATAACAAAGGGGCGCGAGGGCGGCATGATAGACCTTGCGGGAATATCTCGCGGGGGGCTGAAAACGGTGTCCGAGGTTGAGATGGACATGCGTTCCGCCGCCGGATTCAACGGCAATATGGAGCTTTTGGCAAACGCCGTGCGTGACCGGATGGAGCATGGATACAGCGTGTATATGTACGCGGGAGCCAAGGCGGAGGCGCTCAGCGCCGCGCTGAACGGCTTTGACCTCATAGCGCCCGTGCTGCGCGAAAAACCGCAGGAGGCAAAGATTTCTATACTGCGTGATATGGTTTCCTACGGCTTTGAAATAAATTCGCCGCGTATGCTGGTGCTGGGTGCGAACGATATATATGGCCGCGTAAAGAAAAAGGTGGCAAAGCGCGGAGGGGCGGGAGCCGCCGAGGATATTTTCAGCGATCTCAAGCCGGGCGATTATGTGGTGCACGATGTACACGGCAAGGGGCGCTATTTGGGGCTGAAAACAATTGAGGCGGGCGGAAACAAGGCCGAGTATATGGAAATAGAGTATCGCGGGGGCGACAAGCTGTATATACCCACGGCGCAGATAGAGCGCGTGCAAAAGTATATAGGCAGCGAGGATGCGGAGGTGCAGCTTTCCAAGCTGGGCGGCAAGGAATGGGAAAACGCCAAGAGCCGCGTGCGAGAGTCTGCGCTCAAGCTGGCGTTCGACCTTGTGGAGCTTTATTCCACGCGCTACGAAAACAACGGTTACCCTTTTTCGGCAGATACGGTGTGGCAAAAACAGTTTGAGGACGCTTTTGAATATGAGGAGACAGAGGGCCAGATAAAGAGCATAGCTGAGATCAAGGGGGATATGGAATCCACGCGCGTAATGGATCGCCTGCTTTTGGGTGACGTGGGCTACGGCAAGACAGAGGTGGCAATGCGCGCCGCCATGAAAGCCGTTATGGATGGGAAGCAGGTGGCCGTGCTGGTGCCAACAACGCTGCTGGCAAGGCAGCACACGCAGACCTTTCGCAAGCGTTTTGAAAATTTTCCCGTGAAGATAGCCGGGCTAACCCGCTTTTCCAAATCCAAGCACAAGCAGATAATAGAGGATCTGGCGCGCGGTAAAGTGGATATAATAATAGGAACACACCGCCTTTTATCGGCGGACGTGAAATACAACGATCTCGGCCTTTTGATAGTGGACGAGGAGCAGCGCTTTGGCGTGAATCACAAGGAAAAAATAAAGGTGTTAAAGGAAACGGTGGACGTGCTCACGCTTTCTGCCACGCCCATACCAAGGACGCTTGAAATGTCTATGACGGGCATACGCGATATGAGCACTATAGATACGCCGCCCGCAATGCGCGTGCAGCCCTATAGCTACGTTATGCGCTATTCTGACGGGCTGCTGCGCGATGCCATAGTGCGTGAGCTGGCGCGGGGCGGGCAGGCGTATTTCGTATGCCGCCAGATACGCGAAATGGATAAGCTCATAGAGGATCTGCGGCGAAACGTGCCGGAGGCGCGGGTGGCGGCGGCGCACGGGCAGATGAGCGAACGGGACATGGAAAAGGTGGTCTCCGGCTTCATAGACGGAGAGTATGACGTTCTGGTGTGCACCACCATAATAGAGAGCGGCATAGACATACCCACCGTGAACACCATAATAGTATATGAGGCAGATAAATTTGGCCTTTCCCAGCTATATCAGCTAAAGGGGCGCGTGGGCAGGGGAGATCAGGCCTCCTACGCCTATTTTACCTATCTTGGCGAGGGGCTGATGAACGAAACGGCGGCTAAGCGGCTTTCTGCCATACGCGAATTCACGCAGCTTGGAAGCGGCTATAAAATAGCCATGCGCGATCTGCAGATACGCGGCGCGGGCAACCTTTTAGGCGCGGAGCAAAGCGGCCATATGGCCAGCGTGGGCTATTCTATGTATGTAAAGCTTATGAGCGAGGCTGTCTCTATAGCGCGCGGCAAAAAAATAAAGCCGGAGTTCGAGACGGCGGTGGAGCTGAATGTGCCCGCGTACATACCGGATTCATACATACGCGAGGAAACGGATAAGATGGACATATACCGCCTCATATCCAAAATAAAGGGGGTCACGGACGCTAAAGCCACCACAGCCGAGATCGCAGACAGGTATGGCAAGCTGCCGCCTGAGGTGAACAATCTCATACTTGCCGCCGTTATAAAGCATTATGCTGCGCAGGCGGGGCTTTCCAGCGTTATTCGCAAAAGCGATTCAATGGAGCTTAAATACGCAGAGAACGTGCAGCCCAATGTAAAAAAATTGTTAAAGATAGCGGAAAGCCGTCCGGGCGATGTTATACTGAGGGACAAGGTGCCCCCCGTGGTGATATACAAACTAAAGGCGGGAGCGCCCACAAAGGGTTTTCTGGAGTTTTTGGCTGAGCTGAAAAAGCGTTGAGCATGGGCATTTGCGGCTTGCAAATATATTTTGCGGGTAGTATAATAATCTGGATTATGCGTTGAAAGGAACAGAAATAATGGGAAGTAAAGGAAAATGGCTGATTTGTGCGCTTTGCCTAGTAATGGTATTTGCACTGGCCTCCTGCTCTATGGTGAGCGTAAATGAAGAGCGCGACAATGCGCAGGTGGTTGCCGAGGTTAACGGCACTCAAATAACAAAGGATAAATATAAGGTGCTGCTTGAGAGCATGCTTACAAGCTACAGCGTTACAGAGGCGCAGCTAAAAGAAGAGGACGATCCGAACCTCTATAAGCAGCAGGTGCTTGACAATCTGGTAGAGCAGGAGCTGATGTATCAGCAGGCTGAAAAAGAAGGACTTGTAGACAATTCTGAAGAAAACCGCGAGGCTATCCGCAAAGAGCAGCAGGAAAGCATGGACAGCATGAAGGAATACTTCATAAGTGCTGCAGGCGAGGATGCGGATGAAGCAGCCAAGGCGGAGGCCGAAAAGAATTTTCAGGATTATGTGGAATCTTCCGGCATGGGCGATATTGAAAAATATGTTGACGATAAAATAAAGAGCGATGCCATAAACGCCATGTACGAAAAGATAGTTGCGGACGTTGCCTATACTGAGGAGGAGGCCAAGGCCTACTTTGATGAGCAGGTGGCGGCACAGCAGCCCCTGGTGGAGAAGGACGCAAAGAATTTTTCTTTCTACCAGATGGGAAATCAGGCATATGTTAACCCTGCCGGCTCAAAATATGTAAAAAATCTGCTCATATCTATACCAGGAGAGACGCAGACCGAGATAAGCAACATGAGGCAGGCCGGTCAGGAGGCGGAGGCGGACAAGCTGCTGGCAGATGAGCTGGCCAAAATCAAGGCGGACGCGGATGCCGCGCTTAAACGCGTTAAGGACGGCGAAGATTTTGATAAGGTCATGGAAGAGCTGGGTACCGACCCCGGTATGCAGTCTGAGCCGGGCAAGACCTACGGCTATCTGGCCTATGAGGGTGCGCAGTTTGTAAAACCGTTCCTGGATGCTTCGCTGGCACTGCAAAACGTTGGCGATATCTCAGACCTGGTGGCTACAGACTACGGCTATCACATAATAAAATATGTGAAGGACGGAGTAGGCCCGGTGGATTTTGAGATGGTGAAGCAGGAAATAATTGACTCAAAGCTGTCATCCAGACAAAACGAGACCTACACAAATTATGTGAAAGACTTGAAGGAACAGGCAAATACGGCTACTCACATAAACAGAGTATAATATTAAAGAATGAAGAAAGACGCGCCGTTACAGCACGGCGCGTTATTTGTTTACACGCTCCATTTATGGGAGGATAAAGCTATGATAACTGTTTTTGAACTGCCGCCTGAGTATGGGCTGCTCACACTTAATATGGCGGATGCCCTGAAGCACGCTGAGGCGGTGGTGCTGCAAAGCGGGCGAAACGGCGCGGCTGTGGAGATCATTGCAAAATATCCGCACACGGCAACGCTGGATGAGGTATATGAGAACGCGGAGGATTTTGATTCCCTGTATGAGGGGGGGGCGGCAGAGATACTGCGCCTTGCCGGGAGCGGGCGGACGGTTTTCGGCGTTATTGGAGATATTGCCACAAATGGATTTATAGAAAAGCTGCGCGGCAAAGCGGAAATGAACTTTCTTGCCGGAGTGAGCGCAGAAGAGATCGCAAAGCGGGGCGCGGAGGAGCGGCTGGGCGCGCTGGGCGGCTATGCGGTGGTTGAGGCGAGGGAGCTTGAGGGCGCGCACATAGATACCTCTGCGGCGCTCATAGTGCGCGGGGTAGACAATGCGCTTACAGCGGCGGATGTAAAGCTGGCACTGCTGGAACGGTACGCAGAGGACACGCCGGCGGTTTTTGTATGCGGCGGAGATGCGGCTGCGGCAAGGCTGGCGGAGCTTGATTCGCTGGAAAACTATGGTGATGGTGCCTGCGTGGTGCTCTCTGCGCCGGGGCTTTCCCAAAAGAGCGCGTACGGATTTTATGATCTGGTGGATATAATGAAGGTTTTGCGCGGCAAAAATGGCTGCCCCTGGGATAGGGAGCAGACGCACAAAACGCTGCGCCAGTATTTGCTGGAGGAATCCTATGAAGCCATGGACGCAATAGATGCAGATGACATGGCCGCGCTATATGATGAGCTGGGAGACGTGCTGCTTCAGGTGGTGTTCCACGCGGAGATAGCGCGCCAGTGCGGCGAGTTTACCCATATGGACGTAACAAGCGCCGTGTGCGCCAAAATGATAAACCGCCACCCGCATATATTTGCGGATGGGGATGCAGAAACGGCGGATGCGGTGGTAACGAAATGGGAGGAGATAAAACGTGCCGAAAAGGGCAACGAGACCTTCGTAAGCGTGCTGCGCGATGTGCCAAGGAGCATGGGCGCCATGATGCGTGCCTACAAGCTGCAAAAGAAGGCGGGCGCAATAGGCTTTGACTGGGAAACGGCGCAAGACGCTTTTGGGAAGGTGCTGGAAGAACTGCAGGAGCTTAAGGCCGAGGTGGATGCCATGGATGTGGAAAAAATAGAGGATGAGGCGGGGGATCTGCTGTTTGCCATAATAAATGTACTAAGAAAAGTGCGCATAAATCCGGAGGTTGCGCTGACCGGCACCTGCGAAAAATTTATCCATCGTTTCGAGTATATGGAGGCGCAGGCAGGCGAAAAATTACCTTCACTCACATTAAAAGAGATGGATGAGCTGTGGAATAGGGCAAAACAGGACTGAAACATGCTAAAATGCGCATATTTTAAATGATGCGGCGGTATTTTGGGGGTTGAGTGGGTAGAGATTGTGAAAAAGGGCTGTTTTAGCGCGTGAATATTGGGTTTTATGCGAAAAAAACCGCTAAAAATAGTTGCTTTATAGAAAAAAGTGTATTATAATCGTCTTTGTACATCAAAAGCATGCGTCGGTCGTATGCAAAATAATAATTAATCACTATATAAGGAGGACGAGGTTTTGAATAAAACTGAACTCGTAGCTGCTATGGCAGCAAAGGCTGGTATTTCCAAGAAAGATGCTGACGCTGCATTGAGTGCGTTCACAGAAAGCATTGTAGACGAAATCAAAAAGGGTGGAAAAGTACAGATAGTGGGTTTTGGCACATTTGAGGCTAGAAAGCGCGCCGCAAGGACGGGCATAAACCCCCAGACAAAGCAGCAGATAAAGATAGCCGCTTCTACAGTTCCGGCTTTCAAAGCTGGCAAGGCTTTCAAAGACGCTGTAAAATAATAATA
>CAYXBW010000042.1:13347-20077 GCA_964463305.1 uncultured Christensenella sp. | reverse complement strand
AAAGCGCGCAGTATTTATCTCAGTTAAATATTGCGCGCTTTTTTACCTGGTCATTAGGTGAATTTTATATCTTTAGGCCTGCTTTATTACCTATTTGTTTGCTTACGGTAGTTATTTTGGCATAATTCCCGCCCGGACGGCGCAAAGCTATGCCCGCAAAAAAAAATATTCTTAGGTCTAAAAATTCCACTCTCCGTTTTTAAGAATATCCACTTTGCTGCCGTCTTTAAGCGTGGCAGTGACCGTGAGGTCCTCACTGCCAATTGTAATATCTTGGTGGTATTTTGCCTGATTTACATCCTCATCAACCTTTGCACCCGGTTTTAGGTTATACATATCCAGCGCGTGTCCAAGAGCGATATGCGCGCCTGAATTCTCATCTAGCAATATGTGGTAATACGTATTTCCGGTTTGGAATATAGGGGAGTCTTTGGACACAATAGCCGCCTCACCCAAATAGACATCTTCAGTTTTTGCTTTAAAAAACTTTTCAAAGGCGTCAGCTCCCTCAGAAACGGAGTAGTCCACCAGCTTACCGTCTTTAAAAGTCATTTTTAGGCCTTCTATCAATTGTCCATTCAGCACAATTGGACGCGTGGCCGCAACTGTGCCATTAGCTCCGTATTTTGCAGGCATTGCGAAGATTTCTTCTGTGGGTATGTTCACATAGAAATCATCCTCCCACCCATCTGCTTTTATCAGCGCGGCTGAAAAAATACTGTTTTTATGCAGCGGCACGCGCAGATCTGCAGTTTTTGATTTGTAATGAAGCTCTACTATATTCATATCATTTGCTTTTTTTGCAAGATCCGTCATATTTTCGGCATGCTTATAAAAGCCCTCGCCCTTGCCTATTCGTGCAAAATCCAACAGATCATCCATCATTTTATTAAATGCCGCTTCATCGCTTAATTCGGGGTATATTTTTTTTGCCCAACTTTTTGTGGGATACGCAGCTGCAACCTTTGGCCTATCATTATTCATTGAAGCGCCTTCCGCCAATAGATTATGCTCCTTCATGAACTCGGCATTCTTTTCTTCAACAGTTTTGTTATAGTTAGTCTGTTCTTCCAGCGTAGCCGGATCCTCGCCAAAATATTGCGATAAAATATATATATGCTTGTGCCTGGGAAACTCGCTCATCGTATATGACGAAAGAGCTTCTTCATAGTAATAGCCGTCATACTCTTCATCTTTCAGATATTTGGCCTGTAAATCATCCATATTTTTGTTCGAAAACATGATCTTTACACCCTTTGCGCCCATTTTGTAGCACTTTTCCGCAAGCAGATCTGCAAACTCTGCCTGTTCTACGTCTGCATTTATCCTAATGATATCGCCATCTTTTGTTCTAATAGCTTTTACTATTGTCTCTGCGTATTCGTCCACTCTTGCTTTGCGAAGCTCCTCCACCTTTATTGTAGCCGCATCGGTTGGCTGCTCTGCCGCCATAGCTGCAGACATTGGCATGACGCTAAGCAGAATGCATACCGTCACCAACACCGCTAATATCTTCCTTTTCATTTCTTTACTCCCCGTTCTTTAAAATTTTTTTACAGACTTCATTTGCAGTCAGCATTCCTGTTGCAGCTTCTCAAATGGCGGCACAGCTAACATTTGCAAAAAAAGTGCCATCCACTATCTCTTTGCCTTTGCGGGCAAATACATCTTGTGCAGCACACTTTATTATGTCGGTGCTATACGCCGCATTTTCCGTCTATCGCCACACCCGCGCCTGAGATCATCTGTTTTAGATATATTGAAATGCAAATACCTTTATCACCAAAAAAATTCAGTTTAAAGAATTGCATAACTCCCAATTTTAAACGTATGTGCATAGTTTTCCGCTTTGTCAGAAACAGCGACCATGACCTTTTACCTTTTTTTGATTTATAATATTACATCGCACAAAACATCGCACAAAAATTCATTTCATGCAAAAAAACCACCCGCCGTCTACATTTTCTTAGCAGACAAACAGCTTCTCACACAAAATTTTTGACATATTATATATTTTACCAAGCTATCTGTCTGTAAAGCGTCGGTAAAATATATGCCTCAACCATATTTATGCTTCTATGCGCCATATTTAATTGAATTGCAAATATTATAGGTTCAGCCCCATAGCACGGGCATATTTCAAGAGATATATCCCATTTGCACTCGCATGTATTAATAGAAAGGCTAACTGTATAAGTGATGCAAAAATAAATACAAGCTAATCACCGGCATTGTTTATATTATTGAGCTATATGCCAATGGCGTTTATGCAAGATACATTGCTGAAAAGGGCAGCGTTTAAAATTTTGTATATACTCAAAAAAGAGAATAGAATATCAAACTTTTTTATACAGGAGCTGACTTTAAAACCAGCTCCTGTTTCTGTACTTTATCAAACCAGTGGTCAAGCTAAAATCTATTACGCAGGTTTGGCTATCTGCAAAAAACACAGATAACCGGTTATGTATTTCACCCAGATCCCAATTGCTTTTAAGGTGTAACAATAGCAAAACGGTTGTCTGCTGTGTCAAGCATAGACAAAAAGTTTTCAAAATCAACGTTTTTCTCCACGGGTTCTGCTGCCCAATTTAAATCACCTTTTGCTCCGCTTACAAGATTATAAAAGGATGCCTGATCCATTTTGATTGTAAATTCAGGAGACGCATCTGAATTTTCCAAATAGACAAGCACACTATTACGCAAATGAAGTGATAAAACAATTTCTTCGCACTCTATATTAAATACCATATTAGCGCCCTCTGCACGCCCACCATTTAAGCGAATGGATAACATAGTGGCAAACTGTTTCGGGTTTAGCGCATCATAAACATCAGTCTTGACTTGCACACCTTCGGGCAGCAGCACACCCTTTCGCAGCTCGTCTGCCGCCACAAGATATTCGTTTCTCCAAGGCCCCGATTCCGCAATGTAGCCCAGTTGTTCAAGCGCATCGGCACATAAGTATTTTGCTTGTTCATTTGCCGGGTCTGCAAATATGATTTGTTTGGTGACCTCCGCCACCCACTGATACTCACCGTTTTTAAAATCCTCCATTGCTTTTTTCATAACGGCGTCTGCACCACCCATATATTCTACATATTTTACAGCGCTCTCCTCCGGAATAAGCTTGCTTAGGTTTACAGGGTTGGAATCGTACCATCCCAAATATTTTTGATACACGGCTTTTGCGTTATGAGATACTGTACCGTAGAATTCCCCGTTGAAAAAATTGTCTGAGAGCGATTTGGGTAAAGTGACCAAACTTCCTACTTCGTCCATGGTATAGCCCATGCTCATAAGCCTCAGGGTCTGGTCTTTGATATATTGATAGCAGTCACGCTGAGATTGCATATATGGCACGATTTCCTCATCAAATCTTGCCCAGTTGTGCGTGGAAAAAATACTGGTGGCAGTTTTTCCAAATAAGTCAATGGTCGCATCCAAATAATCTGCCCATTTTTCAGGATCTCGCACTTGAGCGCCTCTCAGCGTGTACAGATTGTGCAATGTAGCCGTGCAGTTTTCCGCAATACACAACGCGTTTTCGGAGGGTATGTACACATTCATCTCGCTGGGGGCCTCCGTTCCATTGGTTAGCTGAAATACTAGTTCTATACCGTCTATATTTAGTGTTTGCACTGCCTCTGTAATGGTAACATTCGGCGTTTTGAGTCCCTGCGTGCCCACCGCCGCTTTCTTGCCAAGTCCACCATCTATATGCCCTTTTTCTCCGGGCTGAAGGAGCGTGCCATACATATAAAAGGAACGTCTGCTCATTGCTGTGCCGGCATATAGGTTTTCTTCGCACACTGCATCCATAAACCCATCCGGCGCATATATTTTTGTATTTTCATCAGCCACACCGTTAACGCCCGCATAATGATCGACGTGGGAATGTGTGTAGATTACATCTGTTACTTTTCTTTGTTCATCAAGCGCCTTTGTGATAAACTCATACGCAGCCTGCGCTGTTTCTTGCGAAGTAAGGGGATCTATGACAATCCATCCTGTTTTTCCCCTTATAAAGGTGATGTTTGCAAGGTCAAATCCACGAACTTGATAAATATTGTCACTAATTTGAAAAAGCCCTGCATTCATATTCATTTTTCCATGTTCCCATAGTTTTGGGTTTACGGAATCCGGAGCCTCTCCCGTTAAAAATCCGTATTTTGTCATATCCCACGCACTTTTATCTGAATTGAGCTGCTGAATCACCAAGCCATCTGTTGCCGCAATCAGGCCACGGGTTGCAAGCTCCCTTTCGTGATTTATACTATCTTTATTCATGGCCTCGCCTACAGCCTTGTTATGCTGCGCCGTGTAGGAAGTGGCAGCTTTTTGCGTTGCATCTAAAGCAAATCCTTCTTTAATCTCCTCTATCGGGGGCTTTTCACTTGCTGCCACTGCCTCGCTTTTAGACGGTGCGGTGTAGGAAGCAGCGTTTGAACATCCTGATATCAAAAGCAGTAACACAAAACCAACGGCTATCAATTTTTTCATTCTTATATTTCTCCTCGTTATTACAAATTCAGGGTAAGTATAATACAAAAGAAGCAAAAATATACACAAACCTGTACAATCGTCAAGTTTTGTGTATAAACCTCAGTTTGTTTTTAGTGAACTATGGTGTTTGCAGCAGAATGGATACTTTGAAAACTTTCCCTTGAGGTTCTATTCTTATATCGCCGCAATATTTTGTAACAACTGCCTTCACTGAAAAAATCCCCAAACCAAATTCTTCATTTCCCAGCTTGCGCGAAAGGTAGCCGCCTTCTCTTGTTTTTAGGCTTCCGTCAAAGCTGTTTTCTATAACGATTGCAATGCGCTTTTCTATTTGCCTGATATGCACTTTTATATACCTGTCCCGCGGAGGCAACTTTTGGCATGCCTCAACTGCATTTTCAAGACAATTTCCAAGAATAATGGAAATATCGGTATTACTGATGCAGATATGCCTTGAAAGATGGCAACAAAAAGTTAAGTTGATTTGATATTGTGTTGCCTTAGCCGTATAAATTTCCCCAACTGCATTTACGGCAGGATTTTCGCATAAAATAACAGAAGTGTCTATGGGCATGCTGCCTGCATATTCGTCTATATAAGCACGCAAACCATCAAAATCTCTTTTTGCGCTGAATGTGCGCATCATATTGAGATGATGCAGCAAATCGTGTTTTGCTTTTTTGGTTGCAACAATACTTTCTTCCATGGCTGTATACTGTTGCGCCTGCATACGCAGCAGCCGGGCATCGTGCTTTTTTTCCACTGTAAGGATAGCTTTTTGCTCTGCGATCTTTAGCGTTTTAAACAAAAACACAATGACCGCATTACTGCAAATAAAAAGCACAAGCCATCCAATCAGCTCTCGCGCAGGAACACCGTAGAGTTCCCAGTTGAAATTCACAAAGGCGGCGCAGATCAAAGTGAGAGATATGGGGATGATGACCGCCACTTTCCATATTCCTTCGTCCTGCATACCCATAGCCGGTATCAAAACTTTTTTAAAAAGCAGCCTTATCACTGGAAATAGAATGGCGGAAAGCACCATGCGGTATATACAGGTGAGTATGAAAACAGGTATGCCATCAATGGGAAGTATACCGGACAAAGCACCGCTTGCGCTTAAAACAAAGCCAACATAAGGGAATATAAGCCCGAATACAAAGAATGTTTTTGCTTTTTGTTCCTGCAGCAAAAAAGCTGTTAGCAAGGTAATGATTGCCAGAGAGCCAAGGCGGTATAGTGCAAGGGCTTCTATGCTCCTGTGCCCACTTGCAAACCATACAAATCCCAAGAAATACATCAATAAAACAGCGGAAGAAATAATCATTGTTTTTGCATAGCCAAAGCAAGTTTTATTTTTAAATGGCATAAATTGCAAAAACAGATATGGATATATGTCCAAAAATATTGTTAAAAAATACCACATAGCCTACGCTTTCATAAGCAACCAAAAATAATCTGCTATTTGCTTTTTTATCTTTTGCTTGTCTCTGACAGGCATAATTATTTTCTCGCCATTTTTGAAATAGATATAATTATCATCGTTTTTTTGTGTATGGTTTAGATTGACAAGATAGCTTTTACCTATCTTTAAAAAGCAGGGTTCTTCCTTTAGTTCCCGCTCAAAGCTTCCGATGCTCTTTTGTGTTGTGAGCACCTCGTTTTTCGCGTGGACGGCGCAGCCTCTAAGCAGGGTTTCTATATAAAGAATATCCTTTACAAAAATACTAAGCTCCAAACGTCTGGATATAAAACTCACTTTTTTATTGCTTGTTTTAAGTTTTTCCATGCATCGCTGCAACGCTTTGCTAAGCGCGGAATATTCATAAGGTTTGCAAATATAGCCTGCCGCCTCCACATCGTAACTTTCTATGGCGTGGTCTTTTGATGTGGTAATAAATATGATTTCTCCCGCAAAGCCGTTTTGACGCAGCGCCCTACATGCTTCTATGCCATTTTTCCCTTGCATATAAATATCCATGAACAAAACATCGAATTTCACGCCTTTTTCTATGAGCAACAACAGGCTTTGTGCATCTTCGAAATCTGCACAATTGATATCTATATTCCACTCTTTTTCAAAACGACGAAGCGCCACATTAAGCTGTTTTCTCTCTGTAGAAACATCATCGCATATGGCAACATTCATATACAGTCTCCCGAAAGGATGTGAGTTTCATTCAGTATATCATGAGGATAAAAGAAATATCAAATGCTATGTTTATAT
>CAYXBW010000042.1:0-13247 GCA_964463305.1 uncultured Christensenella sp. | reverse complement strand
ATATCAAATGCTATGTTTATATGAAGTAGGCGTACAGAGGGAGATAGCGTGCCCATCGCCTGCGGCTTGTGCTTGCATGTGCTCTCCGGGAGTTCGGATCGTTCTTTCTGCGAAACGTTGAACAAATTAGGCATACAGCGCGCACCCCTCGCTCGGATCGGTCGCCCGCCATATGAAGCTGTATGTGTACGGGTAGTTTTCCGATTGCGGAAGTTTCATCAAAGCAATCCTGCACAAACAATTCCATTTCTTTCTTTTGGAACGTCGCGCAGGTATACCGCTTCCCTTGGGGGCTATCTGTCCTGCATAGGATATAGTCCGTAGAAACGTAATGATAATCTGCGCTCAGCTACCTTGCGGCTCTTGCCCGTCAGACTGGCAGCATTGATGCCGAGAGATATGAGGAGCATTACAAAGCAATGGCAGACTATTGCGTCAGCGTATACGATATACTGGTGCCCGAAAAATTCTCGGATCATGACAGTTGTACTAGTATTATAAAACAGAAAATACTGAGTAACGTTTGTGAATAGTTTACACTGTTCACAGATCATTCAACATTGAGTGATCACCCATTCCTCATAAACCGGAACAAACCCTTTCAACCGCTCCATCGCATCCTCCAGCGTTTTTTTGGGGCAGGCAATATTCATCCTCAAAAAGCGATCTCCATTCCCTCCATACTTAGCTCCGGCGGAGAGGTACAGCCCGGTATTTTCACGCAGCATACGCGCAAATTCTCCTGCATCGCCCAAAAGAGAGCCGCAATCTATCCAAAGCAGGTATGTGGCCTGCGAAGGCACCAGCTCAAGCTGCGGCAGCTCATCATCTAAAAAGTTTTGCACATACTTTCTGTTTTTGGAAATACAGTCTCTCAATGCAAAAAGCCATGCTTTTCCCTTTGTGAACGCCGCAACAGCAGCCTGAACCGCAAACACGTTTGGCTCGGCAATCTCGTCCGTATTGAGCGCACGAACAACCTTGTGCCGCAGGGCTTCATTTGGCACCATAACCGCCGCCGTGTGCAATCCCGCCAAATTAAAGGCTTTGGTGGGCGAGAGACAGGTAACGCTGTTGTCCCTGCACGCCTCAGATACTGACGCAAAGGGTATATAATCGCAGCCGGGCTCGGTAAGGTCACAGTGTATCTCGTCCGAAACAACGATCACATGGTGCTTCAGGCACAATTCGCCTATGCGCCCAAGCGTTTCTTTGTCCCATATTTTCCCGATGGGGTTGTGCGGATTGCAAAGAAGCATCATCGTCGTTTGCGGATCGCTCAGCCTGCGCTCCAAGTCTTCAAAATCCACACTGTAGCTTCCCTTTTTATATTTCAAAGGGCTTTCCAAAACGTTCCTGCCGTTATTGCGGATCGAGTTGAAAAAAATATTGTACACAGGTGTTTGGATGAGCACGTTTTCCCCAATGTTTGTCAGCTTGCGTATAATGCTGGAAACCGCCGGAACCACTCCGGTGCAAAACGCAAGCCAGTCGCGCCGTATCTCGAAGCCGTGCCGCCTGTTCCACCAATGTATTATGGAGGCATACCATTCCTCCGGCAGGGTGGAATAGCCAAACACGCCATGCTCTGCCCTTTGTTTTATCGCCTCAATAATTTCAGGCGCAGTTTTAAAATCCATATCCGCTACCCATAGGGGCAACTCGTTTTCGCCCACCTCCCATTTTAGAGAATTCGTGCCGCGACGGTCTATCTGTATATCAAAATCGTATTCCATAAATTTTCCCTCCGCTATTTCCTGCTGAATGTTACTTGCACATTTCCGTTTCCCAACGCATCTTTGAGCTTAGAAGGGTCGCTTATCGTGGCAAGCGGCGTATAGCTGTATGATGTGGAAAAGCTCTCGTAAAACAGCACCAGACAATCCGATCCAAATAGCATCAGATCCCCCGCGTTTATTTGTGGCGGACGGGCTGACTTGGCTGGCAGTCCTTCCGAAAGGTAATAATATTTTTCGTTGCCGTTCAGTTCGCCCATATCAACAGTCATGGGCAGCCGCTCCATAAATGCCCGCGCCGCCTCATTGTCCTGCATCGTCGCCGTAAAGGCCTGACCGCCCGCTTCAATTTGCACATTCATCTGACCATCGCCTTTCTCACTGTCCTCTTCTTTTTCAATCACAACTTCTCCCGCCAGTTCGGCTGCAAATTCAATGCCGGATACAGCCTCGCCCAATGCATACAGCCCCTCCGCGCCATTGCATTCGCCATAATAGATCGCCACATCTCCCCACGGCTCATAATAGGCAAGTGTGCCCGCGGCTCCCTTCGCCATAGGCGTGTCGCTTACATCCAGCTTTTGGGGCGGGTAGAATATTTTTTCGCTGCCGCCGAAATCCTCAACGGGTAAAGTAAGGGGCAGCTGACAATACAGCGACCGCGCCGCAGCCGTATCATTCAATTGAAAAACGATCTCGTTGTTTTGCTCCGTTCGAACCCTTATTTGCATATCTGCCTGCGGTTCGCTCTCCATTGCTGTTGGCGCGGCAGTTGGCGAAGCGGTTGGCGCCGCGCTTGAAACAGCCGTTGGCGCTGGCGAAGTGGTTGGAGCAGCCGCGGAAACAGACGGACTTGCGGCTGCTTCGTTTTCTGCGTTTGTGCATGCCGCCAGCCAAAACACCATTGATACGGCACATAATATAGCGATACATCGTTTCATAATCTCTCACTCCCCCTCAAGCAAAGCTTCTGTCAAACCTGCTTCCCCAGCTCGTACGCCTCGCGCAATGCCGCATGTCCTTCTATCATGCCTATAGCATCCACGCCGCCCGCAAACACGCTTCCTTTAAGCTGCGCACGTTCAAAGCAGGATATCCATCCCAAAAGTCCCTGCTTCGCCCCGTTTATTGCGGTATCTTCCTCATCTGCCGCAGCCGCCAACAAATAGACATCCGAAAAAGCATAATCCGATCCAAATAGCGGATTGGCACGATCCAGCATTGTTTTCATCTGGCCGCACATTTCGTAATAATATATCGGCGTGGCAAACACTATCACCTCTGCCGCGCCCATCTTTTGCGCAATTTTATCCGCATCATCACGTATCACGCACCGCCCCGTGGCATTGCAGGCCAAACACCCCTTGCAAAACCCAATTGCCTTATCATAAAGCGCGATCTTCTCCACGCTGTTGCCCGCCTCCTGCGCTCCACGCGCAAACTCCTCTGCCAGCCGTTCAGAGTTGCCGCCCTTGCGCGGGCTGGTAGAGATCACCAAAATATTTTTATTCATTTTTGCTCTCCTTATATCTGCTTGATTATTTTTGCGGGGACGCCGCCAACAACCACGCTTGGCGCAACATCCTTTGTTACCACCGCGCCCGCGGCAATTATTGCGCCGTCGCCTATAGTCACGCCTGGCGTAACCGTAACGCTTGATCCAATCCAAACATCCTTGCCGATGTGGACAGGCGCAGGATGCATGTCCCTTCGTTTTTCAGGCGAAAAATCGTGGTTCAGCGTGGTCAGCACCACGTTATGCCCAATCATTGTGTTGTCGCCTATTGTGATGCGGCCCTGATCCTGAAAATGACATCCGGCATTTATAAAAACATTCCTGCCGATGTGTATGTTCTTCCCGCAGTCCGTATAAAACGGCGGAAACACGGCAAAATCTTCGCTAACCGGTCGCCCTGTAAGTTTGGAAAACAATTCGCGTATCTCATCAGGGCTATGATAGGAGCTGTTTAGCTCCATGGTCACACGTCTAGCCTCCATTGTCAATTCGTGCATGTATTCGTGCAGCTTTGAGCCGCCCTCCACCGTTGACCCACGATTCAAGTGATCTAAAAATTCATTCAAATCCATTTTTCTTCCGTCCCCCTATTTTTTAATGCATCGTTCTTACGAAAACAACCGTTCCAAACAGTATCAATACCACTCCAAATACTTTATTCATGTGTTTGAAGCCGCCTTGCCCTTTTTTCCTCTTTAGAAGATCAGCCGCCGCGACCAAGACGCACCACCAAAGCAGCGTACCCAGCAACACGCCCAGCACAAGCTGTATCCCACCTGATATATCCATTGTGCCCACGATACCAAAATATGAGAACGCGAACAGAAAAGTGAGTATAGCCGCCGGATTTGTGATGCCCACCGCAAAGGAGGACAAAAACATTTTTGTGCTGCCTGTTGCGCCCGTTTGCACTGCCACGGCTTTTTTCTTTTTCACCAGCATGGTCACGCCCATCAAGAGTATCAAACTACCCCCGACTATGTTTATAGCTGTCTGATAGTTCAATAGAAAGTCGGATATCAGCGTCAATCCGAATGCCCCGACGCAGGCATACAGACAATCCGCCGCCGATGACCCAAGCCCCGTCACCATACCCGCCCAGGCGCCGCGTTCAAGCGTTCTGTGCACGGTGAGTGCACCTACCGCGCCCACCGGTATCCCAAACAGCAGCCCAATCAAGAAGCCCTTCAACAAGATGCTTTCCAACGGCACGTCACCTCCCCGCTTGCCTTGCCTCCAAAATCAGACCGCCGCTTTCATTTCATCACGGCAAACTATACTCGTTTTATCCGCGTCCACCCTGTCCTTTTCAATTATCAACTCTTCGATATATTCGGCACGGATCACGCCGCCCGATGGATTCAGCACGCTGTCTATCTTTCCGCTGATCTCCGCGTTCACCGTGGAATATTCAAAAGCAAGCGTGGTATTGAGCAGGCGGCAGTTTTTCATAACAAGATTGTCTATATAGCACATTCCCTGCAGGCTCTCTACCGTGCAATTGATGAGCGTCAGATTCTTGGCATTCCAGCCAAGGTATTCTCCCGATATGAACGAATCGTACACCGTTACGTTTTCGCTGTTCCAAAACGCGTCCTTCGAAAGCATTTTGGCGTTGCGTATCTCCGCGTTTTTCACACCGTCAAAGGAATAGTTTCCCACCAGCGAAAAATCTTTTATCTCCATGTTCTGACTGTTCATGGCAAAATAATCTCCCTTTGCCGTTACCTGCTCCATAGTCACATTTTCGCAGTGCCACAGCGTTTCGGACGCGTTTGGAAAAGAGACATTGCTTAGCGTCACCCCGTTGCACCGTCTAAAATTTTTGGGAGCCTCAATGATTGAATGCTCCACCGTAATTTGGTCTGTATACCATACGCCCGCCCTTGCCATCTCAAACCAGGTGCAATCCTTTGCGTGAATATCCTTTGAATACCAGAGGGGATATTTCCATTTAAACATGCTTCCGTACAGCTTAATATCTCTGCACTCCTTGAGCGGAGATTCCCCGTCCGCAAATATAGTATCATGAACCGCCAAATGTTCCTTATGAAAAAGTGCTCGCTCACCGCCAAGGCTTGCGCCGCGTATTTCTTTTCTGGTCTCCATTTTCTGTTTCCTCCTGTTAGTGGATTTATTTTTCAGGCATATTTTTTCATTTGATAAATGAGATAATCAAGGCAATCGATCTGTTTTTGACCTTTGTGGATATTCATCAGCAGAAACGCCCTATGGTTTTGCAGCAGCTTTATTCCCTCTGCTATTTTGCCGCGATCCATGTTTGCCATAAAATCTGTTATCATACAAGCCTCGCAACCGGCGTCTTTTAAATTTTGGATCAGGGATTCATCTTTTTGCTTAATCATGCCTTATTACCTCATACTTTTATTTGCCATCACTGCCCGTCGCTTATCAAAATAATTTTGTTTCCCCAGCCCTCCAGCTCAGGATTGTCCCTAACGGCAGCAGCAAATTCCTCAGAATAATCAAAGCTGCCTATTTTGGTATATTCTCCCGAAATTTCAGCGTCCCCATAAAACAGCACGATGCGGTTTGGGTCGGAATAATACACCTCGCCCGCCCGCTCTGCCGTTACGGCCTGCGGATCAGACGGAATTTCGTACCTCTCTGGAATGTCATAGTATTGCATCACATCTGCATTCTCAAAATCGTCATGATTGTATATGGGCAGCCTCCAGTCTGTTGTGCCCACGTGCCGCGCTATCGCCGCCGCCGTAGCGTTATCTTCAAGGTGCATCACAAACGCTTCTCCCTCATCCCCAAAGCGAACCTCCAATTCTGCCGGAGAAGAAACCGCCGCCTCGTCTGTTGTTGCGGCCTCATTCGCGGCAGGTTCGGCTCCCGCTTCGGGCAATGCGTTCGCTTCTGTTGGCTGCGCGTTGCCTTCTGAGAGAAGGTCTGTTGCTTCGCTGCTTGCAGAAACAACCGGCTGCTCTGCCTCTTGTGCCTTACTTGGCGCGCCGCAGCCCACCGCCGCATATGCCAATACAAGCGTAATAGCTAAGACAGCATAAATTTTTGTATGTATGTTTTTTTTCATTTCAATTCCTTTCCTGCGCAACAATTCGGCGCATTTGCGTCAAGGGTCTGTCCCTTTTGCAGTTTGAGTATAACGCGCATGCACACGCATATCAAATACTTATATTAAATAGTTACGCATGCCTCAAAGGCATACATTTTTCATTACCAGCAATATTGCCTCACTCACGGATCAGCGCCGTAAGGTCTACCCGTTTTATCCTTCCGGCGGCAAAATAGGCAAATACGGCAAACAATCCGCTTACCGCCGCCGCAGGCAGCAGAACTGTTCCCATCTCCGGCTGAGAGGCAAAATCGCTTATACCAAACATCCTAAGCAGCGCGGCCACAAGCGGGTCGCTCAACGTAGCGGCAAGCAGCAATCCAATTCCTGAGCCAATGGCAGCCGTGATCAAAAACCGCAAAGCGAAGCTGAATCTCAGTCGGCTTGATGAAAAGCCCAGCGCCTTATATATCCCCAAATCACACTGCTCTGCGTACAATATTTTGCTGCCCGCAAGACCGGTGACAACCAGCACAAAAATTGCGACCACCCCATACATCAAAATCATCAACGCCCGCATTGCGCCAAGTATGCCTTTTAGGCCGGGCCAAGTATTTTCGTGCACATATACGTCTCCGCCAAAGGCGGCTTCAAGCTCCCGCATAATAGCGGGCTGCTGCGATGCATCGGCAAGAAAATAGTGCGTACACCATATGGAGGCGTCCTCACGGGCGATCCTGCCGTATCCCTCCGCACTCATTCCAATGTTTGCGCCCATATCGTTGGCGCATTGATAAATACCGGATACCATATATTCCGCGCTTCCAAGGTCTGCCGCCAGCGTCACCGTATCTCCAATCCCTACCTGCAGGTCTGCGGCGGCAAATTCGGTCAGCACCACCTCATCACTGCCCATAGAACTGCGCCCGCTAAGCATATGAAACCGCTCCGGCTCCGTTATCACGTTGGCGGTGTAATCCACTCCGTTCACGGCAACGCCGGGCATTGCCAAAAGATATCGATCTGTTATGGCGGTACGAGAGGAGATAAGATCCTCAACATCTTCTGAGGTCGCATCCCCCTGCATGGGCTGCGCAGCAATATGAAGATCTGCCGGATTAAAGGCATCCATCATGCCTTGCCCGTTTGGGCCGAGCCATGAATCCATGCGCCCCACAAGAGAAGCGAAAAACACGAGCAGCACGGCAATCAACAGTGCGCCTATATACCGCTTCTTTCCGGCAAAAAGCTGCCGCAGCGCCAGCCAGAAATACAGTCCTTTCCTATGGACGGGCGGGGCATTTTTTATATTGAACCGCGAGCCGTTCCGCTCTGCGCGTATCGCCCGCAGGGGTGTGATCTTGCTTATGCGGTTTGTTTTTATGTATATCACAAATGTCAGCAATGCCAAAACGAAGGCAAACGCCACAGCGCAAAGCCCAAAAGGCAGTTCGGAGGGTATCAGCAAGCCCGTTGTGGTAACGGTCATCCGGCAAACAAACTCCGCAAGCCCTATTGACAGCGCCGCGCCAAGCAGCATTCCGCACAGCACGGGTATCAAATATTGCGTAAGCTGTATTTTCCTCAATGTGGCATTTTTAAAGCCCATCGCCTTTGATATCCCTATGTCTGCCATTTCCAGCTCAATGGCGCTTGTAATGCTGTGCCCCAAAACTATCAGCGCCACAATAGTAAGTATCACCACAAACGCCATCATGAGCCCGGTGAACGCATTTTGCAATGTCATCATAAAGCCGGAGATCGCGGCGCGGCTATGCGTAAACTCCACATACTTCGCTAGATCTGTCTGTTCATTGAGCGATCGGTTCAATTCCGATACAGGGTTTGCCCCGCTGCCGAAAATGTGCAGCATGGCTCCCTGCCTGGCAAGCGCGTCTATTCCGGCTTCCTCCGCCATCCGCGCCATCTCATTGCCATCCTGCTCACAGATCAAAAAGCTTTTCATGCCAATCATGGAGCTGCCCATAAACGGGTCTTCAAAAAATCCCTTTATTTCAAATGTTTTTCCCACGCCCTGCCGCGCTATGGGGAAGCGTATCTCGTCTCCAATTTGCACTCCAAACATGGATACAAAAGATGGTGAAACGTATATCTCGCCCGGCGCGATATCTGCCGCGCCCTCCCTATATCCTGAAAGGTCGTCCGAAAAAATTTTATAGGGGTAGCCTTCGGGTTCATAAAAAACAAGCTGCCCCTCGCTGTCAGATTTTTGCTCGCCAATTTGGTATTCAGAATAAATCAGGCTTTGCGACCCTATTCCTTCCACCTCGTCAAGCGAGTTGATCTCGCTCTTTAAGCCGTCCGTGTTTGGCACGTCAGATACCCATGCGGTGATCTCTCCAAAGCCCAGCCGCTGCATCTCTTCTTCCACATAGCGCGCGGAATTGCTCCACACGCAAAGCAGGGTGGCAAGCGCAATACAAACGATCAACACCAGTATGAAAATGCCTATCATGCCGCCCCTATGGCGTTTTATGTTTGCGCGAAGTAATGTGCTAAATTCCATTCTCATACACCCGCCTTACCATGACATTGTTTGGAGCCACGCGCTGAGCCGAGTCTCTCTGTCTTTGGCTTTCTCCAGCTCAAAGGGAGGCAGGGCAAGCTCATCCAGTATTTTACCGTCCTCCAAATAGAGTATCCGCGTGCCGCGTATGGCAGCGCGCAGATCATGCGTCACCATAAGTATGCTTTGCCCCTTTTGGTTTAGCTCTGCCATCAGATCCAGAATTTCCTCGCTGTTTTTCTTGCCCAGCGCGCCGGTCGGCTCGTCGGCAAAAACCAGCCCCGGCTCATGGATCAACGCGCGCGCAATTGCTGCGCGCTGTGCCTCGCCGCCAGATGTTTGAAAGGGCAGCCGATTTTTCGCATTGCCTATGTGAAGATGCTCAAGCAATTCCTCCGCTCTTTTGCGAACCTCCCCGGCGCTGTGCTCACGGCTCAAATAACCCGCTACCGTCACATTTTCAAGTAATGTAAGATTGCTTACCAAATGTATCTGCTGAAACACAAATCCAAACTCCTCCGCCCGCAGCGCCGCCATTTGCTTCTCTTTATAGCGGCTGATCTCACCGTCTTTATAAAAAACCTGCCCGCCGTCTATTCCGTCCATGCCGCTCAGGGCATAAAGCAGCGTAGATTTTCCCGCGCCCGAAGCGCCCATTATGATGGTGAAATCCCCCTCATAGATGGTCACATCTATATTATCCAGTATGTTTTCGCGCACATCGCTCTGAGGAAAACTTTTGCACAGCCCTTTTGCGCGCAGCAATTCCTTCCTATTCATACGGCAAGCCTCCCGTCCTTCACATTTTTCACTATAAGCGGCTTTTTTCCCGTTCGCGGATCCGGCAATATTTCCTCCACAAAACGCATATAAAACTGTATGTATTCCAAATGCTTTTCACGCAGTATGGCTTTCATCTGTCGAAGCATTTCAAAACGTATATGCTCTTCATGCCCGGCATCTGAGACTTCCGCCAGCATTTCAAACGCATCCGGCGCCACCTGACAAAATTGATAGTCCAGCAGACCCTCTATGCAAAAACCCTCAATGGCAAGCGGATGCAGAAAATCCTGCTTGCCGCCATCATTCTCAAACCACAGCAGATCTTCATCCCGCCCCAGCAGTGTTTGCGCATGCGAAAAAGGACTTGTTCCTTTGCATGGTTCATCTTTCAACACAAGTTGGTCTGATATCTTGTAGCGTATCAACGGCTGAACAAAATTGTATAGCGAGGTGAGATACATCTCGCCGTTTTCCACTTCAATATAATTCAGATCGTCAAATAGCATCATTCCATTCTCATCGCCCAGCTCAACTCCCAGCGCGAGGGATTCGCTGGCTCCGTAAATATTCACCACCTTGGCGTGGAACGTGCTTTCCAAAAAATCCCGCATACCCGGATTCAATGGTTCCCCACAGGAGATCACGCGGCAAGCTTCCACCTCAACCTCTCCCTTGCGTACCAATTCGCCAAGTATTTTTATTGCCGAGGGATATCCAATTATGAGATTGGGTTTGAATGCCTTTATTTTTTCCACCCATTCGTCAAGCGGGGTTTTGATGTCCAAAAACATTTGCCTTGCTCCAACGCCCTTGATGCCTCCTCCCACGGCCATTGCCCCTCCATAACGTCCGTCTGTCGCGGCAATATAGGCGATACGCGGAACGCCCGCCAAGAGCTTGAGTATCTCCGGCATAGACATATCCCATAGCGCGGCGCGTATTATTCCCAGCAGCATTTGCGACCACGCTTTGTCGTCGTAAACAAAATATCCGGGTTTTCCCGTACTGCCGGAAGAGTGCACCACATGGTATTTGCCTTTATATGTATCCTGCTCCCTGCCTTCCTCCGCATCAAATTTGCATAAAGCATACTGCGTAAGCTCTGCGGTGGTGACTATCTCGTCAAAATGCGTAAGCAGCGTTTGTTTATCTATCTTCGGGAACGCTGACAGGGGCAGATCGATCAGATTCTTGCTTGTGATGCCCGCAGCTTCAAAGGTTCTGCGGTAATATGCCGAATTTTCATAGGCATAGGCAAGCAATTTACGCAGCTTTTTTTCGCGCAATCTAATTATCTGCTCTCTTGTTTTTTTCGCGTTTCTCTTTAACCGATACAGCTCCCATAGCAAACCAATTTTCCCCATCACTTTTATCCTTCCTGTTTTTAAACCAGCGTAAACAGATAGCTTTTTTCATAATTCTCACGATGATAATATCGCGCTTCTTTGTTTGTCTGATCAAACACAATGCTCCATTCCGTAGACTCAAACTCTCCGAAATTGTCCTTGCTTACGCTATCCAGCGCATCCCGTACCTCTTCTTTTTCCATAGTGTCAGAATTGGCCAGCTTTTCCATCAGAATGTCATAACGCTGGTGAGATTGCGCGCTTCCTATACCGTTCTTTTCTCCCTCCGCCAAATAAAAATTTGTAACAACAGGCGTCTGCGTGACCACCATTTCATTGTTTACATATTCCACTACCACGCTTTTTCCGTTCGCATCCGCCAAGGCAAAGTGCACCATCATTCCCATTGAAGCATGCAGATCGTATTGCGCCAAAAGAGCGAGCGCCTCGTCCACATCTGCCGCTTGGTTAAGCAACATTCGCACTGCCGTTGTGGTGGTGAGGTCGGGCTTATCCGTATTTTGATCAATAGTCGCCGAATCCGCTATCATATTTACCGCAACAGCCAGCCCCTGTTCATTCATTCCGTCAAGTGGCGCATAGAGCGCGGCGAGCGTCTTTATCTCATCCATCTGCAACGCAATTCCCACTATGCCGCTGCCCGCGCGCTGCGTTATGAAATCCATATTCACGGTGGAAATTGATTGATACCCCTCTTCTGGACGGCTTACTACAACCATTGCTTCGCAGTTTTCCCAGTCAAAATTCCGTCCGAACAAGCGCTCACCTCCGCCGCTTTTAGCAGAAAGTGTGCTGCATCCAAATAACTCGCCAAGGAAACCCATATCCACACCCGCAGCCAAGTTTTCGGTCAGAAAACTCATAACGTCTGCATCGGACGAAGCGCCGCCCTGCGCAAGGAATGCATCAAAACCGTAATCCCCGTCGCGCCTTACTGCGGAAAACGCCTCCTCCAGCTGCACTATTTGAGAGGTGGGCTCAATTGCGGTTGCCTGTTCCACTCTAGCCTGCGCAGAAAACTCTTCACTCCCACTTGTTTCCTTGCTTTTCATTACTTCAATATTCCCTCTTCCGTCGCACCCCATCGCAAACAGCGATGTCATGATCAGGGATGCAAGCAAAATAAATATGCATTTTTTCATAAACGATTCCCTTCCTATTTTCTTTTGCTTCAATCGCATTTTTATGGTATCACCCACATTTGCCAATGACAAATACTTATGTTAAATACATTGCTATGCTTGACGCGCATACATAGACGTGTTATCTTGATTCTGTCAGGAGGAAAAAAACATGGAAATCAGAGTACTTCAATATTTTCTGGCTGTAGCAAGGGAACAAAACATCTCTGCGGCCGCGGAGTCTTTGCATCTTTCGCAGCCCACGCTTTCAAGGCAGCTAAAGGACATGGAAGACGAATTGGGCAAGCAGCTTTTTATTCGCGGAAACCGAAAGATCACTTTGACCGAGGAGGGTATGCTTCTTCGAAAGCGAGCCGAGGAGATCATAGACCTTGTGGAAAAGACGCAAAACGAGCTTACGGTTTCAGATGATGTGATCGCGGGCGATATTTATATTGGAGCGGGCGAAACGGATGCGATCCGTTTGATTGCAAGGGCAGCGCGAACTGTACAAAAAAAACATCCGCAGGTTCATTTTCATGTCTTAAGCGGCAATGCAGAATTTGTGATGGAACGTTTAGATAAAGGTCTTCTTGATTTCGGGTTGATTTTTGCGTCCGTAGACCAATCCAAATATGACTATTTGCCCGTTCCGGCAAAAGACTTGTGGGGCGTACTGATGCGGCGAGATTCCCCGCTTGCGGCAAAGGATTCCATTTGCCCCAATGATCTGTCTGGCAAACCTCTGATCGTTTCGGCGCAAAAAGGTGGCAACGAGCTGTCCGATTTTTTTAAGGCCGGACGCATCGTCGCCACATATAATCTGATCTATAATGCGTCCCGCATGGTGGACGAAGGCTTGGGATATGCGATTTGCTTTGACAAAATCATCAACACAAGCGGAGATGAAACTCTTTGTTTCAGGCCGCTTTCTCCAACGTTTGAGGCAGGAATGAATTTTATCTGGAAACGCTATCAGGTCTTTTCCAAAGCAGCTGAACTATTTTTGCAGGCACTCCAGAAAGGCATCGGCGAATAAAATGCGAGAAGCGGTACATTCCGCAAAAGTTCGCCTATAATAACCATAATTTATTTTTTGGAATTAGGTACATCTTTCTGCGATAAAAAAACAGGCAAGTCTGAAAATGCTTGCC
>CAYXBW010000041.1:0-20269 GCA_964463305.1 uncultured Christensenella sp. | reverse complement strand
CCACGCCGCAGGCTGAAAAAACACATCTCCAAATTACATAAGGCATAAAGCAAACAAAAACCAGAAACCCGCACCCGGCACAAAAGTAAAAAACCACGCCGCAGGCTGAAAAAAATGCAGATCCAAACAAATTACAATGAGAAAAATATTAAAAGCGATTTAAGTAAAAATACAAAACTATGTACAAACAAGCAAAAGCAAGCTACAAATTGGTACGCAAATTTTTAGTAAGCTCGGAAACGAATTCTGTAGCGGGGCTGCTCTCAATACATTCAGGTGCGGCGATCTGTTCAATATTGCCCTCGTGCATCACCAATACGCGGCTGCCAAGCGTAAGCGCTTCCCTTATATCATGCGTTATAAAAACGATTGTCACGCCAAGCTCATGGTGTATTCTTGCTATTTCGCCCTGAAGCATATTGCGGGTGATTTCATCCACAGCGCCAAAGGGCTCGTCCATAAGCAGTATGTGCGGTGAAGCTGCCAGCGCGCGGGCAATGCCAACACGCTGCTGCTGGCCGCCGGAAAGTTCGCCGGGATATCTGTCAAGCAGCTCGGTCTCTAACCCAACAACATCCATCAACCGCTCTACTGCGCGCCTGGTACGCTCTTTATCCTGGCCGTTAAGCAGGCTGGGAACGTAGGCTATGTTTTTGCGCACATTCATATGCGGGAAAAGACCCACGCCCTGTATGGAATAGCCTATATTGCGGCGAAGCGCTATCAAATCTGTGTTGGCAGTATTGGCTCCGTCCACGGTCACGTTGCCGGAATCTGGAAGCAGCAGGCCGTTTATAAGTTTCAGCATAGTTGTTTTTCCGCAGCCAGAACTGCCTATGACCGTAAGAAATTCGCCGCGAGGTATATCCAGCAAAAAACTGTTCAGCACCTTTTTTTCGGCATAGGCCTTGCTTACATTTTCAAATTTTATTATCGTTTCGCCGTTCATTCAGCTCACTATGCCTTTCGCCTTCAAAAAATCTTTTGCTATGTCCGATTCGTCTTTGCCCTCGTTTTCAAGAGTGTGATTCAAAACTGACATTTCCTCTGTGGAAACGGCACCCTCCAGTTTTTGCAGCGCCTCTTTGAGGCCGGGGTACTTTTTCAGTGAGTCAGAGCGGACCACGGTGCCGCAGTATGCGTCTATAAAAAAGTTTTTGTCATCTGTAAGCACGGTCACATCTGATGTGGAAAGCTGTCCGTCCGTTGTGAATATATCCATTACATCCACCTTGCCGGAATTTATTGCCGGGTATTTCAAGCCTATATCAAGGTCTCTGTTTTCTTTAAATTTGAGGCCGTAAGCCGCGCAAAGCGCATCGTAACCGTCGTCACGCTCATAAAAATCCGGCTCGGCGGCGAAAATCATTTCGGGTGCGGCGGCCGCCAGACTTGAATAATCGGTGAGACCATATTTTTCGGCAAGTTCTTTTCTTACGGCAAGGCCAAAGGTGTCAGAAAACCCGTACATGCCCACCCATTCAAAGCCATATTCGTCAATATACTCCTGCTGGAGCTGAGTGAAAAGCTGCTCATAGGGTGGGATATCGGTATGCTTCAATACGTATTGCCAGGCAGTGCTGGTATATTCGGGGTACATATCAAAATCGCCCTTTTCCATGGCAGGCTGTATATTGCCAGTACCGCCGCCTATGCCCTTTGTTATGTCAACCGTATAATCTGTATTGTCCTCTACCACCAGCTTTATCATCTCGCCTATTATGAATTGCTCTGTCATGGGCTTTGTGGCAAGTTTTATAGGCTCGGCGGAAGAAGCGCCGGAACCGCAGCCTGAAAGCATGGCCGCAAAGGAAAACACGATTGCTATGGCTAAAATTTTTATGCGTTGTTTCATGTTATGCTCCATTCTTTTGGGAGGGAATAAGCTTTCGCCTTTTGAGTATGTTTTTTTCCACCCTGCCAATGGCAAAATCAAGCAGCAGCGCCATTGCGGCTATGAGTATGCTGCCCGCTATTATCATGGCGGGGTTGTTTGTTGTTATACCGCGATATATTGCAACACCCAAACCGCCCGCTCCTATAAAAGAGGCTATACCGGTCAGTGCAATGGTCATCACCACCATATTTCTGAAAGAGGCTATTATTACAGGCATGGCTATTGGAAGTTTTATGCGGTACAGCGTTTGAAGCGGTGTACTGCCCATGCCGCGCGCAGCTTCCGTTATGCTGCCGTCTATGTTTGTTATGCCGGTGTATGTGCCTCGAACCATGGGCAGCAGCCCATATACGGTGAGTGCAATTATTGCGGTGGTATTGCCTATGCCTGAAAAGGGTATCAAAAAACCCAGCAAAGCTATGGAGGGTATGGTATATATAACGTTCGTAACGCCAATAACCACGCCGGAGGCGCTTTTTCGTTCGCTTATAAGTATGCCCAGGGCCATACCAAGAGCTGCCGCCAAAAGTATTGATATGCCAGATATCGCGAGGTGCTGCAATGTGAGTTCGGCAAAAAAGGCGGGGCGTTCTGCAAACAATGTAAAAATATCAGATATCACGCCGAATCTCCTTCTTTAGGACAAATGCCTTTATTATTTTATTATAAGACTCACTCGCGGCAAGTAAACAATAAAAAATACTCCGTTTAATGGGAATGGTTTGATAGTTTTAAAATATTATGTGAATAAACAAGACGCGGGCGCTGTATTGTGATAATATAAAATCTAAGTTTTTATTGCGGACTGCCGTTAAATATTGGGGAGGAAACTCATGAACTGGCTGAGAAACAAAATGTACGGAAGATATGGAAGTGACCAGCTTAATATGGCGCTTATAATTATTGCTATTGCTTTTTCCATTGTGAGCATGTTCGTACCCATCCCCTACTTCAATTTTGTGGGGTTTGCGCCGCTTATATTTGCATTGTATCGCATGTTTTCAAAAAATATAACAAAACGGCAGCAGGAAAACTATAAGTTTTTAAAGTTTTGGTATGGTATTAAAAACTTTTTCAAGGGTATACCTCAACGCATAAAAGATGGAAAAATATACAAATATTATTCATGCCCCAACTGCAAGCAAAAATTGCGCGTGCCCAAAGGCAAGGGTAAGGTCAACGTTACTTGTCCCAAGTGTAAGACCTCTTTCGTCAAAATGAGTTAAAATATAAAAATACGTAAATTCATGTTTCAGATACGCAAATTTGTATATTAATAAATATATAAAAGTATTTTTGTGGATTTATTTTTTTGTGCTCAATGGTTTAGAGCCGATTTTTTCGTGTATAAATCCATAAAACATCACTACTGCATTTTTCACTTTTGTTTGTGAGGGTGTTATGCGGCTCTTATAGTCGCGACAAAAGCGGGGAGGTGCGCCGTTATTAATGGGCGGCGTGTAAGGGGATATGGCAGAATTGAAAGACTTAAAGCTGGATGGATTCCCGGCGCTCCTGCCGGATGCGTTGTTTGATATGTTCGGAAGGGGCGTGGACGCGGAAAAGGTTTTAAGAGCGCTTCTTGAGCGCCTTGGCGTGCTTATAGACGCTTCCTGCATAATTCTTATAGAAAAACGTGAAGCGGAGGCAGAAGAATGTGTATGCTGGCCGGATGAGTGCTGCAGTGATTGCGATGAAGCGGCGGCTGTTGGCAGTGCGCTGTCTGAGGAAGCTGTGTGCCAGGATGGGGTTTTGTGTGCGGGAGATACATTTTTGCGGTGCGCTTTTTTGAGCGGAGGCTCACCAGCGGGATTTATATATGCCAAAGCGGCAGCGCCGCGAGAGTGGACCCGGCAAGAACGCGAGGCTGCCAGGGCGGCAGCGCAGGCCTATGGATCATACATTTCGCATATGAGACGGTTGCAAAATTTAGATTATGCATTCAATATTGAAAAGCAGGCCGAATTTGAAGAGGGACATTTCAGTTACGTAATAGAAGAGGATACGTTCAAAATTATATACATTGCCCGCCGTACACTGGCCTTAAAGCCGGATGCGCGTATTGGCGATGTTTGCTATAAGGTCTTTATGGACAGAAGCACGCCCTGCCCGGATTGCCCGGTAATAAATAAAAACGGCAGGGTGGAAAAGTTTAACAAGGTGCTCAACGGCTGGTTTATGGTTAATGCCAGACGCATAAGCGTGAGCGAAGAAAAGTGCGCTATGCTGATATCCGGTGCGGACATAACCGATTATAAAAAACGCATGCAGGATGCAGACTCTTTAACGGGCCTTCCCGGATACAAAATTTTTAAAAAGGGGGTGGCGGAGTCTGCCACCGCCTCAAAACGCGCTCTGGGTTTTCTGGATTTTGAAAAATTTGGTGATATAAATGACAGCCGCGGGTTAAAGGCGGGAAATGATATATTGCGAAAATTTTCCGAGCTGCTGCTGGATACGCTGAATGGGGAAGAGCTGCTGTGCAGATATTTTTCAGACGTTTTTTTGGTTTATTTGGTTTATGATAATGTGGAGCAATTGCGCGCGCGCGTAGACGATTTTTATAAAAAGATGAGCGAGTGGAATGCCAAAAATTTCCCTGATGTACAGCTTAGCGTGAAGGGCGGCGTGTGCATAATAGGAAGCACGGTGGAAGATGTTGACGATATTGTGGAATGTGCTAATCTGGCGCGCATAAACGTGAAGCCGGGTGAGCGCTATGCCATATATGATGAAGATATGCGCGGCAGGGTGCAGCGCGAGGCCGATATGGAAAAGCGTATGAGCGCGGCGCTTGCAAACGATGAGTTTGTTGTGTATATGCAGCCCAGAGTGGATATGAACCACCCTGAGGATATAGTGGGCTGTGAAGCGCTGATACGCTGGCAAAGCAATTCCGGCAGCATAATGCCGCTGGAATTTATACCGCTGTTTGAAAAAAACGGTTTTATACGTCATATGGATAAGTATATGTGTGACAAGGTGTTTGCCATAATGCGTGAATGGCTGGATAATGGCCTTGCGGTGAAGCCTGTATCAATAAATATTTCTGCCCAAAATATGAGCGATGATGCCTTTGTGGACGATTTTATACAGTTGCTGAAAAAATATGACATACCGCCCTATACGGTGGAGCTTGAGTTACAGGATGAAATGTTTGTAGGAGAACGGGAGCGGCTGGCAGAAGCACTGAACAAGCTGCGCAGGCAGGGAGTAATGTTTTCCGTAAACGAGCTTAGCGCATTGGGATTTTTGCAAACATTGCCAATAGATACGCTGAAATTTGATTTGATGGTGTTTGATCATAAAAACCTGTCTGAAAAAGAGCGATCTATGCTTACGCATATAGTTCGCTTGGCTAAGAGCCTTGATATGAAGGTGCTTTGTACGGGAATTGAGGAGCGCGCGCAGGCGGAGGCGGTGCGTGATGCGGGCTGTGATATTGCGCAGGGCTTTGTTTTCGGCAGCCCGGTCAACTATAAATCATTTGGGCACATGTTGAAATAGACGTGGTGTTTACTGCGGCTAATGAAACAAATTTCGCGGTACGTACACCGCGATTTTTTATTGTACAAAAAAGAATGACATGGTGTATAATGACAATATGCGCGAATAAACACTAATAAAAGATAACGCTTATGTTCGCGTGGAACGTATATTATTTTGCTTTTACAAATACAATTATAAATAAAGGAGAGAGTTATGGATACTAAAGACGCCATATCCCGCGCGAGAGAAAATAAAACGGTAATACCCGCTTTCAACATTCCCTACCTGCCCATGCTAAAGGCGGTAGCTCAAGCAATAGTGGATGAAAACACCGTTGCTATGATACATGTTGCGAGGCTGGAATGGGAGAAGTTTCAGGCGGAAAGCCTGGAGGCTGTGGCGGAGGAATATGCCAAATACGCCAATCCCGACTATACACTGCTGCATCTTGATCACGTGCCTGTGATAGATGAGGATATGCTGCGCGTAGACTACATGCCAATATTCAAAAGGGCAATAGACGCAGGCTACAAATCCGTAATGATAGACGCTTCGCGTCTGGATTTGCGCGGCAATATAGACGCCACAAAGGAGGCAGCGGAGCTGGTGCACGCGCACGGTATGCCAATTGAGGCGGAGCTAGGGGCTGTTATTGGTCACGAAAGTGGTGAAACACCCCCATATGAAGAACTTTTCGCCTCAAAACGCGGCTTTACGGATGTGGAAGAGGCGCGTATATTTGCGCGTGAAAGCGGCTGCGATTGGCTTTCTGTAGCGGCGGGCAGCATACACGGCGCGATTGCCGAGGGCTTGAAGGACAAGAAAAAGCCGGAAGCGCGGCTTGACATAGAGCACATAAAAAACCTTGAGGCGGCAACGGGTCTGCCGCTGGTGCTGCACGGCGGCTCCGGCATACGCAAGGAATATATTGTGGAAGCCATAAAGAGCGGTATAGTGAAAATAAATGTAGGAACGGAAATAAGGCAGGCATATGAGCAGGCATTTGCCAAAAACAAAGATGTGGAAGAAGCGCGGGAAAGCTGCTATCAAAGAACGCGTGAGGTAATAAGCCAGTTTTTGGATATAACAAATAACCGTACACTGCTTTTTGGAAAGTAAAAAAATGCCGCGCCGGGTGAGCGTTGCGTGATTCTAAAGCCTATAGTGCCTTGCGTACCTTAAGCGGCGCAGGCGCTATGGGCAACAAAAAAAGGAGACGGATTTTTTGTGAAAAATGGTACAGCGCTTACAGTAATACCGGGTGTGGGCAAAAATATGGAACGGCATCTTAACACACTGGGCTATCATACTGTGGAATCGTTAATGGGAGAGTGTGCCGAAGAGATGTATAGGCGTGAATGCGTACAAAACGGCGGGTCTGTGGATAGGTGCGTACTTTACGTATACCGTTTGGCTGTATATTTTGCAGAAAACAGTGAGCATGAGCCGGAAAAACTGAAATGGTGGTATTGGAAAGACAAGGCCTAAGACAACCAGGGTGAAGCCTCTTCGCCCACCACAAGTATGTTTAGCAGTTTGAGCTGCTTTAGCTTTACGCTCAGCAAAAGATCAAGCGCACGTATTACGCGGCTGCGGTGCGCCTCGTCCATGAGATCTATGGAAACAGAAACCAGCACTATTATAGCGGAAATAAGCGCAAACATTTCGCGCAGAGAAAATTTTCTTCCAGAGTGTACAAGGCTGTCCAGTGTGGAATAGGCCTCGTACGCGGAGGGGTGCGTGGATAGGCTATCCATATCCGTAAGCACTCTGGAGGCGGCTTTTATGAAAAGCAAGCCGGTAGAGCGCGGCACATCAACTCTGGAAATAATTGCGTCTATAGGCTCAAGGGAAGCGCGGCAGGAGCGATCAAGGTCCATTACGGCGGTAAGCTCTTTATCCACCATGTCTTCCGTATCTTCCGCAGATTTTGCCGCAATCCCTGCTTTTTCTTCCTGAATAGCCTCAAGACCGTCCAGCAGCTCCAGCAGTTTTTCCTGTAACATATGAACCATCCTTTGCCAATTTATTTGATTATAACACAGTTTGGGCATATTAAGATAAAAAATGTGAGCGTATGGATATGCTGCGAAACAGCGTATGGCGGCGCCCGGCGGTATATTCTGCATAAAAAGAGATAAAGTGCCGTTCTGTATTTTGAAAATGAACAATAAAAAAACGCTTTTACTTTTTGCGGTGAAAGCGTTTTTTATACAGTTTTTTAAAAACCCATAAGCAGCCAATAGAGCTGCCTTTGAGCGTCTGATAGCTGCGCCTGCACCTTTGTGCTGTAATTTGAGGAGGCAAGCTTGGTTGTCAATTGCGCTATAAGCCCTCGCAGTTCGTTTATGCGGCTGGCTCTGTGTCTGCGTTCGGCTGCCAGCTTTGCCTCGCGGCTCAGGCGCGCCGCTCTATCTCGCGGTGATTCCTGCAGCGCGGCAAGCTTGCGCATAACCTCGGCAAAATCACGGGAAGCATCTATAGCATCGGCTTCCGCGGCAGATATCTTGCTGTTATGCAATATGAGATCAAAATAAACATAGTCGGTAGTTTCAGCCGTTTTCATGAGGCACCTCCGCATATTGGTTTTGGCTTGGCATCCACTCTTGTTTAGCTTATCGGTAAAAAGGAGGGGTGAGTTTAGCGGAAATATTTTTCCTTTGGCCACATTTGAATATTTTGATACATATGAAGCCGTTTTAGGGTGGTTGAGTTTTTTCTTGAATGGGATATAATATAAATTGACGGAAATGCTGCAAAGGGGACAGGATATGAAGAGAATAATGATAGTGTTGGATGGTGTGGCGGACAGGCCAAATGAAAAGCTGGGCGGCAAGACGCCGCTGGAGTACGCCAACACGCCAAATTTGGATAAACTATATAAAAAATCGTTAAGCGGAACGGTGAACACCATACCCACGGGCATGGAGATAGGGAGTGCGGTGGCAAACCTGAGCCTGCTGGGTTTCGACCCCGCAACTTACAGGGGCAGGGCAGTCATTGAGGCGGCTGGGCTTGGCATGCCTATAGAAGATAATGACATGTATATTCGTGTAAACATGGTAACTTTTGAAGGCAACAGCTTTGAGGAAAGCAAGATAGAGAGCTATAGCGCTTATGATATACCAACAGAAGAAGCGCAGCCCTATGCAGAAAAGCTGGCGGATATATTCCCTGAGGGGTATAAGCTGAACTATTGCGGTTCCTTTAGAAACATACTTATTGTAAAGGGCGGAGCGCGCCTCTATCCAATAGACTTTATGGCCGCGCACGATATAATAGGACAGCCTATAGCTCAGTTCATACAGCGAGAGGGCGTTCAGGCACCGTTTTTCGGGCTGATGGAGCGGGCGTATGATTTTCTTTCGGCATCAGGCTGCAAGGCTAACGGCGTGTGGTTTTGGGGAGCCTCTATTATGCCGGAAATAAAGGGCGATATAACAGGGCGCGTGGCGCTTTCAGAAACGCTGCTGATGGATGGGATAACAACGATATCAGGCATACCAAATGTTGGCACAGCGCGCGAGGGCAGGAGCTATGAAGATTTTCTGGCGGAAAAGCTGGATAAGGCCATAGCTGCGGTTGACCGATATGAGGATATATATGTTCATTTGCAGGAAACAGACGATTTGAGCCACGAGCGCCAGCCTCTGGAAAAGGCAATGGCAATAGAGGCGTTTGACAGTGTTTTTCTTCCTCGCTTTTTGGAAGCTATACCAGCAGACGCCACAATAAAAATAGCGTCTGATCACTTTACATTTTCAGATACGGGCGCGCACGGCGGGGAGCCGGTACCCTTTATGTATTACAACCCGGAGCACAACAACAGCATGCAGGGGCGGTATACTGAAAGGGACTGCGAGCGATCTGGAATAGTGCTGAGTGCGAAAGAGCTGCGCTTGCTGTGAGGGAATATTTAAAATAGTGTTTTATTTTAAGCGCAGGCATAATATGCTTTTGCCGCAGTAAAGCCAATATAAAGAGTCACCAAAATGCAGCAGGCTGCCTTTCGGTGACTTTTTATATGCAATAATGAACAAGCAGCCTGCCCCAATAATACTGTGTTTAGAATTTTTGGGGTTCAGTGCGTATATCAGATGCCGGGAGATTTTGCCTCGTCTTTTTTTTGGGCGAAAGCGCAAATAACATCCACTGTACAGTCTATACCCAAAGCAACGCTGTTTATTGAAAGATCGTAGCTCTTCACATCGCTCCACTCTTTGTTTGAATAGTAGTTGTAGTAGCTGGCGCGTTTTTTGTCTGTTTTGTGTATTATGCTTTTAGCGGCGGATGGTGAAAGGTTGTACAGCCGTGCAACGCGTTCTATGCGTTTTTCCAGATCAGCGTGTATAAATACGTTCACGCACCCGCTTCTTTCGCGCAGTATATAATCTGCACAGCGCCCAACAAGCACGCAAGACCCCTTATCTGCAAGGCTTTTTATTATATCAGCCTGAGCAAAAAAAAGCTTGTCATTAAGGGAGATCTCTGTGGGAAGAGATACCCTGCTTCCGGAGGCGAAAGAGGTTGCCGTAAAGGATTGCAAAAATATATTGCTGGCTTTTTCGTCTGCTTCTTCCAATATCTCGCGGTTGTAGCCGCTTTTTTCAGCCGCCAATGCTATGAGGTCTCTGTCGTAAAAGGGTATGTTCAGGCTTGAGGCCAGCTTTTTGCCCACTTCACGTCCGCCGCTGCCAAACTGACGCCCTATTGTTATGATAGTGTTATTTTCCATAAAGAATTCCCCCACTTTAATAAAAATATGTGTATGTATATTATATACCAATCAAATAAATACTCAAACAATCTATATGTAGCAATGGCGCATAAATTGACAACATTGCATTATTAAGATACAATATTTACAGTAAATCATACTAGTTCCATTTAAAAAACGCTGTGCGTTTTTTATAGCGCGTAGCGGCGGGGCGCAAAGCGACCCATTCCAAATTAGTGTTTTAAATTTGGAATTAGTATCAGTTAAAAATGCGCGGGTATGCCCTGTTTGGCTGCCAATGTTCAGCGTTTTATTTTTATATCAACAGATTTTATAAATAAACGGGTATACGGGCGCGCGGGTTTGTTTTTTGTGAATCTTAAGGAAGGAAGTGATAACGGTGCCATATAAAAAATTTGCTGAGATAACTCCATACATATCCAGTTTGAGCGATCTGTGTGTGGAAAACGACACCATAGCTCCAGAGCTTTTTGCAAAATTTGAGGTAAAACGCGGTCTGAGGGACATAAACGGACGCGGTGTATTGGTTGGCCTTACAGAAATAGCGGAGGTGCTCTCCTACATTGTAAAAGACAACGAGATGATACCATGCGAGGGCAAGCTCTACTATAGGGGCGTGGACGTTGAGGAGATAGTAGCGGGGTTCATAAAAGAAAAACGTTTTGGCTATGAGGAAGTTACCTATCTGCTGATGTTTGGGAATATGCCAACAAGCGAGGAGCTTGCGGAGTTTAAAAAGCTGCTTTCAAACTTTTGCACACTGCCAACCAGCTTTGTGCGCGACATAATAATGAAAGCGCCCAGCTCTGACATGATGAATACGCTCTCTAGAAGCGTGCTGACGCTGTATTCGTACGATCCGAACCCGAATGACACATCCATTCCCAATGTGCTGAGGCAGTGCCTGCAGCTTATATCGCTTTTCCCCATGCTTTCTGTGTATGGCTATCAGGCATACCGCCACTACATAGAGGGGCAGAGCCTTGTTATACATTCGCCGCAGCCCGAACTTTCAGCAGCGGAAAACATACTTTACATGCTGAGACCAGACACAAAATATACGGATTTTGAAGCGCGTACGCTGGATATTGCGCTGGTGCTGCACATGGAGCACGGCGGCGGCAACAACTCCACATTTACAACGCACGTGGTTTCATCTTCCGGCACGGACACCTATGCCACAATAGCGGCATCGCTGGGTTCGCTCAAGGGGCCGAAGCACGGCGGCGCGAACATAAAGGTTACGCAGATGTTTGCCGATATGAAGAAGAACATAAGTGACTGGACGGACGAGGCTGCCGTGGCGGATTACCTGGTTAAGCTGCTGCGCAAGGAGGCCTTTGACAAGACAGGACTCATATATGGCATGGGTCACGCGGTATATTCTATATCAGACCCGCGCGCCAATATATTCAAGGGCTTTGTGGAAAAGCTCTCCGCAGAAAAGGGCAGAGAGGACGAATTTAAGCTCTATTCCATGGTGGAACGGCTCGCGCCCGAGGTAATAGCCAAGGAGCGCCGTATATACAAGGGCGTTTCCGCCAACGTGGATTTTTACAGCGGCTTTGTGTACAGCATGCTGGATCTGCCGGAGGAGCTTTATACGCCGATATTCGCCATAGCTCGTATAGTGGGCTGGAGCGCGCACCGCATAGAGGAGCTGATCTCCGCCGGAAAGATAATCCGTCCGGCGTACAAGAGCGTTGCAAAGCACAAGGAATATGTGCCGCTTGAGGACAGATAAATAATTGAAATGTAAAAACGCCGCGTCCGCGGCGTTTTTTTGTGCGGGTTTGCCTTGGCACATCGGCAAATGCAAAGAGGAGAGATGCATTGGCGAAAGGTGCTTTGTATTGATAAGCGGGTTTGTGTTATACTAATTCCATTTAAAAAACATAAGGTGAATTCTGCCTTTGGCGGAAGAGAAGATGCACTGGGGCATTTATGTTTTTATAGCGCGTTAGAGCGTTTGGAGTTGCATAAGACGTAGCCGTTACGCGGCACTGCGCAATTTTGCGCAGTATTTCAAATTAATTATTTTAATTTGAAATTAGTATTAAAATGGCGGTGTGGCTTATACGCAGGGGAGGTTTCATTTATGTACGATATATTCATTGTGGAGGACGACGCCAAAATACGCGGTGAGCTGGCCTCGCTTTTGACGCGCTTTGGCTATGGCTGCAAATGGACGGAGGATTTCAAAAACGTGGCGGATGAGATACTTAACTCAAGCTGCCATGTGGTGCTGCTGGATATAAATCTGCCGTATTTTGACGGTTTTCACGTATGCCGTGAAATACGCGCAAAATCAGATATACCTGTAATAATAGTAACCAGCAGAGACAGCGAGGTGGACGAGCTTATGAGTATGCACCTCGGCGCGGACGATTTTATAACAAAGCCGTACAATACGCAAATACTGCTGGCGAGGCTGGAATCCATTATACGGCGGGTGTATAAGGCAGAGGCGCGGGAGCTTTCCTGCAGGGGGGTATCTCTTGATATTGCGCGGAGTGAGGCCGCGCATGAAGGCAGGAGCGTGGAGCTTACAAAAAACGAGGCGCGCATACTGGGCATACTTATGCGCAACGCGGGCAGCATAGTTTCGCGCGACGATATAATGAACGAGCTGTGGCAAAGCAGCGAATTTATAGATGATAATACGCTGACTGTAAACGTGAACCGTCTGCGTGCGCGGCTGGCAGAAATAGGCGTGGAGGATTTTTTGGTTACGCGGCGCGGGCAGGGGTATATGGTATGAGCTTTGGCGGTTATCTCAAGGACAAGCTGTTCTTCATACTGGCGGAGGCGCTGGCAATAGCCTTTGCGGCGGTTATGACAGCGGCGCTGGGGCTTTCCGCGTACGCTGTTTTTTTCATTGCGCTGGTGCTTGCGCTAGCAAATACGGCTGTTTTTATTTCAGAATATATGAAGCGCAGAGCTTATTATACGCGCGTTATATCCACCTTTGACGGGCTGGATCAGAAATACCTCATTGCGGAGCTTATAGAGCCGGGAGATTTTACAGATGCCCAGATAATGTATGAAATACTGTGCGGGGCAAACAAATCTATGAACGACAGGATAGCGCTATACAAAAGCATGTCCGCAGAATATCGCGAATATATAGAAAGCTGGGTGCATGAGATAAAAACGCCTATAGCTGCCGCGCGCCTGACTTTGGAAAATCATGCGGGAGAGCTTCCCAAGACGCTGGAGGATGACCTTTCGCGAGTGGAAGCACTGGTGATGAACGTGCTTTATTATGCGCGCAGCAGCGATGTGGAAAAGGATTACATAATAAAGCGGGTGAGCGTGGAGGAGCTGGTATCTGAAGCGCTGAAGCGAAATTCGCGCAGGCTCATAGAAAACCGTATGACGGTAAGCATGGAGGGGCTGGATGTTTTTGTGTATACAGATGAGAAATGGCTGGCCTTCATATTGGATCAGATGATCACAAATTCCATAAAATATAGAGTGGATGGCGCGGGAAAGCTCCTGTTTCGCGGTGCGCGGGATGAGGCGGGCGTTTCGTTCACTATTGCGGATGCGGGCATAGGAATACCGGCGGGAGATATATCGCGCGTATTTGAAAAGGGGTTTACGGGCGAAAACGGGCGCAGCTACGCCAGCTCTACGGGCATGGGGCTGTATCTTGTAAAAAAGCTGGCGGGTAAGCTGGGCATAGGCGTGCGGGCGCTGCCATCTGACGCGGGCGCGGCTATAGAGATATACTTTCCCAAGAGCGATATGCATATAATGGAAAAGCTTTCGTAAATGTAAGGTTGGCGTAAGGGGGATAAATGGATGGAGCGTGCGTGCTCTGCTAAAGTAATATTATGACGCGAGAGCGTAAATTTTTACAGGAAGGTATGGAAAATGGAAAACATACTCAGCGTAAGCAACATAGAAAAATATTACGGAGGCAAGGGCAATATCACCAAGGCCATAGACGGCATAAGCTTCAAGGTGAACAAGGGCGAATATGTGGGCATAATGGGTGCATCGGGCAGCGGCAAAACAACGCTCTTGAACTGCATATCCACAATAGACACGGTGACGGCGGGCGGCATAAGCATAGGCGGCGCGGACGTTACGCTGCTTCGGCCCAAGGCGCTGGCAAAATTTCGGCGGGAGCGGCTGGGCTTCATATTTCAGGATTTTAATCTGCTGGACACGCTGACCGCGTATGAAAATATTGCGCTGGCGCTGGCCATACAGAGGCAGTCCGCCCACGCCATACCATCGCAGGTACGGCTGGTGGCGGAAATGCTGAACATTGCGGATATATTGCCGAAATACCCATACCAGCTCTCGGGCGGAGAAAAGCAGCGCGTGGCAAGCGCGCGGGCAATTATAACCAACCCGGACATAGTGCTGGCGGACGAGCCAACGGGCGCACTGGATTCAAAATCCGCGCGGATGCTGCTGCAATCCTTTGAAACGCTGAATCTGGATATGAATGCCACAATACTGATGGTAACGCACGACGCTTTCACGGCCAGCTATTGCCACAGGATACTCTTCATAAAGGACGGCAAGCTTTTTAATGAAATAAACAGGGGCACCTACACCCGCAAGGAATTTTTTGACCGCATTATAGAGGTGGTAACGCTACTGGGAGGTGACAACAGCAATGTTTTCTAAGCTGGCCTTCAGGAACGTTAGTAAGAGCATAAAAGATTATGCCGTGTATTTTTTGACTTTGATGCTGGGTGTGTGTGTGTTTTACGTATTCAACGCAATGGACGCGCAGCAGAGCATGATGGATATAACGCAATCAGGTATAGATTCTATGGCTGCGCTGGTGCAGATAATAAACGTGGTATCCGTATTCGTATCTGTAGTGCTGGCTTTCCTTATACTCTACGCCAACAAATTTATGATACGCCGCCGCAAAAAGGAGCTGGGCATATATATGACGCTGGGGATGCAGCAGCAAAAGCTTTCGGGCATGCTGGTGCTGGAAACGCTTGTGATAGGCGTGCTGGCTCTTGCCGCAGGGATTTTGCTGGGCTTGCTGCTGTCGCAGGGGCTGGCGGTGGTGACGGCAAGCATGTTCGATGTGCGCATAGTGGATTTTCATTTCATATTCTCAATAGACGCATTTTTCAAGACAATAGTGTATTTCGGAATAATATTTGTGGTGGTAATGGCGTTCAATTACATAACCATATCCCGCCTCAAGCTAATAGATTTGCTGTACGCGGATAGAAAAAACGAGGAATACCACATAAGAAAGACGCCTGTGTCTATACTGCTTATGGTGCTGGGCGCAATATTGGTGGGTATATCCTACTACATGGTCATAAAAGCGGGCGCGGGAATGATATTATACGCCTTCGCACCCGCCATGCTGTGCAATGTAGCGGGCACACTTCTGGTATTTGCCTCGCTCTCCGGCTTTATGATAAAGGGTATGCAGGCGCGGAAAAAGTCTTACTACAAGGGGCTTAATATGTTCGTTACGCGGCAGCTTGCCAGCAAGGTGAACACAAACTTCGTCACGATGACATTCATATGCACAATGATATTTTTGACAATAGTAATACTTTCTACCGTGGCTTCGTTCAACAACGTTTTCAACACGGAAAACAACAAAATAATGCCCTTTGACATGAGCATGACAATATATGCCAGCGAAAGCGGTCAGGACGCGACGGTGAGGGAAAGCCTGCCCAAGGTGGGCATAGACGAAAAGGAGCTCTTTTCGGACAGCCATGAATACGAGCTTTACGCAACCGACGTGCTCGCGAACGACGTTGCGCCGCTATTCACCGAATTTTTGACGGAGGAAGCGGCACAGCAAAACGTAGAAACGATGACGCTGGACGTTGTGAAAAAGAGCGATTACAACCGTCTGCTGGAAATGGCGGGCAGGCAGCCCATAAAGCTGGCGGAAAACGAATTCGCATTTATGAGCGTTACGGACAGAAGCTATGCAGGCATACAGCAGGCCATAGACGCGGGAAAGAGCGTCACAATAAACGGACGCACACTGACTGCGGCAAAGCTGCCCATACAGGATCTGGGGCTGTGGACCTCCAGCGGCGGCTACACGGGAGATTTTGTGGCAATAGTGCCGGATGCGGCGGCGGACGGGCTTGCGCCCAAAATAGGCGTATACGTGGCGAACTACGCGGGCGGCGCGGAAAATATTACTGCGGTGGAAAAAAAGCTGGAGGACAGCATTGCGGATATAGACTCTTTCAGGGAAAATTCCGGCATAAACCTGAGGATGTCCACAAAAATATCTGTGAACGCAGCCAGCAACGGGCTTACCACTTCCATGATATTTGTGGGTATATATATGGGCTTGATATTTCTCATAGCCGGTGCTGCCGTGCTGGCGCTGCAGCAGCTTTCCGACGCTACAGACAGCAAAAAGCGCTACGAGCTGTTGAAGAAGCTGGGTACGGACAGCGGCATGATAAACGCGGCGCTCAAAAAGCAGGTGGGCATATACTTTCTATTGCCATTGGCTATAGCCGCAGTGCATTCCGCTGTGGGCATGTGGGTAATGAACCAGGGTATAATAGGCGTGTTCAATACGGATGTGCTGGTGAACTCTATGATAGCCGCGCTGTTTATAGCGCTGGTGTACGGTGGATATTTTCTGGCAACCTACTTCGGCTGCAAAAACATAGTGCATGCGCGCTATGAAAGGCAGCAATAAAGCGGCTGTAAAAGCGGCGCAAATATGATACAATGGGTGGCGGAGGCGGCAGCTTCCGCCCTGTTGTTTTTGCGGGGGAAAAAGCGGCAAAAACAAGCAAGGCAATCCTTGACAGCGGGGGTTAACTATGCTATATTATTACGGTATCCTAAGAAAAGGCGGAAAAGCCTTTTTTTAGATTGCCTAGATTTATACTGGAGGAATGAAAGCATGCGTACTAAAATAACGCTGGCCTGCACGGAGTGCAAACAGAGGAATTACGATACGATGAAGAACAAGAAAAATGATCCCGACAGGCTGGAGATATCTAAATATTGTAAGTTCTGCAAAAAGCATACCCCGCACAGGGAAACAAAATAATTTTTTATAGGGGAAAGTGAAATGGCAAAAACCAAATTACTTGGCAAGGATAAAGAAAAACAGCTTGCGGAACAAAAAAAGATTGCCAAACAGAAAAATAAAAAGCAGCGGCGCAGTCCCGCAAGGTTTTTTAAAGACGTTTGGGGCGAGGTAAAAAAAGTAACCTGGCCTACAAAGAAAGATCTTTTCAAAACAACATTTGCGGTGATCGCTTTCATAGCCATATTCGCGGTTGTGGTGGGCCTTATGGACCTGGGTCTTGGCACGCTGTTCAAAAACTTCCTTATGAGCTGAAGTGGAGCCTAGTTTAATGGTAAAAGAAAAATTGGAAGGTATGCCTGAAAACGAGGATATATTGGACGCAGCATCCGCTGAGGAGCTTGCTATAGAGCAGCCCCAAACAGAGGATGATGCGGCAATGGATACTTTGCTTGAGGGCGCAGATGATGACGGAGAAAGGGACGATAAGCCCTCCGCTATAGACAAGCAGACGTTTATAAAGCAGGAACGTACAGACAAGCCGTACTGGTATGTGGTGTACACCTATTCCGGCTATGAAAACAAGGTTATGGACAATCTGCTGAAGACTATAGAAAACCATAATCTGCAGGATACCATCATAGATGTTAAGGTGCCGATGGAAGAATCGGTAGAGATCAAGAACGGTAAAAAACGCCACGTATCCAGGAAGATGTTTCCCGGCTACGTTATGGTGAAAATGTTTTTGACGGACGAATCCTGGTACGTTGTGCGAAATACGCGCGGCGTTACGGGCTTTGTTGGTCCGTCCAGCAAACCTATCCCGCTTTCTGACGCGGAGGTTCGGTCTATGGGCATAGAAAACGTGCGCATAAGCCTGGACGTGGAGGTTGGAAACAACGTAATAGTTACCTCCGGCCCGCTGGAAAGCTTTGTGGGCACGGTGGAAGAGGTGAACACGGAGCGCCAGAAGGTGCACGTGCTTGTATCTATGTTCGGCAGAGACACCTCTGTGGAGCTGGATTTCGTTCAGATAAAAAGGATATAAGCAGTTTTTTTGAGTGGGAGGCCAACATTCGCAGGCCACATCACATAAGCAAAAGCCGCTTTGCCCCGCCGGTATGGCGGGCTGTAATACAAGCTTGTTTTTGAGTGGGAGGCGCATAAAAACGCCGATTACCACATCACATAAGAAAGAAGGAAAGTAAAAATGGCAAAGAAGGTAGCAGGGTATATAAAGCTTCAGATACCCGCGGGTAAAGCCACTCCGGCGCCTCCGGTAGGTCCGGCGCTTGGTCAGCATGGCGTAAACATAATGGAATTTTGTAAGGCTTACAACGAAAAGACCGCACAGCAGGTGGGTCTTGTTATTCCCGTTGTTATAACGGTATATGCAGATCGTTCGTTCAGCTTTATTACGAAGACCCCTCCGGCGGCAGTGCTTATAAAAAAGGCAATAAAGCTGGAAAAGGGCTCAGGCGTTCCCAATCGCACAAAGGTGGGCACTATCACCCGTGCGCAGCTTGAGGAAATAGCCACGCTAAAAATGCCCGATCTGAACGCGGCGAATATAGACGCGGCGGTTAGCATGATAGCGGGAACGGCGCGCAGCATGGGCGTAGAAGTGGAGGGCTGACGATATGAAAAGAGGCAAGAAATATCAGGATAGCGTAAAAGCGTACGATAGATTGACATTGTTTGACCCGGAAGAGGCTGTTAAGATCTGCCTTGATACGGCTAAGGCAAATTTTGATGAAACAATAGAGCTTTCTGTTAAGCTGGGCGTAGATCCCCGCCATGCAGACCAGCAGGTAAGGGGCGCGGTTGTGCTTCCTCACGGTACGGGCAAAACTGTGCGCGTACTTGTTATAGCCAAGGGCGATAAGGCCAAAGAGGCAGAGGACGCGGGCGCAGATTTCGTGGGCGCAGAGGAAATGATAGATAAGATCCAGAAAGAAAACTGGTTCGATTTTGACATTATAGTTGCCACGCCGGACATGATGGGCCTTGTAGGCCGCATGGGTAAGGTGCTTGGACCCAAGGGTCTCATGCCTAACCCAAAATCTGGTACGGTTACAATGGACGTTGCAAGAGCCATAAACGACATCAAAGCCGGTAAGGTGGAGTATCGTTTGGATAAGACGGCCATAATTCACGTGCCCATAGGAAAGAAAAGCTTTGATGCTCAAAAGCTTGCAGAGAACCTCAAGGCGCTTATGGAGGCTGTTGTTAAGGCGAAGCCTTCCGCCGCCAAGGGAACTTATCTGAGAAGCGTAGTTATATCTTCCACGATGGGTCCGGGTGTCAAAATAAACCCTGTAAGATTCATATAAGAGCAAACTTGATATTGAAAAACCGCTGTGTGAACGGCGGTTTTTTTGTAGCCAAGCGTAGCATATTATTTCAATACATAATTTCATCCCGCAATAGAGCTTAATGCTAAAATATTATAGTACGCAAGGAGCGCGGTTTTTGCATGGAGCGCACTAAGTGAGGCTCCTATATAAACATTGTAAAGCCAGGGGCAGTCAAGCAGGGTTGTTTAATACTAGCAGCACAGTGAGCACACCCAATAAAGATGTTCCTGCGCACATAATTATGTTCACAAGCTTTGCTGTTTTGGTGTGGGATTTTAAAATACGCATCAGTATAAAGATCATCAATATACCCACAGCGCCGCCCAAGGAATTTGAAATCAGATCGGTTATATCGGAGCGGCCTATTGCCAGTGCGTATTGCAATATCTCAAACAGAGCGCTGCAAGCCACTATGGGAAGCCATTTTTTTATGAAACTCCAAGCGGGAAAAACAAGTGATATATATATGCCAAAGGGAATAAAAATGGCCATATTGCTCAATATTTCGCTTATGTTGGCCTGACCGTTTACTATTGCTGAGCCAGAGAAAGGTATCAGGTTTAGGCTGCGTATTTCGGGTGAGCCTTCAATTGAAAAATCCGCCTTAAAAAGCACCATCCAAACTACGAAAAACAGATATATCAAAAATAAAACTACAGTAAAATTTTGCTGTCTTGATTTACTATTGCTCATATTTGCTACCCCCAAATAGTTATATAGTAACCCTAACTAAAAATGCTATCTATGGCATAGTGTTACATTGAATTTATAAT